>NZ_JAODBE010000035.1 GCF_025463795.1 Amnibacterium sp.
CGGCCCGCCCGGGTGCCAGAAGCGGATGCCGTGCTCCTCGACGTCGAAGGCGCCGCCGGCCTTCCTGAAGATGTTCAGGAACGTCATCATGTGCTCCTGCTTCGCGCCGTGCACGAACACGTCGCCGTGCGTCGCGAGCGCCGCGGACGCCCAGCTGGCGGCCTCGTTGCGGTCGAAGATGGCCCGATGCGTGTAGCCGCGGAGGTCGTCGACGCCCTCGATGAGGATCACGCGGTTCGGCTCGACCGAGATGATCGCGCCCATCTTCTGCAGGATCGCGATGAGGTCCATGATCTCGGGCTCGATCGCCGCGTTGCGCAGCTCCGTGACGCCCTTCGCCCGCACCGCGGTGAGCAGGGTCTGCTCCGTGGCGCCGACGCTCGGGTACGGCAGGTGCACGTGCGCGCCGTGCAGGCCGTTCGGCGCGGAGAGGCGGATGCCGGTCGGCAGCTTCTCCACGACGGCGCCGAACTTGCGCAGCGCGTCGAGGTGGAAGTTGATCGGCCGGTCGCCGATCCGGCAGCCGCCGAGGTCGGGGATGAACGCCTCGCCGAGCTGGTGCAGCAGCGGTCCGCAGAACAGGATCGGGATGCGGCTCGACCCGGCGTGCGCGTCGATCTCGCGCATGTGCGCGCTGCGCACGTTGCCGGCGTCGAGCAGCAGCTCACCCGATTCGACACCCGGCTTCACCGTCACACCGTGGATCTCGAGCAGGCCGCGGACCACGCGGACATCGCTGATGTCGGGCACGTCGCGTAGCACGCTGACGCCCTCCGAGAGGAGGGAGGCGACCATCGCCTTCGTCACGAGGTTCTTCGCCCCGCGGACGTCCACCTCGCCCTGCAGCGGCGCGCCGCCCTCGATGGTGATGCGGTCGAACGTCAGCCCGACGCTCGCTCCGGCTCGCTGTCCTTCGGTGATGAGGTTGCTCAACGGTCCCCTACTGGCAGTGTCGTGGGCCGCCATGCTTCGCGGCCGGCTTCGAAGGCGGTGATGCGCGGCTCATCGCGCAGGGTCAGCCCGATGTCGTCGAGGCCCTCGAGGAGCCTCCAGCGAGTGTAGGCATCGATCTCGAACGGGATCGAGGTCCCCGAGATGGTGAGGGTGGTGGTCGTGAGATCGACGGTAGCCGTGATCCCCGGCTGCGCCTCGATCGCCGCCCAGCATGTCTCGACCTGCTCCTCCGTAATGACGCCGGTGAGCAGGCCCTGCTTGCCGCTGTTGCCGCGGAAGATGTCGCCGAAGCGCGGGCTGAAGACGGCCTTGAAGCCGTAGTCGCGGAGCGCCCAGACGGCGTGCTCACGGCTCGACCCGGTGCCGAAGTCGGGGCCGGCGAACAGGATCGACCCGCCGGCGAACGCGGGGTCGTTCAGCACGAAGTCCGGCTGCTGGCGCAGATGGGCGAAGAGGGCGTCGTCGAAGCCGGTCTTCGTGACCCGCTTCAGGTAGACCGCCGGGATGATCTGGTCGGTGTCGACCGCTGACCGCGTCAGCGGCACGGCGACGCCGGTGTGCGTGGTGAACGGCTCCATCAGACCAGGACCTCCGCCTCGATGTCCGACGGGCTGGACAGGGTGCCGCGGATGGCCGTGGCCGCCGCGACGACCGGCGAGACCAGGTGCGTCCGGCCGCCCTTGCCCTGCCGGCCCTCGAAGTTGCGGTTGCTCGTGGAGGCGCAGCGCTCCCCCGGCGCGAGCTGGTCCGGGTTCATCCCGAGGCACATCGAGCAGCCGGCGAACCGCCACTCCGCACCGAAGTCGGTGAAGATCTTGTCGAGCCCCTCCGCCTCGGCCTCGAGCCGCACGCGCGCCGAGCCGGGCACGACCATGACGCGCACACCCTCGGCCTTCGTGCGGCCCTTCACGATCGCGGCGAACTGGCGCAGGTCCTCGACCCGGCTGTTCGTGCAGGAGCCCATGAAGACCGCGTCGACCTTGATCTCCTTGAGCGGGGTGCCGGGCGTCAGGTCCATGTACTGGAGCGCCCGCTCGGCGGACTCCCGCTGCTGCGGGTCGGTCATCGTGGCCGGGTCGGGCACGATGCCGGAGAGCGTGGTGCCCTGGCCGGGGTTGGTGCCCCAGGTCACGAACGGCTCGAGCTCGTCCGCGCCGAGGAAGACCTCGGCGTCGAAGACCGCGTCGTCGTCGGTTGGAAGGGTGCGCCAGTACGCGACGGCCGCGTCCCAGTCCTCACCCTTCGGCGCGTGGGGGCGGCCCTGCAGGTAGGCGAAGGTGGTCTCGTCCGGCGCGACCATGCCGGCGCGGGCACCGGCCTCGATCGACATGTTGCAGATCGTCATCCGCCCCTCCATGGAGAGGGCGCGGATGGCGCTGCCGCGGTACTCGAGCACGTAGCCCTGGCCGCCGTTGGTGCCGATCTTCGCGATCACGGCGAGGATGACGTCCTTCGCCGTCACACCCGGCTTGAGCGTGCCCTCGACGGTGATCGCCATCGTCTTGAACGGCTGCAGCGGCAGCGTCTGCGTGGCGAGCACGTGCTCGACCTCGCTCGTGCCGATGCCGAACGCGATCGCGCCGAACGCGCCGTGCGTCGAGGTGTGCGAGTCGCCGCACACGACCGTGATGCCGGGCTGCGTGAGGCCGAGCTGCGGGCCGACGATGTGCACGATGCCCTGCTCGACGTCGCCGAGGGAGTGCAGGCGGATCCCGAACTCCTTCGCGTTGCGGCGGAGGGTCTCGATCTGGGTGCGGCTCGTGAGGTCCGCGATCGGCTTGTCGATGTCGACCGTCGGTGTGTTGTGGTCCTCGGTCGCGATCGTGAGATCGGGGCGACGGACCGGACGGCCCTCGGCGCGGAGGCCGTCGTACGCCTGCGGGCTGGTGACCTCGTGGACGAGGTGGAGGTCGATGTAGAGCAGGTCGGGCGCACCGTCCTCGCCCTGCTGGACGAGGTGCGCGTCCCAGACCTTCTCGGCGAGGGTCTTCGGGCGGCGCGCGTCAGGCGCCGGCTGCTGGTTCTGCGGCGCGGGAGCCGTCTCGGTCATGGATGTCCTCCGGAGGGATCGCGGTGAGGTGTTCCCGGCATCGAGCAGCCTCCGCGACGAGGGAGCCGGTGGGTTCAGACCTCGTCGCGGCAGGGAAGAAGGAACGCGCCGCGAAGCATGGAGGCGAGATTACCACCGTGTTTCGGCGGAACCGGGGGCGACGGCCTTCAGCGCACGTTCTCGCTGAGCCGGCTGACGACGAGCTGCGGCACGAGGGCGGCGAGGTCGGTGTGCACGGCGAGCGCCTCCGCGACGTCGTCGACGTCCTCGGGGCCGGCCGGTCGATGGGCCGTGCGGCCTTCGATGCGGCGCATCTCGTCGTCCCAGGCCGTCCACGCGGTCCGGAGCAGCGCCGGTGGCTCGTCGACGAGCACGTCCTCGATCTCGGTGGACACGACCTCGATGAGGCCGCCGACGTCGAGGTGGTCGCCGCGATGCGCGCGGATCCGCTGGTCGGCGAGTTGCGCGAGCGGCCGCCAGGCGTCGGTGGCGAGCAGCGCGGCCGGGTGCCGCGGGAAGTGCACCGCGGCCGGCGCGCCGGGAAGGACGCGCGATGCGCGACGACGCCCGAAGAGCCTCATGGACGGATGCTACGTCGGTCGGGTGGACGACGCGCCCGACGCCGGCACGGGCAGGGTCGGGAGGTGCTCACGTTCCTGCCCGGGTCCGTTCCGCGCCATCCCATGCCGAGCGAGGCATGGACCGACGCGCTGCTGCTGCAGTGGGCGCGGAGTGCCCGCGTGACTCGCCGCGCCGGAGCGCGACGGCACGGCGAGCCGTCCGGCTCCTCCGGGATCCGCGACGCGTCGCGGCTCAGCCCCGGATCCGCTCGCGGACGTTCTCGCGGCGGATGGCGAGCAGGCTCGCGACGGTGGCGACCGCCATGGCGACCACGATGACGGCGAGCGAGGCGCCGGTCCCGATGTCCGGCACCTGGTCGAGGTGCTCACCACCGTTCAGGAACGGCAGCGAGTTCTCGTGCAGGGCGTGCAGCACGAGCTTCACGCCGATGAACGCGAGGATGAACGCGATGCCGTACTTGAGGTAGCGCAGCCGCTCCACGAGGTCGCCCAGCAGGAAGTAGAGCTGCCGCAGACCCATCAGCGCGAAGACGTTCGCGGTCAGCACGATGAACCAGCTCTCCGTGATCCCGAAGATCGCCGGGATCGAGTCGAGCGCGAAGAGCACGTCGGTGCTGCCGATCGAGACGAGCACGATGAGGATCGGCGTCCACATCCGTCTGCCGTCGACCGTGGTGCGGACCTTCCCGCCGTCGTAGCGGTCCGTGACGGCGATGTGGCGCCGCAGGAAGCGCACGAGGCGCCCGTTCTGCGCGTCGCCGTGCTCCGAGCCGAACGCCTGCGTGATGGCCGTGTAGATCAGGAACGCGCCGAACAGGTAGAAGATCCAGCTGAACGAGGCGATCAGCTGCGCGCCGATGACGATGAAGACCGCGCGGAACACGAGGGCGAGCACGATGCCGAGCATCAGCACCTCCTGCTGGTGCTTCCGCGGCACGGCGAACCCGCTCATGATGACGATGAAGACGAACAGGTTGTCGATCGAGAGCGAGTACTCCGTCAGCCAGCCGGCGACGAACTCGGTCGCGTGGTCGGCGCCGTCGACGACGAGCAGCAGCCCCGCGAACGCGAGCGCGAGCACCACGTAGAAGGCGACCCAGGCCCCGGACTCCTTCAGCGACGGCACCCTCGGCCGCAGGTACGCAACGGCGATGTCGGCGCCGAGCACGAGAACGATGACGACGAGCGAGACGATCTCGAACGGGGCGGGGACGGCCATGGTGGGGCCTCTCGGGTCGACGGCATGCGGCAGCGCCGAACGTCTCTCCCCATCCGCTACGGATGCCACGCGGCCGGGATCGCAGCGATGCGGTCCGTGATGACGGCCGGCGCGGAGCCGGGATACTCCCCTTCGTCCCTCGAACTCTATCGGTCGGCGCTATGACCCCGCCATGCGCCTCAGGTGAAGTAGGCGACGGCCTGCGAGAGGAAGATCGCCCCACCGACCAGGATCAGCACGACGCCGGCGAAGAGGAATCCGCCTCGGGTGGCGAGCGCCTGGCGGGTCGCCGCGGTCTGCCACACGAGGATCCCGACGCCGAAGCCGACGACCATCAGCGAGAGCACGGCGTAGAGCAGGTTGACGGGCGCATCGTTCGGGTTCACCTCGGCAGTGTTGCGGGAACGGGCTCGAAGTGCCAGAGCGTTCGCCGAGTGTCGGGTCGAAGCGCCCTGGGCACGGGCGCGCACCCGTGCGGTTCCGCGGACGGAGGCCATGGGCTCGGCGATCCCATCGCCGTCGCGAGGCGGTGCGCGCCGAGGCGTGAGCCTCCCGTGGTGATTCCTGCCGCTTCATCACCGCGGATGCGGCTGGGATCGTGACGCCCGGCTCAGGTGCCGCCGCCGAGGGCGCGAGCCACTGTGGCGAGCGCCTCGGCGACCTGCTCCTCCTCGCCATCACCCGCGCCCGCGGAGAGGTCGACGCCGATCACGCCCGCGAGCGCGAGCATCCGCTCGGCGGTCACCAGCGCGTGGGCGACCGCATGATCCGGCTCGTCGAGCGCTGCCGGGTCGGCGTCGGGGAAGAAGGCGGCGAGGCGGGCGCGGCCCCGCTCCGTGGCCCCGACGGGGACGCTGACCACGAAGCGCATCGAGGGCACCAGCTCGCGGGCCGCGGCGACGAACGACTCGACGTCGGCCTCCGGCCCGTGGTTCACGAAGCAGACCGTCGCGCCGGCCGCCGCCTTGGACGCGAGGCGGGCGGGACGCAGCGCCGCGGGCGGGGCCGACGGCGACTCGGCCACCGCGACGGTCATGCCGCGACCGGCGGCAAGGGCGGCCAGCCGGGTCGAGTCGAGGTCGAACACCGGTTCGGCATCGGGCCGCCCGCCGATCGCCGGATGGTCGCCGGTGAGGCAGAGCACCATCGGCACCGCGGCCGTCGCCAACCCGAGGAGCTCCCCCTCGAGCGCGACGCGGTTGCGGTCACGGCAGGTCAGGCCGACGACCGCCCGCAGTCCCTCCACCGACAGCACGCCGGCCCGCACCACCGCGGGCAGCTGCACGCGGGCCCATGGCGCATCGCCGAGCAGCGCGGCGTCCACCGTCCCCGCCAGCCGCCCCGCGACCGCACGGTGACCGTCGACGCCGGCCGGAGCGACGAGCTCCGCCAGGACGAGCGGCCGGCGGTCGGCGATCGCGAGCAGCTCCGCGGCCTGCGCGGACGGCGCCTCCGCGCGCGGTTCGCCGCCCTGGTGGACCGGCAGTGCGGCGTCGAGGAAGACGCAGCGCCGATCGCCGAGCTCGCAGCCGCCGTCGGGGTGGACGCCCTGGCACGGCCCGTAGACCATCCTCTTCGGGCAGCCGGTCGGGAGCGTCACCCGGTCATCATGGCGCGGGCGGGTTCCTCAACGCGCGACGGCGAGCGCCTCCTGCGCGATGCGCCGCACCACGGATCCATCCACGGTCTCGTGCTCGAGCAGCTCGGCCGACAGCGCGTCCAGCGCGGAACGGTGCCGGGTGAGCAGGTCGACCGCCGCGGCCTCGGCCTCGCGCAGGAGCCGCGCGACCTCCTCGTCGACCACGCGTTGCGTGTCCTCGCTGTACGGATGCCCCTGCTGGCCCTGCCCGAGGTAGCCGGGCTGGTCGGAGCCGTAGCCGACGGGACCGAGTGCGGGTGACAGGCCGAACTCGGTCACCATCCGGGTGGCGAGCTGGGTGGCGGACGCGAGGTCGTTCGAGGCGCCCGTCGAGCCCGCGCCGTAGACGACGAGCTCTCCCGCACGCCCGCCGAGGCGCACGGCGAGGCTCGCGTGCAGCTGCGCCTCCGTGTACAGGTGCCTCTCCTCCTCCGGCACCTGCTCCGTGACGCCGAGGGCCATGCCGGACGGCAGGATCGTGACCTTCTCCACCGGATCGGTGCCCGGCGTGAGCGCCGCGACGAGCGCGTGCCCCGACTCGTGCACGGAGACGCTCTGCCGTTCCTCGACGAGCAGGAAGTTGCCCGGCTGACGGGCGCCGAGCAGGATCCGGTCACGAGCGGACGAGAGGTCGGCGGCGGTGATCTCGGTGCGCCCGTCGCGGACCGCGACGATCGCGGCCTCGTTCAGCAGGTTGGCGAGGTCGGCGCCCGAGAAGCCCGGCGTCGCCCTCGACGTCACGCCGAGGTCCACGTCGGGCGCGAGGTGCTTGCCGTGGGCGTGCACGGCCAGGATCGCCGCCCGCTCGGTGGCGGTCGGCAGCGGGATCGCGACCTGCCGGTCGAACCGGCCCGGCCGCAGCAGCGCCGGGTCGAGCGCTTCGGGCCGGTTCGTCGCGGCGAGCACCACGATGCCGGTGCTGGGCTCGAAGCCGTCCATCTCGGCGAGCAGCTGGTTCAGGGTCTGCTCGCGCTCGTCGTTGCTCGCGTAGCCGGTGCCGCGCCGGCCGCCGATGCCGTCGATCTCGTCGATGAAGACGATCGCAGGAGCCCGCTTGCGCGCCTCGGCGAAGAGGTCGCGCACTCGGGAGGCGCCGACGCCGACGAACAGCTCGACGAACGAGGAGCCCGTCACCGGCAGGAACGGCACCTCCGCCTCGCCGGCGACCGCGCGGGCGAGCAGGGTCTTGCCGGTTCCGGGCGGACCCGCCATCAGCACGCCCTTCGGTCCGACCGCGCCGGCGGCGGTGAAGCGTGACGGATCCCGCAGGAACTCGACCACCTCGGTCACGTCGCGCTTCACGCTCTCGTAGCCGGCGACATCGCTGAACCGCGTGGTCGGGCGCTGGGTGTCGACGACCTTGGGTTGCATCCGGCCGACCGCCCCGCCGAGCATGCCGCCGCCGCTGCGGGCGACGCGGCCGACGTAGAGGAAGTAGAGCAGCAGGAGCACGAACGGCAGGAAGGACAGCACGGTGCCGAGGAAGGAGTTGCCGACGGTCTGCGCGTCGAAGTGCGGCACCAGCTTCGTGTCGTGCGCGAGCGACACGAACGTGGGGTCCGCGCCGTTCAGGCCGGTCGGGTAGGTCGACGTGAACGCCCCACCGCTCTGGAAATCCGAGCGGTACTGCCCGACGATGCCGCCGTCGGAGCGGAGCACGAGCGTGTCGACGTCCCCGGCGCGGAGCTGCGACACGAGCGTGCCGTACGCGACGGGTTTCGCCGCCGGCGCCCCGAACACCGGCAGGAAGAGGAACAGCAGGGTGAGCAGCAGCCCGACCGGGATGAGCCACTGGCGCCATCCGGGCGGCTTCTTCGGCGCGGGCGCGGGCGGGCGGTCGCCGGGCAACCCCGATCTGGCTCGAGCGGTCATAGGAACCTCCTCGACGGGCGTCCACCATCCCACGGGCGGGTGCCGATGATCATCCGGGCGAGCGCTGACAGCGCGCCCGGCGCCGGCAGAGCGCGGCCGCCGCGGCGAGGGGTCATCCCGCGGGGAACCACCCCTCGGGCGGCTCCTCCTTGCCGGACTGCGCGAGCCACTGGTCCGCCTGCTCCTGCAGGGCGCCGATGACCCGGAAGATCTGCTCCGCGGGGAGGCGGACGCGGGCCGCGACCCTCGCCGAGACCACCGGCACGGCCTGCCCGTCGGGGCCGAGCTGCTGCTGGCCCGGCGGCGCGACGAGCGACAGGAAGTCGATCACGAAGCTCGTCGGGTTGTGCCAGACCGCCGCGAAGTCGGCGAACACGCCGATCTCCTGCTCCGGCGGGAGGTTGACGGCGATCTGGGGTTGCGGCTGCGGCTCGTCGGTCACGCGGGCGACGCTAGCGGGCCGAGATGCAGGAGCTGTGCCCGTCCGCGACGGTCCCGCTCACCCCGCCGCCCTTCCGGGCGGCGGATAGCCTTGAGCCGTGGAGCTCGCGGTCTACGCGGTGCTCGCGGTCGCGGTGATCGTCGCCGTCGCGGCGTTCGCACCGCGCCTCGGCGTCGCCGCGCCGATCGTTCTCGTCCTGGTCGGGGTGGGGCTGTCCTTCCTGCCCGGCGTGCCCGACGTCGAGGTCGATCACGAGCTGATCCTCGACATCGTGCTGCCGCCGATCCTCTACGCCGCGGCGATCAGCCTGCCGTTCGCCGACTTCCGCCGGAACGTGCTGCCCATCGGCAGCCTGTCGGTGGTCCTCGTGCTGATCACGGCGTTCGGCGCGGGGTTCGTGCTGTTCGCGCTGCTGCCGAAGCTGGCGCTCGCACCGGCGATCGCGCTCGGCGCCGTGATCAGCCCACCCGACGCCGTCGCCGCGACCGCCATCGGGCGGCGGCTCGGGCTGCCGCCGCGCCTGCTCACCGTGCTGGAGGGCGAGGGGCTCGTCAACGACGCCACAGCGCTGGTGCTGCTGCGTTCCGCGACGGCTGCGGCCGCAGGCAACCTCCTCACGCCATGGGCCCTCGGTCGCGACTTCGTGGTCGCCGCGGTCGTCGCGGTCGCGATCGGGCTCGCCGCCGGCTTCGTGACCATGGCCGTCCGGACCCGCCTGTCGGATCCGGTGCTCGACACGGCGGTCTCGCTGGCCGTCCCGTTCGTCGCCTTCGTGCCGACGCAGTTCTTCGGCGCCTCCGGCGTGCTCGCGGTCGTGGTCGCGGGTCTGTACACGAGTCACGCGGCCCCCGCCGCACTCACCCCGCAGGCGCGGATCAGCGACCGGATCAACTGGCGCACGATCCAGTTCCTGCTCGAGAACGGCGTCTTCCTGCTCATCGGGCTGGAGCTGCGCACGGTCGTCGAGCACGTCGATCCGACCGTGTTCGGGTTCTGGCCGACGATCCTCGTCGCGCTCGCCGCGACGCTCGCGCTCGTGCTCATCCGCCTCGTCTGGATGGTCCCGCTCGTGCTCGCGCTGCGAGCGCGCGCGGCGCTCGCCGAGCGCACCCTGCTGCGGCAGTGGCTGGCGTTCGACCACTACCGGAGGTCGCGGCGGGGGCCGATCGCGACCCGCCTGTGGCGTCGCGCGGAACGCGCGTATCCGCGTCGCCGGGCGGATCTCGAGGAGCTTCGGCGCGACGGGGTGACCCCGAAGGGCGGGCTCGTGCTGGGCTGGTCGGGGATGCGCGGCGTCGTCACGCTCGCGGCGGCGCAGTCGCTGCCGAAGGCGACGAACTACTACCCGCAGCTCGTGCTCATCGCGTTCATCGTCGCGGTGCTCACCCTCGTCGTGCAGGGGGGCACCCTGCCCGCGGTGATCCGCCTCCTCGGGGTGCGAGGCACCGACGCCGCCGACGACCAGCGCGAGCTCGCCGCCCTCCTCGACGAGCTCGGCTACGCCGGGCTCGCAGCGCTCGACGAGGCGGCGGCCGACCTCGACGGGATCGACGACATCGATCCGGCCGTGCTCGACCGGGTGCGGCAGTCGTCGTTCCTGCGCGCCGAGGCGGCGTGGGAGCGCTCCCGCGGACCCGGCGTGCCGCTGCACGAGACGCCGAACCGGCTCTACCGGCGCCTTCGCCTCGCGGTGGTGCAGGCCGAGCGGGAGCGGCTGCTCGACGCCCGGCGACAGGGCGAGTACTCCTCGCACACGCTGCTGCAGGCGCAGGCGCTGCTCGACCTCGAGGAGTCGCGGCTCTCCCCCGCCCGCTGACGGCCCGCGCGGGCAGCTCGGCACCTCAGCTCGCCCGGCGGCCGAGGTTCAGGACGGCGGTGCGATGCGCCGCTCGAGGGCCTGGGCCGTCTCGAGGATCGGGCCGACGGCCTCCTCGGGGACCACGACGAGCTCGTGCACGTCGGCGTCGTCGCTCTCGAGGACCAGCAGGCGGTGCCCGTGCCCCTCGAGCACGCGGTCCGCCTCGCCGATCGCGTCGTCGAGGTCGTCGGTGTCGTTCACCGCGCCCAGGTCCGGCTGCAGCCGGAACACGCGCGGCAGCTGCGCGAGCGCGTCGGCGAGCTCCATGCCGGTGTCCTCGGCCTCGAGCGATGCGAGCGCACCCGCGTCGTCGAGGCCGTCGAGCAGTGCGTCCCACGGATCGCCGTCCGACTCCTCGAGCGCCGCCTCCACAGCGGGCCAGAGGTGCTCGTCGTCGTCGAGCAGCGAGCACAAGCGTTCCCAGAGCGCCTCGGTGTCCATCGCACCCATTGTTCCGCGGGCCGGTCCCCGGTCGCTCAGCGCACTCCCGGCGTGCGGATCCAGAACCGGTCCTCGGTGCCGATCCCGCCTGCCGACTCCCCGCCGTTCGCGAGGATGACGCGCCGCGACGGCTCGTTGGCGGCGTGGCAGGTGACGAGCACGCGGTCGAGCCCGATCGCGGCCGCCTCGTGGAGGCCGGCCGCGAGCATCCGCGTCGCGTGCCCCTGCCGCCGCCACGGGAAGACGACGTGGTACCCGATGTGGCCGCCGATCTCGGCGAGCTCGTGGGTCAGGGTGTGCCGCAGCACGAGAGTGCCGAGGTAGTGCTCCCCGGACACCCACCAGAAGACCGTCGAGGGCACGCCCCAGCGCTTGCGGACGCCGCGGCGTTCGGCCGTGAACCCCGCGAAGTCGCGGCTCGCGCCATCCAGCCATCCGGTGTCCGTCCCGCGGTAGCGGCAGTCGGCGAGCTCGCCGGTGAGGTACGAGATCCGCACCCGTTCGTCCGGCGGTGCCAGATGCGGCGGCTCGGGAAGGACGATCACGCCGCCGCCGATGCCGGCGCGAGCGCCGCGCGGAGCTCGGCGGTCAGCTCCCCCATCGCCTGCGGCACGGCGCTGCAGAGGTGCGGGAAGGCGAGGTACCCGTGCGGCATCCCGAAGTACTGGGTCGTGCGCACCGCCACGCCCGCCGCCTCGAGCGCCGCGGCGTAGCGGAGACCGTCGTCGCGGATGGGGTCGTGCTCGGCCACCTGCACGAGCGCGGGCGGCAGGCCGGACAGGTCGTCCGCGAGCAGCGGCGAGGCGTACGGGTTCCGGGGGTCCTGCCCGCCGAGGTAGTGGTCCCGGAACGCGAGCACGTCCCGCTTCGTCAGCACGGGCGCGTGCGCGTTCTCGTCGATCGAGGGGCTCGACGCCGTGAGGTCGGTCGCCGGGTAGAGCAGCCCCTGGAACGCGATCGAGGGCCCGGAGCGGTCGCGCGCCATCAGGCTCACGACCGCGGCCAGGTTGCCGCCGGCGCTGTCGCCGACGACGGCGAGGTGGGACGGATCCGCGCCCCACTCGGCCGCCCGGGCGGCCACGTCGAGCAGCGCCGCGTAGCAGTCCTCGGCGGCGGCCGGGAAGCGGCGGGCCGGCGCGAGGCGGTAGGCGACCGACACGACGAGGGAGCGCGCCTTCGCGGCGATCGTGCCGGCCAGCCAGTCGTACGCGTTCAGGTCACCGGTGGTCCAGCCGCCGCCGTGGAACAGGAGGACGAGCGGCAGCAGGCCGCCGGTCCGGCCCGGCCGGTAGGCCCGGACGCGGACCGGCCCATCGGCTCCGGCCGCGCTGCCGTCCCGCGTCGCGACGTCCTTGCGGGGCGCGCCGAGCAGCAGGTCCGTCAGCAGGGTGTGCGGGAGCGGCCGCTCCTGCGATCGGCGGATCTGCTCGAGGCTCTGGTCCGCGATCGCGATCCTGCTGAGGAGCCGTCCGAGGATCCGCACCCGCAGATCGAGTTCCGCCACCGTCGTCCTCCTCGTCGGCTCGCCGCCGCCTGCGGAGCGTAGCCCGGGCGCCCGACGGCTCAGCCCGGTTCCGGCGGTTCAGTGCTTCGGGAACGCCTTCCCCGGGTTGAGCAGCCGCCGCGGATCGAGCGCCGACTTGATCGACTCGTGCATCTCGAGCACCCGCGGCCCGAGCTCGTCGTGCGCGCCGTGGAGCTTGAGCAGCCCGACGCCGTGCTCCCCCGCCACGGTGCCGCCGAGGGCGAGGCAGTCGTCGATGATGCGGGCGAACGCCTCCTGGGCCCGCGCCTCCGCGGCAGGGTCGTCGGGTGTGGCGATGATCAGCGGATGCAGGTTGCCGTCGCCGGCGTGGGCGATGTTCGCGATCACGACGTCGTGCTCCGCGGCGGCCGCTTGGATGCGGGTGAGCATCTCCGGCACCTGGGTCCGCGGCACGCACACGTCCTCGGTGAGCACGGGGCCGAGCCGCTCCAGCGCCGGGTACGCGAGCCGGCGGGCGCGGAACAGGACGTCGACCGCGTCGGGGTCCTCGGCGGTGCGCACATCGGTGCCGCCCGCCTCACGGAAGAGCGTCGCCATCCGCTCGGCGAGTGCCGCGCCGGCCTCGCCGACCTGGTCCACCTTGGCGAGCAGCATCGCCTCGGCGTCGTGCGGGAGGCCGAGGCCCTGCCACTCGTCGACGGCCCGCAGGCAGGTGCGGTCGATGAGCTCGAGCGCGGCGGGCAGGATGCCGGCGCGGGACACGGCCGCGACGGCCTCGCCGGCGGCCCGGAGCGACGGGAAGACGCCGATCACGCCCCGCTCCTCGCGGCCCGCGAGCGGCAGCAGCTTCAGGGTGAGCTCGGTGATGATCCCCAGCGTCCCCTCCGATCCGACCATCAGCGCCGTGAGGTCGTAGCCCACCGTGCCCTTCGCCGTGCGACGGCCGAGCCGCGCGATCGACCCGTCCGCGAGCACCACCGTCATCCCGAGCACGTAGTCCCCGGTCACGCCGTACTTCACGCAGCAGATGCCGCCCGCGTTCGTCGCCGCGTTCCCGCCGATCGTCGACCATTGCGAGCTCGCCGGGTCGGGCGGGTACCAGAGCCCCTCCACGGCGACCGCGGCCCGGAGGTCGTCGTTCACGACGCCCGCCTCGCAGTCGACGACGCGCTCGTCCGCGTCGATCCGCAGCACGGTCCGCATCGCCTCGAGCGACAGCACGATGGAGCGGTCGACCGCGTTGGCACCGCCCGACAGCCCCGTGCCCGCCCCGCGGGCGACGATCCGCACGTCGTGCTCCCCCGCGACGCGCACGACCGCGGCGACCTCCTCGGTCGACGTGGCCAGCACGACCGCGAGCGGCGGCACGAACGGTGCCCACGCGGCGTCGTCGTGCGCGTAGCGGCCGAGCGCGTCCGCGTCGGTGAGCAGCCGCCCGGCCGGCACGGCGTGGCGCAGATCGCGGAGGAAGACGTCCTCCGTGAACAGCTGGGGCAGCCCGCCCGCGATCGTCGTCATCCGTTCCTCCGTCGGCCCGATGCCCGTCGATGGTACGAGCAGGAGGATGGACGGCCGGTCGGCGTCCCCTGCGAGAGGATGCGAGGACCCGTTCCCGACGAAGGAGTCCGCCATGCCGTCGTTCCGCACCGGCGACGGCGTGCGCCTCGCCTACGAGGACGCCGGCGACGGCCCGGTGGTCGTGCTGATCAACGGCTTCTGCGCTCCCGCGACGGCGTGGATCCTCACGTCCGACGCGCTGCTCGCGGCCGGCTACCGCGTCATCGGGTTCGACCGGCGGTCGCACGGCGAGTCCGAGACGCCGATGTGGGGGCAGCGGATGGCGCGCCACGGCCGGGACCTCGGCGAGCTCCTCGACCACCTCGGCGTGGAGCGAACGGCCCTCGTGGGCGCGTCGATGGGCGGCAACGTGATCTGGGCGTACATCGACCAGTACGGCACCGGGCGCCTCACCGGCGTCGTCGTCGTCGACCAGACGCCGAAGATGCTGAACAGCCCCGGCTGGCCCCACGGCTTCTACGGCTTCGACGAGTCGGACGCGCGCCGGTTCGCCCGCGGCGTGCCCGACACCGGGCGCGGCCGCCCGGCCGGGCGATCGACGGCGGCGATCGCCCGGCTCGTCGACCGCCTCGGTGCGCCCCCCACCTATCGCGATCGGACGGCGCCGGCGACGGTGGAGCTGCTGGTCGACCACTCGTTGCAGGACTGGCGCGACGTCGCCGCCCGCGCCGCGTGCCCGGTGCTCATGGTCGCGGGCCGGGACAGCCAGCTGTGGCCGTGCGAGCACGCCGCCGCGACGGTGGCGGGCAACCCGCACGGCCGGATCGTGATCATCGAGGACTGCGGGCACGCGGTGAACATCGACCAGCCCGACCGGTTCAACGAGGCGCTGCTCGCCTTCCTCGAGGAGACCGGCGCACCGACGGGCTGAGATCCGCGTGCCGGGCTGCCCGGCGCGGCATCCGCGCTCGGCGACACGCCGCATCCACACTCCCCTTCGTGACGATGACCGAGACGACGGTCGCCCGCTGGCTGACGGTCGCCGTCGGCGGGGGCCGCGGCGACGAAGCCCCGGTGAGCCGGCGACGCCTGGTGGTGCGCGTGCTCGCCCTCGCCCTGCTCGTGGCCGGGGTGGTGATGCTCGGCGGCGGGCTCGTCGCCCAGCGCCTCGCCGACGCCCAGGCGGTCAGCAGCGCGAGCCAGCGGGCGCAGATCCTGGCGACCGACGTGGGCCAGCCGGCGCTGCGCAACGGGCTCGTCGACGAGGACCCGAGCGCGATCGCGGCCCTCGACGCCACGGTCCACGCGCACGTCCTCGGTGCCGGCGGGATCGCGCGCGTGAAGGTGTGGAACCGGGCCGGCCGCATCGTCTACTCCGACGAGCCCCGCCTGATCGGCAAGACCTTCGGCCTCGGCGACGACGAGGAGCAGGCCCTGCTGTCGGGAGGCACCCAGGCCGACATCTCCGACCTCGCCCAGCCCGAGAACGTCTACGACCGGTCGAACGGACCGCTGCTCGAGGTCTACCAAGCGGTGCGGACCCCCGACGGCACGCCGCTGCTGTTCGAGGTCTACTTCAAGTACGACGCCGTGCGGGCCGACGCCGGCCGCATCTGGCTCGGCTTCGCCGCCGTGACGGGCGTCAGCCTCCTGCTCGTGCTGCTCGGCCTCGTCCCCGTCTTCCGCGGGCTGCTCCGCGCGCTCGAACGCGGCCGGATGCAGCGGGAGCTGCTGCTCATCCGTGCGCTCGACGCGTCCGACGCGGAGCGGCGCCGGGTCGCAGCGCTGCTGCACGACGGGCCGGTGCAGGACCTCGTCGGCGCCGGTTACCACCTCGGCGCGGCGAGCAGCGCCGTTCGCGGCACCGAGACCGGCGACGTCCTCGACGCCGCCGAGACGACCGTGCGCGGCACCGTGCAGAGCCTGCGCGCCCTGCTCGTCGACATCTACCCGCCCGCACTCGACCGGGCCGGCCTCGCCGCCGGCCTCGAGGATCTCGCGGCCGGCGCCCGGACCCGCGGCGTGCGGGTCTCGGTCGTCGTGGATCCGCGTGTCGACCTGTCGCAGGACGCCGAGCGCCTCGTGTTCCGCGTCGCTCGCGAGGCGATCGCGAACGCCAAGAAGCACGGCGACGGCGCTCCGATCTCGGTGGGCCTCGCCGTCGAGGGCGGCAGCACCGTGCTCACCGTGCATGACGACGGGCCGGGCTTCGACGCGGAGGGTCTGCTCTCGAAACCGAAGTCGGCGCACTTCGGGCTGCGGCTGCTCCGCGACGCGGTGAGCGACTCCGGCGTGGACGCCGAGCTCTCGCTGCGCAGCGCGCCGGCCGCCGGCACGACCTGGCGGCTCACGATCCGCGAGTGACCCCGGTCCGAGGACGGGCGGCTTCGGGCGGAACGGGCGTCCCATGACGGCCGGGAGCGCCCGATCCGGCCCGTCGCGACCGGCGATGATGAGGCGGCCCGCACGGCGCCCGAGGGTGCCAGGGACCGCGACTACGGTCGGCGGATGGCGTTCGTGTGCGACGCGACCTGGGTCGTGAAGGAGGGCCGTATCGACCTCGTCCGCGAGGCGCTGCGGCGGCTGACGGCGGCGACGCGCGAGGAGCCGGGCAACCGGTACTACCAGCCGCACCAGGCGCCGGACGAGCCGGCGGTCTTCCGGATCTTCGAGGTCTATGACGACGAGGCGGCGTTCGAGGCGCATGCCGCATCCGACCACTTCCGCCGGTTCGCGCTCGGGATCGCGATTCCGCAGCTCGAGTCCCGCACCCGCGCCTTCTCGGTCACCCTCGACGTCTGACCCCCTGCGGCGCTCGGCGTCGGCCCGCGCGTCAGCGACCGAGCGCGTCCAGGGCGGCGAGATCCTCGGCCGACAGCGAGAAGTCGACGTCGGCGTTCTCGCGGATCCGCGACGGTGTCGTGGACTTCGGCAGCGGCAGCACGTCCTTCTCGAGCAGGTAGCGGATGCTCACCTGCGCGACCGATCTGCCGAGCCGCTGCGCGATCCGCGCGATGTCGGCGTCATCGAGCAGCTCCCCGGTCGCGAGTGGGGAGTAGCCCTCGACCAGGATGTCCTTGTCGCGGCAGTAGGCCGTCGTCTCGTCCTGGGTGTTGCCGACGAACCAGCGGATCTGGTTCGCGTGCGGCACGACGTCCGTCGCGCCGGCGAGCGACTCGAGGTCGTCGACCTCGAAGTTGCTGACGCCGATCGAGCGGGTCCTCCCCTGGTCGTAGAGCTCCTCGAAGACCTTCCAGACCTCGATGTTTCCGGCGCGGTGGTCGCTGCCGATGGCGTCCCACGGCCACGGCGCGTGGATGAGGTAGAGGTCGAGGGGGCCCAGATCGAGCCCGGACGTGGAACGCTCGAACGCGCGGCGCGCGCCGTCGGCGTCCTTCACCTCGGCCGGGCACTTGGTCGTCAGGAAGATCTCGTCGCGGTCGATCCCGCTGTCCTTGACGGCGCGGCCGACGCTCTCCTCGTTGCCGTAGGCGAGGGCGGTGTCGATGTGGCGGTAGCCGACCTCGAGCGCGGTGCGCACGGAGTCGTAGGCCTCGGATCCGTTCGGGATCTGCCAGGTGCCGAACCCGATCTTCGGGATCGTCACCCCGTTCGACATGGTGAACGTGTCGGTCAGTGCGCTCATGCGGTTCCTCCTCGGTCGACGACCGGCATGCTGCCAGCCCGGCCTGGGTGGACCCTCCTCCCGGCGCCGCCGATCAGGAGCCGAGCTCCTCCCTGGCCACTCGGACCGTGTGCAGGGTGGGGTCGCCCGGGTCCGGCAGGACCATCCCTGCCGAGACGCCGCTCGTCATGTTGTCGACGACGGCCTGATTGATCCGCTCCCCCGGCAGCGCGACCGGGATGCCGGGCGGATACGGCGTGATCTGCTCGGCGGCGATGCGGCCGACCGCCTCCTGCACCGGAACGACCTCGACCGGGCCGAAGAACGCGTCGCGCGGCAGCATCACCGTCTCGAGCGCGAGGTGCGCCTGGGACGGCAGCTGCACAGCCGGCTTCGGGAGCTCGGGCGCCGCCTCGGCGAGGTGCCGCAGTGCCGTGACGAGGCGGTCGGCGGTGTCGTCGCCGTCCGCGATCGAGAGCACCGCCCGTCCCGCTGATGTGAGCTCGGAGTCGGCCCGCGCCGACTTCGCAGTGCCGGGGGCCGAGACGGCCCTCGACGCCGTGCTCCGCTTCGACGTTCACCACCTGATGGTCGACGACCCCGTCAAGCGGGTGGATGCGATGACGATGGCCTGGGGGCTCGAGGCCAGGGTGCCGTTCCTCGATCAGGACGTGGTGACGCTCGCCGCGTCCTGCCCACCGGGGCTCAAGATCGCGCAGGACGGCAAGGGCGTGCTGAAGGACCTGGGGCGCCGGATGCTGCCGACCGAGGTCATCGACCGCCCCAAGGTCTACTTCCCGGTCCCCGGCCTGCGGCACCTCGACGAGCCCATGCAGGCACTCCTCCGCGACGCGCTGCTCTCCCCCGATGCGCGCTCCCGCGCGGTGCTCGAACCCGACGTCGCGCACCGGCTGCTCGACGCGCCGAACCACCACTACACGCCGGTCGGCGGCAACGTGCTCTGGCAGGTCGGACTGCTTGAGCTGTGGCTGCGGGAGCACGGGCTGGACTCATAGGCCCGAGTACGTCTCGCCGCGAGCCCGCGTCGGTCAAGAGGTGGGGAGCGCCGCGCCCCGGTCGGCGCGGGCGGCACGGCGCAGCGGCTCGGCCGTGTGCGGGTTCGCGGCCCGGCGCCGGAGTGCGAGCCGCTCCGACCGCGGCTGCGCCCTGGTGAGGCCCGAGATCATCCACATCAGCGCGGCGAGGGAGAGGTACGGGCCGACCATCGGGATCAGGTCCACGCCCACCAGCACCAGAAGGCTGACCACGACCCACCAGCCGCGGCGCATCCCGAGGTAGACGGGCGGGCCGTTCTGGGAGGAGGTCGTCGAGGGGACCTCGGTCGGGGCGATCCGGTCCGCATGGGTCACCGGGGCTTCGGCCTGCACCGTCATCCCTTCACCCCAGCGGCTGCTCCTGACCGAGCGCCGAATGTGCGCTGGACAACGGGAGAACACCCGCCCGGAGACCTTACCGGCCGTCCGTCCTGTCTCGGCAAGGGAAGCGCAGGTCGTGGAGCCCGAATCCGCCGCGCGGAGGGAGGGCCGCGCGCCTCTGATCCACAGCATCACGGTCGTCCGGAGTCCACCGCAAGTGACCTGGGTGCGGTCATGAGTTGCGCTTGGAGCGCGCCACCGTTGTCTGCCGGCCGACCCCTCGGCCACGCGGAGAACACGGGCACCCGTCACCTGACCTTCGGTGCAGCACCGCCCTGTACCTGCGCTCTTGTCGCCCGCCCCGGCCGGTGGGACCATTCGGACCATCGAGCAGCGCGGCACGGGCCGGCCGGGGCATGCGCAGAAGCGAAGGTGGCATGAGCGCCCGCACGCCTCTCGAGACGGGTGAGACGCCCTCGGCCGTCGCAGCGCCGACCATGCCGGCACCGTTCATCCGTGCGCTCGCCGCCGGCCGCCTGGCAGCCGGCGGCCTGATGATCACGGCGATCGGGTCGCAGCTCGTGGTGAGCCTCGGCTACTGGCACCGCATCGGGATCCGCGACGTGGGGCTGCGGATCGCTGACTTCTTCAGCGCCTTCACCCACCAGGGCATCCTGGCGGGCGGCGCGATCCTGATCATCGGCGGCGTCCTCCTGCTCCGAGGGACCGAGCCGATGCCGCGGTGGCTGACCGTGCTCCGGCTCGCCGTGCTTCCCTCGATCCTCGTGGCGGGAATCGTCTACAACCTGCTGCTGCGCCAGCTGCCGGTGCCGCCGGGCTCCCAGCTGGACTGGGCGAACGAGGTGATGCACGTCGTGGCGCCCATCGCGGTGGCGCTCGACTGGCTCATCGCACCGCATCCGGCTCACCTGCGGTTCCGCACGGCCTGGGTGGTGGCGGTCTTCCCGGTCGCCTGGGTGGCGTACACGTTCGTCCGCGGGCCGCTGGTGCCGGATGAGATCAACCGGACGCAGTTCTTCTACCCCTACGGGTTCCTCGACCCGCACGCCGCCGGCTGGGCGCCGGTCGTGCAGCTGGTCGTGGAGCTGCTCGCCTTCGCGGTGATCCTGGGCTTCGCCGCGGTGCTCGCCTGGCGGATCGAGGACCATGTCCGCACGCGCAGGCGACGAGCCCGCGAGAGCGACATCGTCGAGGCGTGACCGCCTCGTCCCTGAGCGGATCAGGCGGCGCGGCGGGGTGGATCCCCAGCGGTGTGGATGCGATGCCGCTGCATCCGATGTCGTGGCAGGGGCGGCCCTGCCACCGTCTCGGCGCGAGGTGCGGGAGCCGGTCATGCACCGGGATCTCCCACTCGTCGCTCGAATGGATCAGATGATGGTGGAACCACAACAGGACTCCGTTGTCGATGTCCGTCGCTCCGTCGTCGCGGCCGACCCAGGCGATGTGATGCGCTTCGGTCCAGGAGGCGGGGGCTCGGCATCCCGGCCAGGCGCACCCGCCGTCGCGGGCCGCGAGTGCTCGATGCTGCGCCCGCGTGAACAGGCGCTTCGCCCGACCGAGGTAGAGGGGTTCCCCGCCGTCGCCGGTCACCAGGAGCCGGGTCGAGCCGGAGCACTGCAGCCGCTGCACCGTGGGGATCGAGATCCGGCCGACGACACCGTCAGCCCACCCGCAGCTCCGGCCGCTCGCGAGATCGGCGGCCCTGACATGCACGATCACCTCGGCCGGGCTCGCCGCGGTGGAACCGGTCGTGTCGTGCTCCACCCGGAGACCGGCGCGGACGATGTCGATCAGCACGTCGTGGTCGAACTGCGCTCTCGACCGGTGGTCGCCACCGGCTTCATGCCATTCGGAGTCGTCGGCGCAGTCGTCGGACGGCCGGCGGTCCCACTGGACGCCGCGCCTGCGGCTCGTGATCGCTGCGCGGAGGAGGGCGGTGACCTCGGGCTCGGTCTTGAGGATCGTGGTGGTGATGCCGTCGGAGCACTCGAGTCCGATCCGCAGGCTGCGGTTGCGGTGCGCAGCGTCCTCGGCCGGCTTCGCCCCGTCCGGATCGAGCGCGGCCTGCCAGGCCTCCGCCTGCACCCGCAGGAGGTCCGGCGACATCGATCCCGCGCTGTCGACCAACGACCGCTCAGCGACCTCGAGCTCGTCGGCGGAGGCGCGGCGTGCGACCGCGCCCAGCATGTCGACGATGACGCGCGCCGCGTCGACTCCGATCCCACCCCGGTCGAGTGCGGCGGCGACGTGAGCCCACCGGCTCGGAAGCTCCTCACCGGTGAGGGAGCGGGCGTTGCGCACCCGAAGTCCGAGCGCTGACCTGCGCCGCGCCTCCCGGATGCCGATGCGGAGCCCGCGTGCGAGCAGCTCGGCCGCGTCGCGATCACCCTGGTGTCGGGCGAGGGAGGCGTCGCCCAGCTGCTCCCTCGATCGCCACGCGATCTCTCCGGCCAGCGCGACACGACGGGCGTCGACCAGGCGGCCCAGCCCCTCCCAGGCCTCCGCCTCAGCGAGAAGTGCGCGCTCGGTCGTCATCGCAGGATGACAGGCGAGCGCGGCGACGAGCCCGATCGCCGTTGCGAACCGCTCCGGAGCCTCCATGCGCCCATCGTGACACCGGCCTCAGACAGCCGCTGCTGACTGAGAGCAGCCACTCATCAGGGATTCGTTGTCCATGATCGAGCAGCCGAACGCCTCCTGTGGAGGAAGCAACTGCCCGAGAATCCGCGCCGCCTCGTCGGTCGCGACTCCGTTGCTCCCGCACGCGGGTGGGGGCGGACGACGGCCCCGCGAACCCGGGATCACCGCGGTTCCGTCCTCGCACAGGCACCGGGAACACGGGCAGTGGCGGGCGCTCAGTCGTCGGCGACGGCGAGCGCCGCTCCTCCCGCATCCGCGATCCCGCGCCCTGCCGCCTCCGCTCGCCGTCGCCGGCGGCGGTGCCCGGCGACGACGATCGCCGCGATCACGGCGGGGACGAGCAGGTACGGGCCCGCGGAGAGCAGCAGCACCGAGACCGCGAATGTCGCGATGAGGGCGAGAAACCACGCACGGCTCGGCCGGCGGAGCAGCACGAGCCCGGAGGCGAGGGCCACCAGGTAGACGGGCACCTGGCTCCCGGCGCACAGCCGCACGAACCAGCTGGCGTCGAGCGGCGCGATCGTCGCCAGCAGCAGGCCGACGCCGGTGATCAGCGCCGGGATCGCGAGGGCGAGCCGATCCCGGCCCGACGTGCTCAGTCGCGGCGTCGGAGGCAGCAGCGACCGGCCCAGCTCGCGGAAGCTCGTGAGGTACGCCACGGATGCCGCGAGCGCCAGCACGACGGCGAGCACGGCCGCGACGAAGCTCGCCGGTGCGCCGAGCGCGGTCCGCAGCATCGCCGCGACCGGTGCAGCGGTGGATCCGGAGAACGGGCCCAGCACGAGCAGCTCCGGCACCGCGACGGCCGCGTAGAGCACCACGACCACGGCCAGCGAGATCGCGATCACCCGCGGAAGCCGGCGATCCGGGTCGCGGAGCATCGAGGTGAAGTTCGTCGACGCCTCCCATCCCATCAGCACCCACGCCAGGGTCAGCGCGGCCGGCACGAGGGCGAGGAGGCCGTGCGGGGCGATCTCCCCGAGACGATCGGGACGCCACTTCGGGATCGAGACGGCCGCGGCGCCGATGATGAGCACGACCAGCGCGATCGCGAGGGTGAGCGACAGGCCGCCGCTGGAGCGCCCTCGGGCGAGGACGATCCCGATCGTCAGCACGGCCATCGCCCAGGCGACCGCCACCGTGACGGGCCGCCCTCCCCCGGTCGCCACGGAGACGTACGAGCCGCCGATGAGCGCCAGCGCCGGCACCCCGATCGGCACACCGAGGTAGAACCAGGCGGCCACGATCCTCCCGACGAGGTCGCCGAAGGCGAGGGTCGCGTAGCGCTGCAGGCCGATGCTCGCGGTCGGCGCGCGCGCGGTCGAGGCCCGGTGGATGCCGACGAACGCGAACGCCGACGGCACGGAGACGACCAGCAGGGCTGCGACGGCCACGAGGGACAGCGGCCCGGCGATCTGCGCGGCCGCGGCGGGCAACGTGAGGATTCCGGGCCCGATCACCGCGGACACGTAGAGGGCGACCCCGGCCACCGTGCCGAGGCCGCTGCGGCTCTCGGGCGTCGCCCCGGCGATGCCTACGCCTGCTGAAGCGTCGGGCGAGCGGACTCCTGAGGCACGGCTGATGGTACCGCCGGGCCCGGACGGCCGGTCAGGAGCTCGCTTCGCCCGGCCTGGTCCAGCGGACCTCGCAGACGACGCCCCGGTGATCCGACGGGTCCAACCCGTCCACCGGCTCGCCGACCAGCCGGGCGCCGCGGACGGTGACGCGCTGACCGGGCTCCCCGAAGCGGTAGAGCACGTGGTCGATCCGCCGGTCGATCAGCTCCTCCGCTTCCAGCGGCGCGAAGGGATGGTCGGATGGGAGCGATACGGCATCCGGGGAGCCTCCGCCCGCCTCCCAGGCGTCGACGAGCACGTCCCGCAGCGGCCGCAGGATCGGGCTGTCGGGGGCGGCATTGAGGTCGCCGGCCACGAGCACCGGTGCGGGACCGTCGAGTCGCGGATCCGTCGCGAGGTCCGCGACGAAGCGCGCTTGGGCGATGCGGTCGTCGTTGTAGGCGGGCTCCCACTCGAGACAGGTGACCACGACGTTCACCGGCCCGTCCGGGTGGGCGATCGTAGCGATCATCGTGACGGGCGCCTCCGGACGGTGACGGGCTGGGAGCTGCACGGTGCGGGTCGCCGTGATCGGCCATCGGCTCACCAGGCCGAGTCCGAGGTCGACATCGGCCTGGCCGGGATGCTCGGGGACGTCCGGCGGGGGCGGCAACGACTGCGCCGCGAACGCCGAGTGGAACCCGAGCTCGCGAGCGAACTCGTCCGCCTGGGTCGAGGTCGTCGTGCCCCAGCTCTCCTCCAGCGCGATCACGTCGGCGCCGCTGGCCCGGATCTCGTCGAGGAGGAGGGGCTGCCGGTCGCTCCACCGCGGGCCGAAGCGCCACCACACGTTCCAGGTCAGGACCCGCACCGATGCGCTGCCGCCCATCCCACATCCCTTCGACCCGTGGATCCGTCGACCGAGGGACCGTACCGTCGCATCCGCCCGACGACATCGGAGGTCTCTGAAGGAGGACTCCCGACGCGGCCGTGGATGCGGCCCGAAGCGGCGAGCAGGAGAGGGCGGCGTCACTCCGCCGCGGCACGCTCCTCGGCGCTGCGCTGCACGCAGAGCTCGTAGCCGTCCGGGTCGCGCAAGGTCACCCATCCGGAGCCGTCGTCGTCGCGGCGGTCGACGACCAGTTCGGCACCCAGGCCGATGAGCCGATCGACCTCCTCGTCGCGCGTTCGGTCCACGGCGTCGACGTCGAAGTGGATGCGCCGGTGGAACTCCTCGCCGGGCTCGGTCGGCTGGAAGTACATCCGGATGCGCACCGGCGCGGTCACGTAGACCGTCACCGGGTCACCGGGGTTGTTCGGGTCGTCCGGGTCCTCCTCCAGGCCCAGCACCTGCTGCCAGAACGCGCCGAGCTCCTCATGGTTCCGGCAGGTGATGTTGATCGCGTCGATGCGAGACGTCATGGCGGTCATCCTGTCACCGCCACCTCCGGGGATCGAGACCCGCGGGCACGGCTGTAACGCGAGGCCCTCGTCCGGACATTCCTGAGTAGCGCCGGATCCGCCGGCTTCCGATCGAGGGGTCCCAGGATGGTCCGAACCGCATACTGCGGCGCGCTGCTCGCCGTGCTCGCCCTGCCCCTGCTCGCCGGCTGCGCCGCGACTCCTGGAGCCGGCCCCGCGGCGCCGGCGTCCCCCGCCCGCACGACAGCGGGATCGGCCCTGGTTCCCGCCTCCACGGCCGCCCACAGCACGGCGACCCCCTCCCCCGTCGCCTCGGCGACCGCCGCGAGCAGGGCGCCCGCCGGGTGCGACAACGGGCGCACCGCGATCCCCACGGGCGCGCGGACGGTGCGGGTCCACGACGTCGACGGCGACGGCCGGCAGGACACCGCGTTCTTCACCACCTCGAAGCCGTGGGAGTTCGGCTTCGCCACATCGGCCGGCGGCGTCTACACCACCCCCGACCGGCAGACGCCCACCGGCGCTCATCATGCCTGGACCGTCGACACCGACGGCTTCCCCGGGCACGCGATCGCCATCGACGACGGCCTCGGGGCCGTGCTGCTCAGGTTCCAGCACTGCGGGTTCCAGCAGCTCACCGCGAAGGACGGATCCGGCCTCAGCATCCCCATCGGCGCCCGCAGCGCTTCGGGCGATGCCACGACCGGCGTCGCCTGCAACGACCAGAACGGCGGCATCCTCATCGAGGCCGCCCAAGCGCGGCTCCGCACGGACGGCCGCTACGACATCGCCTGGTCCACGCTCGAGCCGATCGGGACCCCGACCGGCGCCTCCTTCTCCGCCGCCGGGGTCCGGTACAAGGGTCTCGCCGCCACGGATGCCCGCGTGCAGCAGGCCCGCACCAGCACCTGCTGGGCCGCGCACACGCTGACCGCGACCCACTGATCCCTGTGGGCGCTCCCCGAGAGCGCCTGGTCCCGCTCGGGGACCGTCTGCCGCCGAACCTGTTCCGTCCCCCGGGTCGCGGAGGTCAGGCGGCCCGCGGCTGCGACACGGCATCCGGGACGATGTGGGGCGTGCCCCAGACGAACGGGAGGTCGAGCATGGCGACGACGCTGTCGAGCACCGCCGAACCCTGCGGGAGGCCCTCGAAGAACGACGACCGGATGCTCAGGAGCTCGGCCGGCTCGACCGCCCAGGTCGTGGACGTCAGCTCGAGCGGCTCGGCACCCGCGCCGTCCCGTCGCGGCGACCATCCGATCGATCCGTCCTGGTAGAAGGCGGAGGCCGCCTCGACGGTCGGGAACAGCGTGCTCGTCCAGGCGCCGCCGAGCCGCGCGTCGACCGCGACGTCGACCCCGGGGGCGGACATCGTCACGCGGAAGCGTGAGCTCGTCTCATCGAGGGTGAACCGCGCCCGCTTCTGGACGCCGGGGAAGAGGCGCCCACCGGCGATGACGGGGAGAAGCGCGGAGCTGTGCCGCTCGGCGACGTAGACGCCGGTGCGGGTGCGGCCGTCCTCGTCCCACTCGACCGCGATCCGATGGGCGACGTTCTCCGTGCTGAAGCCGATTCGAGGTCGGAGCCACCCCGGGCGCACCGACCGGAGTCCGATCATGCAGACCCCCGCCACTGCGCTGCCGTCGACGATCTGCGGCCGGAACGGCTCCGGCACCAGGGTCCTGGCCACGGCCGGGTCGACGCGATAGGTGATGAGCAACCGGCGACGCACCTGGGCGCGGAGTCCTGTGAGCACGCTCACGCCGTCGCCTCCTCGGGGCTCCGGGCCCCTGCGTCCGTCGATCGCTTGCCGATGGTGCGCAGCACGATCTGCTCGGGACAGACGGTGGAGAGGAAGTCACCGACCGACAGCGCCAACCGGTCTCCCACGAGGGAGTAGAGGATCCGGTTGCCCTCCCGGCGCTCGGCCACCAGGCCGGCCCCTCTGAGCACGCTCAGGTGGCGGGAGATGGTGGGCCCGGATGCGTTGAACCGGCCGGCGATCTGACCGGCCGCCAACTCGCCGTCCTTCAGATCCTGAAGGATCTGGCGCCGGGTCGGATGGGCCAGCGCCTCGAAGATGTCGGTGATTCCGTCGGACATGGGTTGAGCATAGCCATTTCGCTAACTAGCTAGCAAGCGAGAGGGCTTCGGAGTGAGTCGTCGTCGCCCGGGTACTGCGACCTGCTCGGACAGCTCTCGCTCTGCGGCGCGATCCTGCTCGCCATCCCCGCCCTGGGTCCGACCCAGCGGCCCGGCGTCCAGCAGTCTCGGCCGGCCACCCGATAGCGGGCGTCGCTCGACGCCGCGACCGTCCACGAACCCGCTCTATTCGGAGGCGAAGCGTCCCCAGCCGTGCCAGCTGTGGATCCGAGCTCTGGCGCTGACCCGCGCCCGGTCGCGGTTCGGATACGGCGTGCCGATGTAGTGCGTCGCCAGCGCGTCGATGTCCGACAGGTCGGCGTCCTCGGTCACGGTGTCGACGGAGAGCTGCAGGCTGACGTGGCTGCCCCAGTCCGCCTCGTCCAGCACCGTCAGCGCGATCCTCGGGTCTCGCCGAAGATGACGAAGCCGAACCCGGTCACTGTCGAGGTTGAGCAGCACGGAACCGTCCGGCTCGAGCAGGTACCACGTGACCACCGAGACCGGCCGGCCGTCCTTCGCCAGGGTCGCCATGACCGCGGGGTTCGGCTGTTCCAGGAACGAGCGGACATCCTCCGGGATCTCGACAGCCACGCCCCGCATGCTACGGGCGACGAACTGAGCGCCCGCGGGCCACCAGCGCCGCACCAGCGGCAGTCCGTCTGCAAGGCTGTGCTGCGCGCTGTCCGGCGCCCAGCACGGTCGAGAGGAACGGGAGTCGCTTGGTCGGCTCGCTCATCGAGACGAAGTTCTTCGTGCCGGCACTCCGGCGCGGCCATGTCTCGCGCCCGGAGCCGCTGCACCTGCTGGAGCAGGCGGCCGACGCCCGGCTGACCCTCGTCTCGGCGCCGGCCGGCTTCGGCAAGTCCACCCTGCTGGCCGAGTGGCTCGCTGGGGCGGCTGCGGCCGGCCGTGGAGTGGCATGGGTGTCGCTCGATGATCAGGACCGTGATCCGGCGGCCTTCCTCACCTACGTCGTGGCAGCGCTGCAACGGGTCCTCGCCGGTGTCGGAGCGGCAGCGCTCGAGCTGCTCGGATCGTCTCCTGTCCGGACCGAGGCGGTCCTGACGACGCTGCTGAACGAGCTCGCATCGACGTCGGGCGAGGTGTGGCTGGTCCTCGACGACTACCACCTCGTCGACGGTCCTGAGATCGGGGAGGCGATGGTCTTCCTGATCGACCATCTGCCCTCCCACGTGCACGTGGTGATCGGCACTCGGGCCGACCCGGGCTTCCCGCTCTCCCGCTTCCGCGCGCGCGGTCAGCTGGTCGAGGTCCGGGCGGCGGATCTTCGCTTCTCGGAGCGCGAGGCCGCGGCCTACCTCGCGGGGAGCGGCGTGGAGCTGACGCCCGACGACGTCACGGCCCTCACCGCACGGACGGAGGGGTGGATCGCCGCGCTGCAGCTCGCGGCCGTCTCGCTTCGAGGCCGCGAGGACGCGAGCGACTTCGTTCGACGGTTCGCGGGTGACGACCGGTACGTCGTCGACTACCTCATCGAGGAGGTGCTGGCACATCAGCCGGAAGAGGTGCGGGACTTCCTCCTCCGGACGTCGGTACTCGCTCGGCTGTCCGCCTCGCTCTGCGACGCCGCCCTGAGCCGCAGCGACAGCGACGACCTGCTCGCCGCCCTTGAACGGTCGAACCTGTTCGTGGTCCCGCTCGACGACCGACGGGAGTGGTTCCGCTATCACCAGCTCTTCGCGGACGTGCTGCGCGCCCGACTCCTCAGCGAGCAGCCGCAGGAGGTGCCGCTGCTCCACGACCGAGCGAGCCGATGGTTCGAGCAGCACGACTCGCCGCACGAGGCGATCGAGCACGCGGTGGCGGGGAGGAGCTTCGACCGGGCGGCCCGTCTCATGGAGGACGCGGCACCCTCGATCCGGCGGGATCGGCAGGACGCGGTCCTGCTCGGCTGGTTGGGGCGGCTGCCCGAGCGCACGGTCGGGAACAGCCCTGTGCTGGCGGTGTTCGCCGGGTACAGCCGGATGCTCGTCGGCGACTTCGAGGGGGCGGAGGACCGCTTCGTCCAGGCGGAACGGGTCCTCTCCTCGGTGGTCGAGGGCGAAAAGGCCCCGTGGAGGCACGGCGTCGAGCTCCGGACTCTGCCCGCCACGATCGCCGTGTACCGCGCCTCGATCGCTCAGGCGCAGGGAGATGTCGAGCGCACGGTGCTGCACGCGAGGTCGGCTCTGCGCCTCGCCGGGCCGTCCGACCATCAGGCTCGGGGCGGCGGTGCCGGCTTCCTGGGGCTGGCCGCCTGGGCGCGGGGCGACGTCGCCGGCGCGCTGGAGTCGTTCTCCGAGGCGGTCGCCAGCCTGCATGCGGGCGGCAACCTGGTCGACGAGCTCACGAGCACGGTCATCCTCGCGGACCTGTGCGTGGCGGCCGGCAGGCCCCGGCGAGCGCGGAGGCTCTACGACGAGGCGCTGCGGGTCGCGGAGGAGCACGGGGCCGCGGTCGCCCGCGCGACCGCCGATCTGCACGTCGGCTTGAGCGAGCTCGACCTCGAGGCCGGGAACCGCGACGCAGCGGCAGGCCACCTGCAGGTGTCCTCCGATGCCAGGGGACCGCTCGGCATGCCGGAGAGCCACTACCGGTGGTTCGTCGCGCGGGCAGCCCTGGCCCGCGCGGAGGGCGCGCTCAGCGACGCGATCGGGTTCCTCGATCGGGCGGAGCCCCTGTACCACGGGGGCTTCTTCCCCGACGTCCGCCCCATCGGCGCGATGCGCGCGAGGATCTGGATCGCCGAAGGCGATCTCCAGGCCGCAGCCGACTGGGCGCGCACGCGCGACCTCTCCCCCGTCGACGAGGCGGAGTACCGGCGCGAGTTCGAGCACCTCACACTCGCGCGGTTGCTCCTCGCCTCCGGCACACCGGGCGAGGCGGTGGGTCTGCTGGCGCGAGTGCGCGACGACGCGGAATCCGCTGGGCGCGGCGGCAGCCTCCTGGAGATCCGGATGCTGCAGGCGCTCGCACGCCGCGCCGAAGGCGACGTCCCCCAGGCGACTGCTCTCCTCGCGGAGGCACTGACGTCGGCGCCGGAAGCGGCCGGGTATGCGCAGCTCTTCCTGAACGAGGGCGCGACGATGGCCGACCTGCTGCGGCGGCTGGCCGAAGGCGGCGGACCGGGCTCCCAGGTCGCGGCGCAGCTGCGGCGTGCGGACGGCTCCGTCACTCCCGGCGCTGCACCGTCACACGCCGGGGTGCTCAGCGAGCGGGAGCTCCAGGTCCTCCGTCTGCTCGACACCGAGTTGAGCGGCCCGGAGATCGCTCGTCAGCTGTTCGTCTCCCAGAACACGCTCCGGAGCCACACGAAGCACATCTTCACGAAGCTCGACGTCGGCAGCCGGCGGGCCGCAGTGGTGCGGGGCCGTGAGCGCGGCCTGCTCTGAGCGGGCTGCCGCCGGATATCACCCCGCGGACCACATCATCGGGTGACGTCCCCTCACCCTTGCGCTTCCTAGGTTCGAGTCATCCGCAGCAGCACCGCCACGGAGTCGAATCAGGGAGCCGGACATGACCGTCACCACAACCACCCTCACCCGAGCCGCCGGGGTGTCCGCCGTCGCAGGTGGCGTGCTCTTCCTCGCCGTGCAGATCAACCATCCGCATCTGGATCCCGCCTTCGCGACGACGACCGAGTTCACCATCCGCCAGACGATGAAGATCGCGTTCGCCGTGCTCTCGCTGATCGGTATCACCGGCATCTACCTGCGCCAGGTGAAGCAGACCGGCGTGCTCGGGCTGCTCGGTGCCCTCCTGCTCGGCGCCGCGTTCCTCGCGATGACCTGCGTCGAGACGATGGGACTGGTCGCCCTCCCGGTGCTCGCGCACAGTGATCCCCGCTACGTCAGCGACGTCCTCGCGGTCGCGACGAACGGCAGCGCCACCGGCGACCTCGGCCTGTTCCCGGCGCTCAACACGGGCGTCGGTCTCGCCCTCGTCAGCGGTGGGCTGCTGTTCGGGATCGCCGTGTTCCGCGCCCGGGTGATCAACCGGTGGCCGGCAGCACTCCTGGCCGTCGGCGTCGTCGCGACCCTCGCCATCCGCCTCCTCCCGCAGGTCAACGAGCGCCTCTTCGCCGTCCCGATCGGCCTCGCGTTGGCCGGCCTCGGCATCGCCCTGCTGGTCGAGCAGCGCACCGTCACCGGTCGCTCGGCGGGCCCCGTCGACGTCGCCCGACTCGAGACAGCGGACGTCAGGTGACCGCTGCGACACCGTCGCGGAACCGCCCGGTCGACTCCATCGACCGGGCGGTCGCCACGGCGGTGACCTCACCCGGGACGGCACCCGCGGAGGTGTACCGGATCCGCGTCGCGGGGCGGCTCGACCGACGGTGGTCGTCCTGGTTCGACGGATTCCAGGTGGACGCCGAGGAGGACGGGTCCACCAGCCTCACGGGCGCCGTCGCCGACCAGGCGGCCCTCCACGGCCTGCTCACCCGTGTTCGGGATCTCGGACTCGAGCTGATCTGCGTCACTCGTGAGACGGGTTGACGCGCAGGGATGCGCGACGACGCCGGGGAACGCGTACCTGCACCGTCATCGCGTGCGGCGCACGGGCAGGATGGCGCCGGCGGCGAGCAGGGCGCACGCCGCCGCCACCCCGTAGAGCGCGGCGTAGTTCCCGTTCGTGAGCGCGAGCACCACGGCGGCCACGCCGGGTGCGATCGAGAACGGCAGAGCTCCCGCGATGTTGAACACGCCCAGGTTCTTGGCCGCCGTGCTCCGGTCGGGGAGCACGTCCGCGACCAGTGCGAGGTCGACCGCGACGTAGACGCCGTAGCCGAGTCCCCCGATGGCCATCCCCACCAGGAAGCCGTCGAAGTCGGAGGCGATCGCGATGACGAACAGCGCCACGCCGTACACGATCGCCGCCGCGAGCACGAACACCTTCCGCCGCCCGGATCGATCGGAGATCCGCCCTCCGAGCAGCGAGGCCACGACCACGAGGGCGGACTGCACGAGGGTCCCGAGGAACACCTGCCCGGCGACCGCTGCGGGCGCGGTCCCGAACCGGCTCAGGAGGTAGTAGGCCTGGTAGGTCGCCAGGAACGCGTACGCGAGCACGAAGAGGAACCGACTCGTGAATGCCCACGCGAAGTCGCGGTTCCGCCTCGGGTCGAGGTAGAAGGTCCTGAAGAACTCTCGGATCGACCACGGTGGACGCTCCCCGGGGTCCAGCCGTCGATCCTTCAGGACCGCGGCGAACAGCAGGATGAAGAAGCCGCCGATCGCACACGGCGCGAGGAACATGGCCAGCTCGTTCGGCGCGAAGAGCTGCACCACGAACGTGCCGGCCACCGAAGCGACGGGGACGCACACGCCGAGGACGCCGGACACCACGCCTCGCTGCGCTGACGGGACCTGATCCGGCAGCACCGCGATCTGCACGGCGAGCAGCGCGTTGAAGAAGAGCTGCGCGACGCACCACCCGACCAGGACGATCGGGATGCTGGGCGCGATGGCGACGATGAGCACCCCGACGGTGCCGCCGACCAGCCCGACGACCATCCACGGCCGCCGCATGCCGAGTCGCGACGTCGTTCGGTCGCTCATCCTGCCGAAAAAGGGGTTCCCGACCATCGCGACCAGTGCACCGACCGCCGTGACGAGCGCCAGTCCGCCTGGTGCCGCGCGTGCGCCGAGCAACGCCTCGACCTTCACCGCGAGCGTGACGAGCAGCGGCGCGATCAGCACAAGACAGGTGCCGATGAAGGCGAGCGTGTAGAGCACGATGAAGGTCCACCCGACTCGCGGAAGCGTCGATCCACCGAGGTCGACCGGCGCGGGGCCACCCATCGGCGGCATGGCTCGGCCGGCTCGGAAAGTGGGCTGTCGGGGCATGAGGCTCTCCTTCATCGGAGCGAGCCGATGGAGCGCCGGGAGCGTCCGCACCGCGTGGGCCCAGGTGTACACCGATCGAGCGCCCTGCACCACAGCACGAGTCGGCGGAGGGCGGGTGCGCGATGACGATCCGGCCGCCGCCCCCGGCCGCATTCCGTGGCAGGGTGACGAGCGAGCGCTGGACGACAGGTCCGGCGTCATTCGGCTGAAGGTGCACCCCGGTGTCGGGTCAACTGCTCGAGTCCAAGCTGCACATGCCCACGCCGCGTCGCGACCTGATCTCTCGGGCGCGGCTGACGGAGCGGCTCGAGCGCGGGGTCGAGTCGAGGCTGACGCTGGTGTCGGCACCCGCAGGGTTCGGCAAGACCACCCTGCTCGCGACCTGGCTCGGTGCCGGCGCGGCACGACCCGGCGACCCGCGCTCGGTCGCCTGGCTGTCGCTCGACCAGGACGATGACGAGTCGGGCCGGTTCTGGACGGCCCTCATCGCCGCGCTCGGGGCCATCACCACCGGGTTCGCCTCCGGGGTGGCCGCCATGCTGCGCGGTCCGCAGCCACCGCCGGTGCGGATGGTGTTGACCGACCTGCTCAACGAGCTCGCCGCGGTGGACCACGACGTCGTCGTGGTCCTCGACGACTACCACCTGATCGAGTCGCTCGAGATCCGTCAGGACGTGGCGTTCCTCGTCGACCGCCTCCCACCGCGGATCCACCTCGTCCTCGCCGCGCGGGCGGACCCTGCGATGCCGCTCGCCCGCCTGCGCGCCCGCGGCGAGCTGACGGAGATCCGGGCCGCCGACCTCCGGTTCACCACCGACGAGGTCTCCGCCTACCTCTCGCAGGCGATGGGGCGCGCGATGCCGCCGGAGCTCGTCGCAGCCCTGGCGGAGCGGACCGAGGGATGGATCGCCGCTCTCCAACTCGCCGCGCTGTCCATGCAGGGGCGCGAGGACGTCGGTGGATTCGTCCGAGCCTTCTCCGGGAACGACCGATTCGTCGTCGACTACCTCGTCGAGGAGGTGCTGCAGTCGCTGCCCGAGGCGGTGGCGGGATTCCTGCTCGAGACCTCCGTGCTCCGCTGGATGACCGGGCCGCTGTGCGACGCCGTGACGGGACGAGGAGGCGGTCGCGCCATGCTCGAACGCTTGGAACGGGAGAACCTGTTCCTCATTCCGCTCGACGACGACCGGCGTTCCTACCGGTATCACCACCTCTTCGCCGACCTGCTGCAAGCCCGCTTGCTCGACGAGCGACCCGAGCGGGCGCGAGGGCTGCACCTGCGGGCGAGCGGATGGTACGCAGGACACGGCGACCTGGACGCAGCCGTCCACCACGCGCTCGCAGCCGGCGACCCGGATCGTGCGGCGGAGCTCATCGAGCCCGCCGTGCCGGCCTTGCGTCGGGAGCGCGGGGAGGCGACGATTCGCACCTGGCTCGAGCGTCTCCCCGTCGAGGTGATGCGCGCTCGGCCGGTGCTGAGTGTCGGCTACGCCGGCGCGCTGCTCGCGGTCGGGCAGGTCGACCGCGTCGAGTCCCTCCTCCGTGACGCGGAGCGTTGTCTCCCCTCTCCCCCGATGGCCGGCACGGGATCGGAAGCGCGGCCCGACCCGTTCGTCGTCGTCGACCGTGAGGAGTTCGACCGTCTGCCGGCGGCGATCGCGGTCTATCGGGCGGGCCTCGCTCTGATGCTCGGCGACAGCGCGGAGACGGTGGCGCAGGCGAGGCGGGCACTCCGGCTGGTCCACCCCGATGACCATGTGCGCCGTGGAGCGGCAGCCGCTCTGCTGGGACTGGCGGCCTGGGGAGACGGGGACCTCGAGGCGGCCTACGACGCGTACGTCCAGTGCTCCGCGAGCCTGCTGCAGGCGGGATACCTGGCCGATGTGCTCGGGTGCGCCACCACGCTGGCCGACATCCGGATCACGCAAGGTCGCCTGCGAGAGGCGATGCAGGTCTACGACCGAGCCCTGCGGCTCGCCGCCGACCGGAACGCGACTCGTTCACGCGGAGTCCCGGACCTGCACGTCGGCATGAGCGCCATACACGCCGAACGGGGCGACCTGCGGGCGGCGAAGGAGGAACTCGGGCGAGCACGGGAGGTGGGCGAGGTCGCCGGCATGCCGCGGTACCGCTACCGCTACCGGGTGGCGGAGGCCCTCGTCCGGGAGATCGAGGGCGACGTGGACGGTGCGCTCGCCCTCCTCGACGAGGCGGAACGCGACTACGTCGCCGACTTCGCACCCGACGTCCGGCCGGTCCAGGCCGTGCGGGCCCGGCTCCTGCTCCGGCTCGGACGGGTGGACGACGCGCTCGACTGGGCGCACCGGGCCGGGATCTCGGCGACGGACGGTCTCGACTACATGCACGAGTACGACCACGTCACGTTCGCTCGGTGCCTGCTCGCGCAACACCGGCGCGCGGCCGCCCCAGCGGACGCCGCGAAGGACCTCTTGAAGCGGCTGCTCGCCGCCGCGGAGTCCGGCGGCAGGACCGGGACGGTCATCGAGGTGCTGGTGCTGCTCGCGGTGGCGGGACGGTCCAGTCGAGACCAGGCGGAGGCGACGCTCGCCCTCGATCGGGCCTTGAAACTCGCCGAGCCGGAGGGGTACTTCCAGGTGTTCGCGGACGAAGCGGAGTCGCTGGAGGTCCTGCTGCGGGCCGCGGCGCATCGTGGAACCTCCGAACGCACGGTACGGCGGCTGCTGAGCCGCGTCGCCGGAGCAGCGAGGACCCCGCTCCGCTCCGGCTCGAGCGAACCGGTCGAGCAGCTGAGCGGCCGCGAGCGCGACGTGCTCCGTCTGCTCAAGACGGACCTCAGCGGACCAGAGATCGCCCGCGAGCTCGTCGTGTCGATCAACACGGTCCGCACCCACACCAAGAACATCTACGCGAAGCTCGGGGTGAGCAACCGACGGGCCGCGGTGATCCGAGCCGCGGAGGTGGAGCGGGTCGAGCGCGGCGAGGTCGCGGAGCGGCACTCGTTCTGATCCGGCTGCGCCACCGATGCGCCGACGAGGCAGCCGAAGAAGCCGTCACCCCTCGCGCACGAAGGCCACGCTGCTCCCGTTCCCGGTCCTCCCGCTCGCCGGCGTCGCGACGCCCATGGGAGCGGCCTCCTCGCCCTGGGCGGCCTGCAGCGCGAGCGGCTCGGTCGCGCCCATATCCAAGCGGAACGGCGGGTACTCGTCGCGCATGAGCGCCACGTACGTGACCACGCGATAGAGCCAGCGATTGACGCCCACGACGAAGTCGAACAGCGGCTGGGGGTAGACGCCAGTGATGAGGAGGAACGCCCCCGCGATGACCACCACGAGATTCAGGATCGAGTACCCGCCGACCGGCGAGGCGGCTGCCCCGGCGCCGACAGCGGCATCGGCCCATGGGTACACGAGGAGGTCGGACACGATCAGGAACACGACGACCAGATGCGGGATCGCCAGCAGCCACGACTTGACCAGCACGAGCCCGCGCGAGAGGCGCTCCGGGTACTCGACGTCGAAGTCGGCCGGATAGTCCGTCCGCGCGAGC
>NZ_JAODBE010000066.1 GCF_025463795.1 Amnibacterium sp.
CGCCCTCTGGCGGTTCAACGGCCACGAGGGCGGCGGACCGGATGACGACACCGCTGCGCTCGCCTTCTTCGCGAGGACGCTCGGGCGCTGACGGTCAGGCGCGGACCGTCACGCCGCAGTGCAGCGCCCGCGTGTGGTCGACGTGCCGCACCTCCCCGGTCAGCTCGACCTCCGCGGTGAGGCGGATGTCGGTGCTCGACGCACCGAGCCGCAGCTCCAGCGCGCCGGGCTCCACGACGCGGGTGAGGTCGCGGCCCGGGAACGCCGTGACGTCCGCCGGCACCGTGAACTCGATCTCGGCCGAGGCGCCCGCCTCGAGCGGGACCCGGGCGAACGCGATCAGCCGCACGACGGGCCGCGTCACCTGGGCGACGGGATCGTGCAGGTAGAGCTGCACGATCTCGGTGCCGGCCCGCTCACCCGTGTTGCGCACGGTGAGGCCGACGCGGACGGCACCGTCGGTGGGCGCCGTCGTCGGGCCGCTGGGGGCGGCGCCGTTCACGGTGAGGTCCGACCAGGCGAAGGTCGTGTAGGCGAGGCCCGAGCCGAAGGGGTAGGCGGGCGTCGGGTCGAGGTTGGAGACCTCGCTCCTCGACGCGAGGATCTGGCTGAGGTAGGTCCACGGCTGCCCGCCAGGGTGCGCAGGGACGCTGAGCGGCAGCCGCCCCGACGGGTTCACGGCGCCCGAGAGCACGCGGGCGATCGCGCCGCCGCCCTCCTCGCCGGGGAAGAAGGTCTGCACGATCGCGGCGGCCCGCTCGGGCGCGGTGCCGAGGGCGTATGCCCGGCCGGAGTCGACCACGAGCACGACAGGCGTGCCGCTGTCGAGCACCGCCTCGAGCAGCTCACCCTGCACGCCGGGCAGCGACAGGTCGGCGGCGTCGCAGCCCTCGCCGGACGTGCCGCGGCCGAAGAGGCCCGCACGGTCGCCGAGCACCACCACCGCCACGTCGGCGGCGCGGGCGGCCTCGACCGCCGCGGGGATGCCGGCCGTCTCGGGGCCGTCGACGGTGCACCCCTGCTCCGCGACGATCCGCGCATCCGCGAACTCGGTGCGGATCGCGTCGAGCACCGTCGGGATGTCGACGCCGAGCGGCAGCTCGGGGTGGTGGGCGCCGACGTGGCTCGGGAACGAGTAGCAGCCGAGCATCGTGAACGGGTCGTCGGCGGCGGGGCCGAGCACGGCGATCGTGCCCGGGGAGGAGAGCGGGAGCGCGCCGCCGTTCTTGAGCAGCACGACCGCCTCCTCGGCGATCCGCCGGGCGATCGCGCGGTCAGCGGCGGGGTCGAGGTCGACGGTTCCGGTGACCTCGGCCCCGGGCTCGAGCTGCGCCTCGGTGAGCGCCTCGGGCCGCGGGTCCCACCCGGGTTCGAGCAGGCCCAGGTCCAGCTTCTGCCGCAGCACGCGGGTGAGGGCGCGGTCGATCACGGCCTCGTCGAGCCGGCCGGACGCCACCTCGTCGATCAGCGGATCGAGGAACGCCTTCGGGCCGGGCAGCTCCACGTCGACGCCGGCCGTGAGCGCGAGCCGGGCGGCGTCGCCCCAGGTGCCGGCGACGCCGTGCAGCAGCTTCAGGAAGCCGATGCCGAAGTAGTCGGCGACGACCGTGCCGGTGAAGCCCCACGTGTCCCGGAGCAGGCCGGTGAGCAGCTCGCCGTTCGCCGCGGCGGGCACGCCGTCGACCTCGGCGTAGGAGTGCATGACGCTGCGCACGCCGCCCTCGCGCACGGCCATCTCGAAGGGCGGCAGGATCACGTCCGCGAACTCGCGAGGCCCCATGCTCACGGGCGCGAGGTTGCGGCCCGAGCGGGACGCCGAGTACCCGGCGAAGTGCTTGAGGGTGGCGACGATCCCGGCGGACTCGAGGCCCTGCACGTAGGCGGTCGCGACGGTGCCGACGAGGTACGGGTCCTCGCCGATGGTCTCCTCGACGCGGCCCCAGCGGAGGTCCCGCACGACGTCGAGCACGGGCGCGAGGCCCTGGTGCACGCCGACCGACCGCATCGAGGCGCCGATCCGGGAGGCCATGTCGCGGATGAGCTCGGGGTCGAAGGTGGCGCCCCACGACAGCGGCACCGGATAGGCGGTGGCCTTCCAGGTGGTGAAGCCGGCGAGGCACTCCTCGTGCACGAGGGCGGGGATCCCGAAGCGGTTGGCGTCGACGATGCGCCGCTGCATGCGGGCGAGGGCCGCGGCCCCGGCGGCCGGATCGACGGGGTTGGTGCCGAACGCGCGGGTCAGCTGGCCGAGCCCCTGGGTGAGCAGCGCGTCGAGGTCGAAGCCCTTGTCGAGCTCGGACTGGTGCGGGGCGACGCCGGGGCCCTCGGGATCGGCGCCGAGCCACATGCCGTACAGCTGGGCGGCCTTCTCCCGGAGCGTCATCGCGCCGACGAGGGCGGCGACGCGCTCCTCGGGCGGGCGGGTCGGGTCGGTCCACACGGCATCGGGCCCGGTCGTCGACGTCATCGTCCGCTCCTAAACGTTTCGTTCCTGCGACAGAAACTGTCGAGCATCCACAGCCTAGGTCGGTGCGGAAGGCAGGCTCAAGCATCGACCCTGCACGGAATCCGGGCGCGTTCCGACCAAGCGGGCGGAGAACGACGCCCGGAATGTCGGAAGTCGCCCGGATTCCGGCTCAGGGGTGCAGGCCGCCGATGGCCGTCATCTCGTCGTCCGTGAGCTCGAAACCGGTGACGGCGAGGTTCGACGCCTGCCGCTCCGCATCCGTCGAGCGGGGGATGACCACCGTGCCGAGCTGGAGGTTCCAGCGCAGCACCACCTGGTTCCAGGCCACCCCGTGAGCCTCCGCGACCCGGGTCACGACCGGGTCCTTCGCGAGCGCGGATCCGTGCTTCAGCGGGCTGTAGCTCTCGGTGAGGACGCCCTTGGCGTCGTGGTAGCGGCGCAGGTCCGCCTGGTCGAGCCCGACGTGCAGCTCGACCTGGTTCAGCGCGGGCAGCTCGCCCGTCTCGCGCTCGAGGCGATCGATCTGCTCGGCGGAGAAGTTCGAGACGCCGATCGCGCGGATCCGGCCCTCGTCCCGCAGCCGGATCATCGCCTTCCACGACTCGACGTACCGGTCGACCTCGGGCATCGGCCAGTGGATGAGGTAGAGGTCGACGACGTCGACTCGCAGGGCGGCCTGCGAGCGGTCGAACGAGGCGAGGGTCTCGTCGAAGCCGTGGTCGCCGTTCGGCAGCTTCGTGGTGAGGAGGAACTCGTCGCGGGGCACGCCGGAGTCGCGCATGCCCGCCGCGACCTCCGCCTCGTTGCCGTAGCCCTGCGCGGTGTCGAGCAGGCGGTAGCCGGCGCGGACGGCGGTGACGACCTGCTCGACGCCCTGCTCGCGGAAGAGGCCGTACGTGCCGAGGCCGACCACGGGGATGCGGGCGTCGGCGAGTGGCAGGGTGGGGGTGTCGGTCATGCTCGACACGCTAACCGGGGCCGCCCGAGCGGCGGCTGACGGGGAAGGAGTCCTGGTGGTCGCCGCGACGTGCATCACCGAGGTCTGCGCCGATCACGGGGAGGGTCCCCTCTGGGACGCCACCCGCGACGCCCTCGTGATCGTCGACATGGAGCGCGGGGCGCTCGTCGAGGTCACGCCGGAGGGCCGCACGACCCGTCACGAGCTCGGCGGTGTCGCCGCCGCCATCCGGCCCCGGGCCGCCGGCGGCTACGTGCTCGCGGTCGCCCGTGGCTTCCAGCTGCTCACCGCCCACTTCACGCCCGACGGCCCCGTCGTGCCCGCGTTCTCGGACGAGGGCCTGCGGATGAACGACGGCGGCTGCGATCCGCAGGGCCGCTTCTACTGCGGCTCCATGGCGTACGACGAGGCGCCGGGCGCGGGCACCCTCTACCGGTTCGACCCGGACCGCTCGGTGCATCCGGTGATCGGCGACCTCACCATCCCCAACGGGCTGCAGTGGACCGCGGACGGGCGCACCGCGTTGCACATCGACACCCCGACGAACCGGATCGACGCGTACGACTTCGACGCGGAGACGGGGGCGTTCACGGGCCGCCGGCCGTTCGCCGTGATCCCCGACGACGCGGGGCATCCGGACGGCATGGCGATCGACGAGCAGGACGGCGTGTGGGTCGCGCTGTGGGGTGGGGGCGCGGTGCACCACTACACCGCCGACGGCGCCCTCGCCGAGGCCTTCGACGTCAACGCGAAGGACGTCACCGCCTGCACGTTCGGCGGCCCCGACCTGTCCACGCTCTACGTCACGACCTCGCGGCGCGACCGCGGCGACGCGGACGGCCCCGAGGCGGGCGCCGTCTTCACGGTGCCGACGCGCGTGCGCGGTGCGGTGCCGTTCCCGTTCGCCGGATGAGTGCGCCCCTGACCGTCGTCACCGGCGGGAGCGGCGGGATCGGCGCGGCGGTCTGCCGGCGGCTCGCCGCGGACGGATCCGACGTGATCGTCGGCTACCGCCGCGACCGGGCGGCGGCGGAACGGGTCGCCGAGGCGGTACGTGCGGCCGGCCGACGGGCGGTCGCCGTCGCGGCCGACGTCACCGACGAGGCCGACGTCGACGCGCTGCTCTCCGCGGCGGAGGCGCTGGGGCCGGTGACGGGGCTCGTCACCTCCGCCGGCGCGGCGAGCGTGGAGGGACGCCTCGAGGACCTGCCCGTCGCCGGGATCCGCGCCGACCTCGAGCTCGACCTGCTCGGCACCCTGCTGCCCGTCCGCGCCGCGATCCCCCGGCTGAGGGCCGCGGGCGGCGGGGCGATCGTCACGATCTCGTCGGGCGCCGCGACGCTCGGCTCGCCGGGGGAGTTCGTGCACTACGCGGCGGCGAAGGCGGGCGTCGACGCCCTCACGATCGGGCTCTCGAAGGAGCTCGCGGGCGACCGCATCCGCGTGAACGCGGTCGCGCCCGGGCTCGTGAGCACGGACTTCCACCTCGATCCGGGCCGTCCCGACCGCATCGCGCCGACCGTGCCGATGCGGCGGCCGGGCACGCCCGCGGAGATCGCCGCGGCGGTGTCGTGGCTGCTGTCGGCCGACGCCTCGTACACGACGGGCGCGATCCTCCGGGTCGCGGGCGGCCGCTGACCCTGCGGCGATGGATGCGCGGTCAGGGCTCGAGCACGCCGTCCACGCGGCGGGGGAGGTGCCAGGGGTTCTCGTCGCGGAGGGGCTCCGGCAGCAGCGACCCGGGCGTGCTCTGGTAGGTGACAGGGCGGAGGAACCGGTCGATCGCGCTCGTGCCCACGGACGTCGTCTGCACGGACGTCGTCGCGGGGTAGGGCCCCCCGTGCTGCATCGCCCAGGTCACCGAGACGCCCGTCGGCCACCCGTTGACCAGCACCCGGCCCGCGCGCTCCGCGAGGATCGGCAGCACCGCCGCGGCGTCCGGATCGTCGTCGACCGTCTGCACGGTCGCCGTCAGCTGGCCGTCGATCGCCGCGAGGGCGCGCTCGAGCTCCGCGCGGTCCGTGTACTCGACGACCAGGGCGGCCGGTCCGAACGCCTCGTGCGTGAGGGTCTCCGGATCCGCGAGGAACGTCGCCGCGCTGGTCCTCAGCAGCGTCGGCGTGGGCGTCTCGCTCGTGTCGCCCCGGGTGAGCACCTCGACGCCGTCGTGGCCGGCCAGCTCGTCGAGGGCGCCGGCGAACCCGCGAGCGATGTGCTCGTTGAGCATCGGCGCCGCGGCGACGGCCGACAGGCGGTCCGCGACCAGACGCGGCAGGTCGGATCCGGCGGGCGCGAACAGCAGGCCGGGTTTGGTGCAGAACTGGCCGACGCCGAGGCTCATGGAGTCGGCGAAGCCGGTCGCGACCTCCTCCGCCCGCTGCGCGGCCGCGGACGGCGTGACGACCGCCGGGTTCACGCTGCCGAGCTCGCCGAAGAAGGGGATCGGCACCGGCCGTGAGGAGGCGAGGTCGAAGAGGGCCCGGCCGCCCGCGAGGGAGCCGGTGAAGGCGCCGGCGGCGATCCGCGGATCCGTGATGAGCGTGCGCCCGATCTCCACCCCGGTGACGAGGGCGAACGCGCCCGCGGGCGCGCCTGCGTCGGCGATCGCCCGCGTGACGATCGCGGCCGTGGCCACCGACAGCCGTGGATGCCCCGGATGCGCCTTCAGCAGCACGGGCGCCCCGGCCGCGAGCGCCGAGGCGGTGTCGCCGCCCGCGACGCTGAACGCGAAGGGGAAGTTGCTCGCCGCCCAGATGGCGACGGGCCCGATCGGGCGGAGCATCCGGCGCAGGTCGGGCCGGGGGCCCATGCCCCAGTCGGGGTCCGCGTGGTCGATCGTCACCTGCAGGTAGGCGCCCTCGTCGAGCACGCCGGCGAAGAGGCGCAGCTGGAAGGTGGTGCGCTTCAGCTCGCCGGTGAGTCGCGGCACGCCCAGGTGACTCTCCTCGGCCGCGAGCGGGATCAGCTCCTCGGCCGCCGCGTCGAGCGCGTCGGCGATCGCGCGCAGCCGCACCGCGCGGTCGGCGGGCCGCTCCGCCGCGAGCATCGGCGCCGCGGCGACCGCGGCGCCGAGAAGCAGGTCGAGCTCCTCGGGCGTCGTGTCCGCCACCGTCTCCACCACGTCCGTCATCGTGCTCCTCCTCCGGTCCGCAGGTCGCGTCCCACGACCTGCACGGGGTTCACCAGGGTGCCGACCTGCTCGATCGACACGGTCACGACATCCTGAGCGGCCAAGGTGAATCCCTCCTCCGGAACGATGCCGGTCCCGGTGAGCAGCACCGCACCCGCGGGGAACGGCATCGCGGCGAACAGCCACGCTCCGAGGTCCGCGAAGTCGCGCGTGATCGTCGACGTCGACGTCGTGCCCGTGAAGACGACCTCGTCGTTCCGGGTGATCGTGAGGCCGATGCCGAAGGGACCGGTCGCGTCCCAGACCGGCACGATCGCCGGGCCGAGCGCGCACGCCGCCTCGTACACCTTCGCCTGCGGAAGGTACAGCGGGTTCTCGCCCTCGATCGACCGGCTGCTCATGTCGTTGCCCGGCACGAAGCCGAACAGCTCGCCGGCGGCGTTGAAGACGAGCCCGAGCTCGGGCTCCGGCACGTCCCAGTCGGAGTCCGCGCGGATGCCGACGGGCTCGCCGGGGGCGACGACCCGGGCCGCGGGCGCCTTGAAGAAGACCTCGGGGCGTTCGGCGACGTAGACGCGGTCGTAGATGGACGCCTCGGTCGACTCCGCCATCCGCTCGTCGCGGCTGCGCTCGTACGTGACGCCCGCGGCCCACACCTCCTGCTCGTCGACCGGCGCGAGCAGCCGCCCCTGCACCGGGGCGCCGGCCGCCGCGTCGATCCGCGTCCGTGCCGCATCGAGCGGCAGGGCGAGCAGCTCGGCGAGCGAGGCGCCGAGCGGCACCCCGCCGTCGTCGTGCAGCGCCGCCCACACGGGGCCGTCCGCGGTCGCGAGCCGCACCAGCGCGGCCATCAGTGGGACTCCCGCGCGACGGCCGAGCCGGAGGCGCCGACCAGGAAGTCGAGATCGGCGCCCGTGTCGGCCTGCTGCACGTGCTCGATGTAGAGCTTCTGCCATCCCCGCTCGGCGGATGCGAAGCCCTCGACGAGCGCCGGTGGCGGTGTCCGTCTCGCGAGCTCCTCCTCGGGCACGTCGAGGGTGATGGTGCGGTTCGGCACGTCGAGCACGATCGGGTCGCCGTCCTGCACGAGCGCCAGGGTGCCGCCGGCCGCCGCCTCCGGCGACACGTGCAGCACCACCGTGCCGTAGGCGGTGCCGGACATCCGGCCGTCGCAGATCCGGACCATGTCGCGAACCCCTTCCTTCAGGATCTTCTGCGGCAGGGGCAGGTTCGCCACCTCCGGCATCCCCGGGTAGCCGCGCGGCCCGCAGCCGCGCAGGATCAGCACCGAGTCGGGCGTGACCGGCAGGTCGGGATCGTCGACGCGGGCGTGGAAGTCCTCGATCGAGTCGAACACGATCGCCTCGCCGCGGTGCCGCAGCAGGTGCGGGGACGCGGCAGCCGGCTTGATGATCGCCCCGCGGGGCGCCAGGTTGCCCCGCAGCACCGCGATGCCCGCGCCCTCGATGAGCGGTTCCGCCCGCGGCGCGATCACCTCCGGGTTCCAGATCGGCTTGTCGTCGAGGTAGTCGGTCAGCGGCAGGCCGGTCACCGTGATCGGCGTCGGATCGAGCAGGTCGCGCACCTCGGCGAGCACCGCGAGCAGCCCGCCCGCGTTGAAGAGGTCCTCCATGAGGTACTCGCCCGCCGGCTGCAGGTTGACGAGCAGCGGCACCTCCGCGCCGATCCGATCGAAGTCGTCGAGGGTCAGGTCGATGCCGAGCCGGCCGGCGATCGCGAGCAGGTGCACGACCGCGTTGGTGGATCCGCCGCACGCGGCGAGCGCGACGATCGCGTTCGTGAAGGACCCGCGGGTGATCACGTCGGCGATCGTGCGGCCCTCCTTCACGAGCTGCACGGCGAGGCGGCCCGTGGCCTGCGACGCCTCGAGCAGCCGCGCGTCGGGCGCGGGCGTGCCGGCGACGCCGGGGATGGTCATGCCGAGCGCCTCCGCCATGATCGCCATCGTCGAGGCGGTGCCCATGGTGTTGCAGTGGCCCTTGCTGCGGATCATCGACCGGTCGCTCGCGAGGAACGCCTCCTTCGAGAGCGTGCCGGCGCGCACCTCCTCCGACAGCTGCCAGACGCCCGTGCCGCAGCCCATCCGCTTGCCGCGGAACATGCCGTTCATCATCGGGCCGCCCGGGACGACGACCGCGGGGATGCCGACCGACGCGGCCGCCATGAGCAGGGCCGGGATCGTCTTGTCGCAGCCGCCGAGCAGCACGAGGCCGTCGATGGGGTTGGCGCGGAACATCTCCTCCATCGCCATCGCCGCCATGTTGCGCCACAGCATCGCGGTGGGGCGCACGAGCGTCTCGCCGAGCGAGACGACCGGGAGGTTCAGCGGGATCCCGCCCGCCTCGTAGACGCCCTCCTTCACGCTGCGCGCCACCTCGTCGAGGTGCATGTTGCAGGGCGTGAGGTCGGACGCGGTGTTGGCGATCGCGATCTGCGGCCGCCGCCCGTCGAACGCGTCGTCGGGGAAGCCGCGCCGCATCCACGCGCGGTGGATGTAGCCGTCGCGGTCGTCGCCGCCGTACCACTCGTCGCTCCGGAGACCCGTCATCGAGGATCCGCTCCTTCCCGGCCGTGGTCGGCCGTGCGTGCTGGCTGGTGGGGGATCAGGGGATCAGGACGCCGCGGCCCGGCGCCCCGGCGCGCAGGTCGGCGTAGGCCTCGTTCACCTCGGCGAGCGGACGGGTCGTCCCGAGCAGCGCATCGAGGGGCAGGCGGCCGGCGAGGTACAGGGTGAAGATGCGGGCGAGGTCGATCCGTGGGTTCGCGAGGCCGTAGAGGGCGCCGACGATGCGCTTCTGCCGCTGCACGAGCTCGGTGATCGGCACCTCCGCGACCGCGTCGGTCGAGGACAGGCCGACCGCGACGAGGGTGCCCTCCGCCGCGAGGCAGGCGAACGCCTCGCGCATCGTCTGCGGGCGGCCGACGGCCTCGACGAGCCAGGGGACCCCGCCGCCGGTGAGCTCCACGACACGCTCGGCGACCCGGCCCTCGCGGCCGTCGATCGTGTGGGTGGCGCCCAGGCGGCGGGCGAGGGCGAGCTTCTCGGGGTCGAGGTCGATGGCGATGATCGGCGAGGCACCGGCGACGACCGCGCCCAGCACCGCCGCCAGCCCGACGCCGCCCGCCCCGTAGACGGCGAGCGGCCGCCCGGCGACCTCCTTCGCGGCGTTCAGCACCGCGCCGACGCCCGTGACGACCGCGCAGGCCGCGACCGCGGCGATCTCCGGCGGCACGCCGTCGGGCACCGGGGCGGTGCTCGTCGCGGAGACCACGACGCGCTCCGCGAAGCAGGAGACGCCCATGAGGTGGTGGATCCGCTCGTCCCCGCGGTGCAGGCGGGTGGTGCCGTCGAAGAGCCCGTTCGTGGTCGCGAAGACGCGGCCGAAGCGGCACAGCACCGGGTTGCCGGCGACGCACGCGTCGCATTCGCCGCAGCGGGGGCGCCAGGTGAGGGCCACCCGCTGCCCGACGGCGAGCTCGACGCCGTCGCCGACCGCCTCGACGATGCCGGCGCCCTCGTGCCCGACGACGATCGGCAGCCGGGCCGGGAGGTCGCCCGTCATGTAGTGGAGGTCGCTGTGGCAGACCCCGGCGGCCTCGATGCGCACCTGCACCTCGCCGGGACCGGGCGCGTCGAGCTCGAGATCCTCGATCGTGAGCGGCTCGCCGACGGCACGCAGCACCGCGGCCCTCATGCGGCCCTCGCCGGGTGCGTCATCGGACTCCTCGCGAATTTGTCGCCGGCTGCAACGAATCCGGCGGGCTCGACGGTACGGACGCGGGGGCGGCGGCGTCAAGCCGGCCGGTGCGGCGCACCCGCGCGGCTCCGGCGTACACGTTGAAGGCGGCGCCGCGGCTGAAGCCGATGAGCGTGATCCCCGCCTCCTCGGCCAGCTCGGCCGCCAGGGACGAGGGCGCGCTGACCGCCGCGAGCACGGGGATCCCCGCCATCCGCGCCTTCTGCACGAGCTCGAACGACGCGCGGCCGGACACCTGCAGCACGGTCCTCGCCAGCGGCAGGCGCCCCTCGCGCAGCGCCCAGCCGACGACCTTGTCGACGGCGTTGTGGCGGCCGACGTCCTCGCGCAGCACGAGGAGGGTCCCGTCGCCGTCGAAGAGGCCCGCCGCGTGGACGCCGCCCGTGGAGTCGAAGAGCCGCTGCTCCGCGCGCAGCCGGTCGGGCAGGGCGGCGAGCACGACGTCGTCGACCGTGAAGCCCGCGGAGAGGATCGGCCACGCGGACGCCGTGGTGACCGCATCGATCGAGGCGAGCCCGCAGACCCCGCAGGAGCTGGACGTGTAGACGTTCCGCGCGCGGGCGGCGGCGACGGCGAGGCCCCCGCCGGTCACCGTCGCCTCCACGATGTTGAACGTCGGATCCCCGGAGCGGGCGATCCCGGTCACCACCCGCATCGCCGCGAGGTCGTCCGTCGAGGCGACGACGCCTTCGGAGACGAGGAATCCCGCGACGAGGTCGAAGTCGTCACCCGGCGTGCGCATCGTCACGCTGAAGGGCACGCCGCCGACCCGGATCTCCAGCGGTTCCTCGATCGCGAGCGCGTCCTCGCGGGCGCGGCCGGGCTCACCCGGTCGCACCACGACGACGCGGCGCCGCGCTGCGCGCTTCATGCGGCCAGCCTGCCACCGTCCGCTGCGCGCCGAGGTCGCCGACGTAGCATGCGGCATGCGCGGCCGAGGGCGGCCGCGCGGGACGGAGCCGCTCATGGCCGACGCGACGGAACGTGCGGAAGCGAACATCGACGAGTCGAAGCTCACCGTCGGCAAGCCGAAGAAGCGGGCCGTCGGGGCGCCGGCGGTGCTGCACTCGATGGAGATCGCCCTCGACCAGATGGGTCCCGCGCGGAGCGTGCGGACCCTGCTCAAGGTGAACCAGGTCACCGGCTTCGACTGCATGGGTTGCGCCTGGCCCGACCCGGCCCACCGCCGGCACACAGCCGAGTTCTGCGAGAACGGCGCGAAGGCCGTCGCCGAGGAGGCCACGACCCGGCGCGTGCCGCCCGCGTTCTTCGCCGCGCATCCGCTCGCGGAGCTCGAGACGTGGGACGACTTCGCGCTCGGCAAGCAGGGCCGGCTCACGCATCCGATGCTGCTCGAGGCGGGCGACACCCACTACCGACCCGTGTCGTGGGGCCGCGCCTTCGACGTCGTCGCGGAGGAGCTCGACGCGCTCGACAGCCCCGACGAGGCCGTCTTCTACACGTCCGGCCGCACCTCGAACGAGGCGGCGTTCCTCTACCAGCTGGTCGCCCGCGCGCTCGGCACGAACAACCTGCCCGACTGCTCGAACATGTGCCACGAGTCGAGCGGGGCCGCCCTGAACGAGACGATCGGCATCGGCAAGGGCTCGGTCACCCTCGTCGACATCGAGACCGCCGGGCTCATCCTCATCGCCGGGCAGAACCCGGGGACGAACCACCCCCGCATGCTCACCTCCCTCGAGAAGGCGAAGAAGCAGGGCGCGGTGATCGTGGCGGTGAACCCGCTGCGCGAGGCAGGGCTGCTCCACTTCGACAACCCGCAGACGGTCAAGGGGATGGTGTTCCGTGGCACGGATCTCGCCGACACGTTCCTGCAGATCAAGCTCGGCGGCGACCAGGCGCTGTTCCAGGCGCTCGGCAAGGTGCTGATCGAGCTCGATGCGAATCCCGCGGCCGGGCGAGCCGGTGGGCCGAGAGGGACCGTGCTCGACCACGACTTCATCGCCCACTACACCCAGGGCTTCGAGGCGTACCGCGAGGCGATGGCCGCGCTCCGGTGGGCCGACGTCGAGACCGCCACGGGACTGACCGAGAAGCAGATCCGCAAGGTCGGCGAGCTGATGGCGGCGTCGAAGGGGAACATCGTCTGCTGGGCGATGGGCCTCACGCAGCACAAGCACTCGGTCGCGATGCTCCGCGACGTCGTGAACCTGCTGCTCCTCCGCGGCGACATCGGCAAGCCGGGTGCGGGCGTCTGCCCGGTCCGCGGCCACTCGAACGTGCAGGGCGACCGCACGATGGGGATCTGGGAGCAGATGCCCGACGCCTTCCACGACAAGCTCGACGCCGAGTTCGCGTTCTCGTCCCCGCGCGAGCACGGGGTCGACACGGTCGGCGCGATCCGCGGGATGCGGGACGGCACCATCAAGGTCTTCCTGGGCATGGGAGGCAACTTCGCCAAGGCGACGCCCGACACCGCCGTGACGGAGGCGGCGATGCGCTCGCTGCGGCTCACGGTGCAGGTGTCGACGAAGCTGAACCGGTCGCACGTCGTCACCGGGCGCCGCGCCCTGATCCTGCCGACGCTCGGCCGCACCGAGCGCGACGTGCAGGTGACCGGGCCCCAGATGGTGACCGTCGAGGACTCGATGAGCATGGTGCACGAGTCCCAGGGCGGCCTCGAGCCGGCGAGCAGGCACCTCCGCAGCGAGGTCGCCATCGTCGCCGGGCTCGCCGAGCGCGTGCTCCGGGGCCGCGCGGACACGGCGCACGTCGACTGGCGCGGGCTCGCGGGCGACTACCGCCGCATCCGCACCCACATCGAGCACGTGATCCCCGGCTTCGACGCGTACGAGGAGAAGCTCGGGATGCCGGGCGGATTCGTGCTTCCGCACGGCCCGCGCGACCACCGGTCGTTCGCCACCGACACCGGCAAGGCCAAGTTCACGGTGAACGACCTCGAGTACCCGACGGTGCCGGAGGGGCGGCTGATCCTGCAGACGATCCGCGCCCACGACCAGTACAACACCACGATCTACGGCAAGGACGACCGCTACCGCGGCATCCACGGCGGCCGCAAGGTCGTGCTCGTGAACGCGAAGGACCTCGCCGCGCAGGGCCTCGCGGACGGCGACCTGGTCGACCTGGTCTCGGAGGCACCCGACGGCGACCGGCGCGCCGAGGGCTGGCGCGCCGTCGCCTACCGCACGCCGATCGGCTGCGCGGCGGCCTACTACCCGGAGACGAACGTGCTCGTGCCGCTCGACTCGGTGGCGGACACGAGCAACACGCCCACCTCGAAGAGCATCGTCATCCGGCTCGAGCGGGCCCGCGTCGCCGTCCCCGCCTGACGTCTCCCCGGGCGGTCACCGGGGGACCCGGGTCACCAGGGGAGCGGGATGCAGCGGACGCGGGTGCCCGCGCTCGCACCGCCCGGCGGGACGACGGCGAGCACGTCGGCGGCGGCGAGGCCGCGGAGCATGTTCGGCCGCGTCGAGGCGACCGGCACGAGGCCGTCCGGGTCGCGGC
>NZ_JAODBE010000087.1 GCF_025463795.1 Amnibacterium sp.
ATTCAGCTTCTCGTGCTGCTGTAACCCGATACTCTGCCGGGTCCCAGCGAACACTTCCCGGAGTGCGGTAAGATACCCTGTTGGGTCGAATTGTGACCCGCATTTGTACATCTCCCGTCGCGCTCACCGTATCCGCGACATCATCTTCTTGTAAGGAATTTTTTCAAGGCGCTTGATTCGCGCGACGACATCCGAAACGTAGCGATTGTTGCTCACGTTGACCACGGCAAGACGACGCTGGTTGACGCCATGCTCCGGCAGACGGACTCATTCGCCGAGCACTCACACCTCGAAGAACGCGCGATGGACTCCAACGAGCTCGAGCGCGAAAAAGGCATCACGATCCTCGCGAAGAACACCGCGGTGTCGTACAAGGGCAAGCACGCGACAAACGGTCCGATCACGATCAACGTGATCGACACCCCCGGCCACGCCGACTTCGGTGGAGAGGTCGAGCGCGGCCTGTCCATGGTCGACGGTGTTGTTCTTCTCGTCGACGCAAGCGAGGGCCCGCTTCCGCAGACCCGCTTCGTGCTCCGCAAGGCCCTCGAGGCGAAGCTTCCGGTCATCCTGCTCGTCAACAAGACCGACCGGCCCGACGCGCGCATCGACGACGTGGTCACCGAGAGCCAGGACCTGCTCCTCGGCCTCGCCTCCGACCTCGCCGACGACGTGCCCGACCTCGACCTCGACGCGATCCTCGACGTGCCCGTCGTCTACGCGTCGGGGCGCAACGGCGCCGCCAGCTGGAACCGGCCGGAGAACGGCGAGCTGCCCGACAACGACGACCTCGAGCCGCTGTTCGAGGCGATCCTGAAGCACATCCCGGCCCCGTCCTACGACGACGAGGCCCCGCTGCAGGCGCACGTGACGAACCTCGACGCCTCGCCGTTCCTCGGCCGCCTCGCCCTGCTCCGCGTCTTCAACGGCACACTCCGCAAGGGACAGACCGTCGCCTGGGTGCGAGCCGGCCAGGAGTCGACGAACGTACGGATCACCGAGCTGCTCGCGACCCGCGCCCTCGAGCGCTATCCGACCGAGTCGGCTGCCGCCGGTGACATCGTCGCCGTCGCGGGCTTCCCCGACATCACGATCGGTGACACCCTCGCCGACCCCGACGACGTGCGGCCGCTGCCGGCGATCCACGTCGACGAGCCGGCGATCTCGATGCTCATCGGGACGAACACGTCGCCGCTCGCCGGCAAGGGCGGCAAGGGTCACAAGCTGACCGGCCGGCTCGTGAAGGACCGCCTCGACCGCGAGCTCGTCGGCAACGTCTCCCTCCGCGTGCTCGACGCCGGCCGGCCCGACGCCTGGGAGGTCCAGGGCCGCGGGGAGCTCGCGCTCGCGATCCTGGTCGAGCAGATGCGGCGCGAGGGCTACGAGCTCACGGTGGGCAAGCCGCAGGTCGTGACGAAGCAGGTCGACGGCCACCTGCAGGAGCCGTTCGAGCACCTCACGATCGACGCGCCGGAGGAGTACCTCGGTGCCGTCACGCAGCTGCTCGCCGCCCGCAAGGGCGTCATGCAGGGCATGACGAACCACGGCACCGGCTGGGTGCGGATGGAGTTCCGGGTGCCGTCCCGCGGCCTCATCGGCTTCCGCACCGAGTTCCTCACCGTCACTCGCGGCACCGGCATCGCGAACGCCATCTCCGACGGCTACGACCGATGGGCCGGCCCCATCACCACCCGCGTCAACGGGTCGATGGTCGCCGACCGGTCCGGAGTCGTGACCCCCTTCGCCCTGCAGAACCTGCAGCAGCGCGGCACCTTCTTCGTCAAGCCGACGGAGGAGGTCTACGAGGGCATGGTCGTCGGCGAGAACTCCCGTCAGGACGACATGGACGTGAACGTCACCAAGGAGAAGCAGCTCAACAACATCCGCTCCTCCACGGCGGACGAGCTGGAGCGCCTGACGCCGTCCCGTGAGCTGTCGCTCGAGGAGAGCCTCGAGTTCGCCCGCGACGACGAGTGCGTCGAGGTCACGCCGACCGCGGTGCGCATCCGGAAGGTCGAGCTCGACCAGACCGCGCGCGGCCGCGCCGCCTCCCGGCTGAAGCGCCAGACGGCGTAGTCGAACGGGACCGGCGAGGGCCGTCCCAGGCGAGGAGCGGCGTCAGTGCGCGGCCGCGGCGGTGACGGCCGGCCGCGCGACGGCCGGCCGCCGGTGCCGCAGGGCCAGCACGAAGCAGGTGCCGACGACGGCCACGTAGGCGATCCAGACCGCCACCTCGAGCCACGTCGCCGCGGGGGAGAAGTTGAAGACGCCCTTCAGCAGCGTGCCGTACCAGCTGTCGATGGGCACGACGGCGCTCACGTCGTAAGCGATCGCGCGGATGCCGGGGAGCACGCCGCCCTCCTGCAGGTCGTGGACGCCGTAGCTGAGCACACCGGCAGCGACGAGGACGAGGAGCGCGCCCGTCCAGGTGAAGAACCGGCTCAGGTTGATCCGCACGAGCCCTCGGGAGATCAGTGCGCCGAGGGCGATCGCGGTGCCGATGCCGAGCAGCGCCCCGATCAGGGCGATCGCCGACTCGCCGGTCGCCTGCACGGCGGTCCAGAGGAAGAGCGAGGTCTCGACGCCCTCGCGGCCCACGGAGAGGAAGGCGAGCAGGACGATGCCCCAGCCCGCCCTGCCGAGGGACCGGTCCACGTCGGAGCGCAACGAGGACGAGAGCGCGGAGCTGTTCCGCACCATCCAGAAGATCATCCAGGTGACGAACCCGACCGCGACGACGGACAGCGATCCCGCGATCACGGGCTCGGCGTCGCCCAGCTCGACCGTGCCGAAGGTGAGCAGCGCGCCGACGCCGATCGCGACGGCGACGGCGAGTCCGATGCCCGTCCAGATGCGCGGCTTCAGGTCGGAGCGGCCCAGCTTCGTGGCGTAGCCGAGCAGGATCGAGACGATCAGCGCGGCCTCGAGGCCCTCGCGGAGTCCGATGAGGTAGATGGCGAGCACGGTGCGCTTCCGGTTCGAGGAGGAGAAGGAAGGTAAGGATTACCTAACTCGCTTTCGATGGTAGGCGAGATCAGCCGGGTCGTCCACCCGTCGCCTGCGAGGATGGACGGATGGATGGCCGGCCCCTCTCTTTCGAGGTCCTGGCCGGGGTCCCGGTCGCCGTCGTCGCGGGCCTGCTCGTCGGCACCCTCGGCACCTTCAAGCACCAGGCGGGCGTCTCGGCGCTCACCGGGACCGGGTTCCCCTTCGGCCTCGTCCTCTCGCTCGCCATGGTGGCCGCCGTGCTCCTCGCGCTGCGAGCGGCCTTCGCCACGCGCCTGTACGCGGCCGCAGCCGCCGTCGGGGTGGTGGCGGCGGTGGTGGTGTTCGGGCGCCCGGGACCCGGCGGATCCGACGTCGTGCTCGCCGACCTCCCCGGCGCGGTGTGGTGGATCGGTCCCGCCGTGATCGCGGTGCTCGTGGTCGCCGTGCCCGGCCGCCGACGGCGGACGGACTCCCCGGGCACCGATGGGATACTGGAACCGCCCGCGAAGGAAGAGGATCCAGCACCGTGACCTATGTCATCGCCCTGCCGTGCGTGGACGTCAAGGACCGCGCCTGCATCGACGAGTGCCCGGTGGACTGCATCTACGAGGGCGAGCGCATGCTCTACATCCAGCCCGACGAGTGCGTCGACTGCGGTGCGTGCGAGCCCGTCTGCCCCGTCGAGGCCATCTACTACGAGGACGACCTGCCTCCGCAGTGGGCCGACTACTACAAGGCCAACGTCGAGTTCTTCGACGACGTCGGTTCGCCGGGCGGCGCCGCGAAGGTCGGCGTGATCCCGAAGGACCACCCCGTCGTGGCCGCGCTGCCGCCCCAGGCGTAGGCGGGCCTCTCCGGGAGCGCCGATAGAGTGCTGCGGTGACGGACGACACGAGCGCGACCATCCGCTTCCCCGGCGGTGAGGCCGAGCTCCCGATCCTGCCTGCCACGGAGGGCGCGTCGAGCATCGACATCGCGCAGCTCACCCGGCGGACCGGGTTGACGACCCTCGACAACGGGTTCGTCAACACGGCGTCCACGAAGTCGGCGATCACCTACATCGACGGTGACCAGGGGATCCTCCGGTACCGTGGCTACCCGATCGAGGAGCTCGCGCAGCACTCGACGTACCTCGAGGTCGCCTGGCTGCTCATCCACGGCGAGCTGCCGACGCCCGACGAGCTGGCGGCCTTCGACGAGCGGATCCGCCGGCACACGCTGCTCCACGAGGACCTCCGCCGGTTCTTCACCGCCCTGCCGCACACCGCCCATCCGATGACGGTGCTCTCGAGCGCGGTGAGCGCGCTCGCCACGTACTACGAGGACTCGCTGTCGCCCCACGACCCGGAGCAGGTCGAGGCGTCCACGATCCGGCTCATCGCGAAGCTGCCCGTCATCGCCGCGTACGCGCACAAGAAGACGCTCGGCCAAGCGTTCCTGTACCCGGACAACCGGCTCTCGTTCGTCGACAACTTCGTGCGCCTCAACTTCGGCACGAACGCGGAGCCGTACGAGGTGAACCCGGTCGTCTCGAAGGCGCTCGAGCGGCTGCTGATCCTCCATGAGGACCACGAGCAGAACGCCTCCGCCTCCACCGTCCGGCTCGTCGGCTCGACCGAGGCGAACATGTTCGTCTCCATCTCGGCCGGCATCGCCGCCCTGTCCGGTCCGCTGCACGGCGGCGCGAACGAGGCCGTGCTCGCGATGCTGGCGCGCATCCGAGAGTCCGGCGAGGGCGTCGACGCCTTCGTCGAGCGGGTGAAGAAGAAGGAGGAGGGCGTACGCCTGATGGGCTTCGGCCACCGGGTGTACAAGTCCTACGACCCGCGCGCGAAGCTCGTGAAGGAGAGCGCCGACGAGGTGCTCGACTCGCTCGGCGTGCACGACCCGCTGCTCGACCTCGCCCGCGAGCTCGAGCACATCGCGCTCTCGGACGACTACTTCATCGAGCGGCGCCTCTACCCGAACGTCGACTTCTACACCGGCGTGCTCTACAAGGCGATGGGCTTCCCGCCCCGGATGTTCACGGTGCTGTTCGCGATCGGACGGCTGCCCGGCTGGATCGCCCACTGGCGTGAGGCCAACGCCGACCCGACGACGAAGATCGGCCGCCCGCAGCAGCTCTACGTGGGCCCGACGGAGCGCCACCTGGGCCGCTGACCGCCTCCTCCGGACTCCGGGCGCGTTCCGACTATCCGGGCGTCCGAAGCCGCCCGGATAGTCGGAAGACGCCCGTGCTCCCGGGGGGCGGGCGTTCATCCGGCGTCCGGTCCTCCCCAGGGCCCCCCACCTGGTGCGCGGCCGCCGGTGAGGGCACCGCAGCAACGGTGGGCGCCGAGGTCGGCGATGCTTCCGCGATGCAGCGCATCGTCGGGCCCGCCGACCTGATCCTGGCCCGCCATCGCAACCGCGCGGGGAACGACAGGGTGCTGCAGCGGGCCGCAGAGCGTGGTGAGCTGACGCGCCTCCGCAGCGGCGCGTACGTCGCCACGACGATCTGGCAGGCGCTTCCGCAGGACGATCGGCGGCGGCTGGAGGCCGCGGCGATGGCGGAGATGCATCCCTCGTTCGTCGCGAGCCATCGCTCCGCCGCCGCGCTCTGGCGGGTGCCGACCATCCGCAGGCCCGACGGGCTGGTGCACGCACGGGTCGGCGTCGCGGCGGGCACCCGGACCGAGCACGGTGTGCGGAAGCACGCGGTCCACGAGGTCGACCTCCACGTCACCGTCGTCGACGGGATCGCCTGCACGACGCTCGAACGGACGGTGCTCGATCTCGCCGCCACCGAGCAGTTCGACGAGGCGGTCGTCGCGCTCGACTGGGCGCTCGCCCAGGGTGTCGGGAAGGACCGCCTCCGGGAGGTGCTCGACGAGTGGGGCCCGGCGCGCGGGAGGCGGCCCGTCGAGGCCGCTCTCGAGTTCGCGGACGGCGCCAGCGGGTCACCGGGCGAGTCCCTCTCCCGGGTGCAGATCGCCGATGCCGGGCTCCCCGTGCCGGTCCTCCAGCAGGCGTTCCACGACCGGCGCGGCCTCATCGGCCACGTCGACTTCTGGTGGCCGGACTTCGGCCTCATCGGGGAGTTCGACGGCCTGATCAAGTACCGCGAGCCGGAGATCCTGGCGGGTCGCACACCGGCGCAGGTCGTCGTCGCGGAGAAGGTGCGCGAGGACCGGTTGCGAGCGACCGCCACGCATCCGCGCCTGCAGAGGTGGGTGTGGGCGACGCTGTCGGCCCGCGGGGCGCTCGCCAGTGCGCTGCAGCTCGCCGGCCTCCCGCGGCTCCGTTGAATGCGGGCGTGATCCGACAACGCGGGCGAGAAAAGACGCCCGGATTGTCGGAAGTCGCCCGGATTCGCGAGAGAGAGAGGGCTAGGCGTGGAGGGCCGCGTTCAGGGCGATGCCCGCCCCGCTGCGCTCCACCGCCTCGACCGCGCCCGTCAGCGAGTTGCGGCGGAACAGCAGGTTCGGCAGCGATGACAGCTCCCGCGCCTTGACGACGCGCCCGCCCTCGCCCGGGAGCCTCACCTTCGTGCCCGAGGTCACGTAGAGGCCCGCCTCGACGACGCAGTCGTCGCCGATCGCGATGCCGAGGCCGGCGTTCGCGCCGAGCAGGCACCGCTGCCCGATCGAGATCCGCTCCCTGCCGCCGCCGGAGAGCGTGCCCATGATGGACGCGCCTCCGCCGATGTCGGAGCCGTCGCCCACGACGACGCCCTGCGAGATCCGCCCCTCCACCATCGAGACCCCGAGGGTGCCCGCGTTGAAGTTCACGAAGCCCTCGTGCATCACGACGGTGCCCGGGGCGAGGTGGGCGCCGAGGCGGACGCGGGAGGTGTCGGCGATCCGGACCCCGGACGGCACGACGTAGTCCGTCATCCGCGGGAACCGGTCGAGGCCGTGGACGTCGATCCCGTCGCGCCACAGGTACTCCCGGCGGAGGAACGGCGCCTGCTCCGGTGCGACCGGCCCGCGCGACGTCCAGAGCACGATCGGCAGCGCCGCGAAGATCCCGTCGAGGTTGACGGTGTTCGGCGCGACGAGGCGGTGCGAGAGCAGGTGGAGGCGCAGGTACGCGTCGGGCGTGGAGGCCGGCGGCGCGTCGAGGTCGATCCGCACCGTCACGACACCTCGGCGCACGCGAAGACCCTCGTCCTCGCCGCCGAGCCGGCGCAGGTCCGCCGGCGCCTCGCCGGGGTCGCCGTCCCCGAGCTCCGGTGCCGGGAACCAGGTGTCGAGCACGGTGCCCTCGGGCGTCGAGGTCGCGAGGCCGTGGCCCCAGGCCAGGCGGGAGGCGTCGGTCACGGGCCCAGGCTAGCCGGGGGCGTCGATGCCCCTCCGACCCGGCGGCGGGTAGCCTTCCGACCGTGCCCGGCCTGGATCTGACCGCCGACGTCGTGGAGCTCACGCGCACGATCTGCGACATCGCGACCGTCTCCGACGACGAGGGGCCGCTCGCCGACGCCATCGAGGCGGCCGTCAGGGCGGTGCCGCACCTCGTCGTGCGGCGCTACGGCGACACCGTTCTCGCCCGCACCGAGCTCGGCCGCGCGGTCCGCGTCGTCATCGCCGGCCACATCGACACCGTGCCGGTGAACGGCAACCTGCCCACGCGCATCGAGGAGATCGCGGGGGAGGAGGTGCTCGTCGGCCGCGGCACCGTCGACATGAAGGGCGGGGTCGCCGTGCAGCTGAAGCTCGCCGCCGAGCTCGCCGCGCCCGCCGTCGACGTGACCTGGATCTGGTACGACCACGAGGAGGTCGGCGAGGCCGTCAACGGCCTCAACGTGCTGTCCCGGACCCACCCCGAAGAGCTCGCGGGCGACTTCGCGATCCTCGGTGAGCCGACCGGTGCCGGCATCGAGGGCGGCTGCAACGGCAATCTCCGCGCCGAGGTGCGCACCTTCGGTCGCCGGGCCCACTCGGCGCGCGGCTGGGTCGGCGTGAACGCCATCCACCTCGCCGCGCCGATCCTCGACCGCCTCGCGGCGTACGAGCCGGCGTCCGTCGAGGTCGACGGCCTCGTCTACCGGGAGGGCCTCAACGCCGTCGGCATCCGTGGCGGCGTCGCCGGCAACGTCATCCCGGACGAGTGCATGGTGCACGTGAACTACCGGTTCGCGCCCAGCCGCTCGCCCGAGGAGGCGGAGGCGCACGTCCGGAAGGTCTTCGCGGGCTACGACGTGCGGATCGTCGACCTCGCCGGCGGCGCGCGTCCCGGCCTCGACGTCCCGGTCGCGCGCGACTTCGTCGACGCGGTCGGCGCCGTGCCGAGGCCGAAGTACGGCTGGACCGACGTCGCCCGCTTCTCCCGCCTCGGCGTGCCAGCGGTGAACTACGGGCCGGGGGATCCGCTGCTCGCGCACGCGGACGACGAGCGGGTGCCGACGTCGCAGATCCGCTCGTGCGAGGCCGGTCTGCGGGCGTGGCTCACGCGGGCGTGACCACCGTCGCGCCCGCGCGACCGGCGGCAGGACGTCCGCCGGCGGCGGCCGGCCCGTGGGCGCGGACGCCCTGGTGGGGACGCGCCCTCGCGATCTTCGCCGCGTCGCGCGTCGTCACCACCGTGCTCTACCTCTGGGTCGGCACGCAGGGCACGAACGCCTCCCGCGCCGGCCCGCATCCGGACCTCGTCACGCTCGCCACCGCCTGGGACGGCCAGTGGTACTGGTACGTGGCGGTGCACGGCTACCCGTCGGTGCTGCCGCTCACGTCCTCGGGCGCCGTCGACACGAACCAGTGGGCGTTCCTGCCGCTCTACCCGTATCTCGTCAAGGCGCTCTCGCTCGGCGTGACCGCCGCCTGGCCACCGGTGGCGGTGCTCGTCTCGCTCGCCGCCGGCTTCGCCGCCGCGGTGCTCCTGTCGCTGCTGCTGCGACCGCACCTCGGCGGCCGGGCCGACTTCGCGGTCGCGGTCTTCGCCTTCTCGCCCCTCGCCTTCGTGCTGCAGGCCGCGTACGCGGAGTCGCTCGGCCTCGCCCTCCTGCTGGCCGCCCTCTGCCTCGTCGACCGGCGACGGTACGGCTGGGCGGTCCCGGTCGTCGTCGCCCTGGCCTTCACGAGGCCGGAGGCGCTTCCGTTCGCCCTGGCGGTGGGCGTGCACCTGCTGCTCCGGATCCGGGCCGCCCGCGCCGGCCGGGACGTGCTGCCCCGCCGCGAGCTCGTGGGCGGCGTCGTGCTCACCGCGGTGTCGGTGGTCGCCGGGCTCGCCTGGACCTGGATCGCCGCCGCGGCCACCGGGGTGCCCGACGCGTACGTGCGCACCGAGGCCGCGTGGCGGGCGCTGTGGATGGGGGACGTGGGCTTCTCGGTCGTCACCCCGTGGTTCTTCGCCGCGCACTTCTGGGCCGCACTGCTCGTCGGGGACCCCGCCGCCGCCATCGTCGGCGCGGTGCTGCTGCTGCTCCTGCTCGGCGGCTTCGCCGTGTTCCTGTGCACCCCGGCCGCGCGGCGACTGGGCGCCCTGAACCGGCTCTGGGCCGCGTCCTACCTGCTCTACCTGCTCGGCGTCTTCTTCCCGCAGTCCAGCCTGTTCCGGCTCCTGATGCCGCTGGCGCCGCTCGCCGGCGCCCTCGTGCCGCGGCGACGGCCCGGCCGTGCGGCGCTGCTCATCGTCTCGGTCGCGCTCCAGGGACTCTGGCTGTGGTGCACCTACGGCCCGTTCCAGGTGTACTGGAGTGTGCCCTGATCAGGGGCTCGTGGATCCGGCATTTGGGTGTGGCGCCCGCTGTAGGGGATAATGGGAACCGTTCTTCGGGAAGGAAGAGGTGCTCGCATGGCGGCGATGAAACCGCGCACGGGTGACGGTCCGATGGAGGCGGTCAAGGAGGGGCGCCTCATCATCGTTCGAGTACCGCTCGAAGGTGGAGGGCGCCTCGTGGTGTCGGTGAACGACGCCGAGGCGAAGGAGCTCCGGGACGCGCTGTCGAACGCGATCGGCTGACGACCTGAGCCGACCGCTCGCGCGCCCGCGTCAGCGGCGCACGAGGTGGAGCAGGCCGTCTCCGACGGGCAGCACGGCGGCGAGCACGTCCGACCGGTCCCGCACCGCCTTCAGCAGCTCGCGGTAGGCGACCGTCGGCCGGTCCCGCTTCGCCGGGTTCGCCACCTTGCCGCCCTGCAGCACGCGGGCGACGAGCACGATCCCACCCACCCGGGCGAGCCGTAGGGCCGCGTCCACATGGGTGGTCAGCGACTCCCAGTCCGCGTCGACGAGCACGAGGTCGTACGAGTCGTCGTTCATCCTGGGCAGCACCTCGCCCGCGTCGCCGGTGATGAACCGCACCTGCTTGGGGTGCCCGGCGGCGGCGAACACGCTTCGCGCGACCTGGTGGTGGTCGAGGTCCACGTCGATCGTGGTGAGCTGCGCGTGCGGAGCGCCCCGCAGCAGCCACAGGCCGGACACGCCGACGCCGGTGCCGATCTCGACGATGGACGCGGCGGGGCGGCCGGCCGCGGCGACGGCGAGCGCGGCCCCCACCGCGGGCGAGACGGGGTCGATGCCGAACTGCGCGGACGCCTCTCGGGCACCGAGGAGCGTGTCGTCCTCGGCCGCGAAGGCGTCGGCGAACACGGCGCCGGTGGTGCTGTCGGGCATCGCGGCAAGCCTATCGGCGGCGCGGATCCGGGCGAGGGAGCCGCGGAGCGCCGGATGGGCGCTTAGGCTCCCTCCATGGGGTTCGGGTTCGAGAAGCTGCTCGTGATCGGAGTGGTCGCGCTCTTCCTCATCGGACCCGAGAAGCTGCCGGAGTACGCCGCCCGGCTCGCCCGCTTCGTCCGCACCGCTCGTCGCATGATCGACGACGCCAAGGAGCGGGTGAAGGAGGAGATGGGGCCCGACTTCGACGAGGAGGAGTGGCGGCGTCTCGACCCGCGGCAGTACGACCCGCGCCGCATCATCCGCGACGCGCTGCTCGAGCCGCTCGACGAGGACGGCGAGGCCGTGGAGCCCGAGCCGGAGCCCGTGCCGGTCGAGCGCACGCCCGAGCCGCGCCGGGCCCGCGGCCAGGCGGCCGTGTTCGACTCCGAGGCGACCTGAGGCCCTAGGGGCTGAAGGGCAGCGACCGGCCCGCGAGGCCGCGCGGCCGGGCGCCGACCCACGCGGCGATCCCCGCGAGCGCGACCGCGGCCGGATCCGACGGGTCGTGGAGCACCACCGGCACTCCCGCGTCGCCGTCGCGCCGGAGCACGGCGCTGAGCGGTACCGAGCCGAGCAGCGGCACCGGCTCGTCGGCCGTGGACAGCCGAAGGGCGACCGCCTCGCCGCCGCCGGAGCCGAACAGGTCGAGCACGCTCCCGTCGGGCATCGTCGCCGGCGCCATCGTCTCGACGACGCCGATCACCCGCTGGCCGAGCCGACGGGCGACGAGCCCCGACCGCACCGCCACGTCGGCGGCGGCGCTCTGCGGCGTCGTGACGACGAGCACCTCGGCGGACGGCAGCAGCTGCCCGAGCGAGATCGCGACGTCCCCGGTGCCGGGCGGCGAGTCGACGAGGAGCACGTCGAGGTCGCCGAAGTGCACGTCGGTGAGGAACTGGTTCAGCGTGCGGTGCAGCATCGGCCCACGCCAGGCGACCGCGCCGGTCCGGTCGTCGGGCGGCAGGAACATCCCGATCGAGACGGCCTTCACGCCGTGCGCGACGGGCGGCAGGATCAGACCGTCGAGGCTCGTAGGGGCGGTGTCCGCCGGGATCCCGAGCAGACCGGGGATGGAGAACCCGTGCACGTCCGCGTCGACGATCCCGACCGACCGGCCGGCCGCGACGAGGGCGACGGCGAGGTTCGCCGTGACGGTGGACTTGCCGACCCCGCCCTTGCCGGAGGTGACCGCGACGACGCGCGTCAGCGAGTCGGGGCCGAACGGCGAGGTGCGCGTGCCGCGCAGCCGCTCGACCAGGGCTGCGCGGCGAGCGGGGGCCATCACGCCGATCGTGAGGTCGACGCGGTCGACGCCCGGCACGGCGAGCGCGGCGGCACGCGCGTCCGCTTCGATCCGGTCCGCGGCGGGGCAGGCGGTGATGGTGAGGCTGAGCGCCACACGGGCGACCCCTGCATCGACGTCGACCGCGTCGACCATGTCGAGGTCGGCGATCGGCCGGCGGATCTCCGGGTCCCGGATCCGCCCGACCGCGTCCCGGACCGCGTCGTCGAGCGCCGTCACGGCCGGCCGGCCGTGCCCGCCGACCGGTCCGCCTCCCGCTTGTCGAGCTCCTCGAGCAGGCCGCGCAGCTCCGTTCGCACGAAGTCCTTCGACGCCATGTCGCGCACCAGCAGCCGCAGCGCCACGATCTCCCGGGCGAGGTACTCGGTGTCGTCGAGGTTCCGCTGTGCCTGCTGACGGTCCTGCTCGGTCTGCACGCGATCCCGGTCGTCCTGCCGGTTCTGCGCGAGCAGGATGAGGGGCGCGGCGTACGAGGCCTGCAGCGACAGGATCAGCGTGAGCACCGCGAACCCGTTGCTCACCGGGTCGAACTGGGCCGACGCCGGGGCGACGGCGTTCCAGAGCAGCCACACGGCGACGAACAGGGTCAGCCCGATCAGGAACCCGGACGTGCCCATCGCGCGGGCGAACCCCTCCGAGAACCGCCCGAACACGTCGCGGCTCGTGCGCTGCTGGCGGCGGCGCCCGAGGCCCTTCGGCTCCTCCAGCGGGTCGATCTCCCGCCGATCGCGCCGCCTAGCCGGCGCCGCCACGGCGGAACCTCCTCTGCGGGCGGGTCAGGATCGCGGCGGTGTCGGCCGACGGGCGGCGCGACGGGACGCGGGGGGCGGGGTCGGCGTCGCTGCTGCGCCAGTCGTCGGGCAGCAGGCGGTCCAGCACGTCGTCGACCGTCACCACGCCGACGAGGCGATGGGCGGCATCGACGACCGGCACCTGCACGAGGTTGTAGGACGCGAGGATGCGCGACACCTCCGCGGCCGACGTGTCGGCCCGAACCGGCTCGGTCGAGGTGTCGAGCAGGGTGCCCATCCGCTCGTGCGGCGGGTAGCGGAGCATGCGCTGGAAGTGCACGATGCCGAGGAACCGCCCGGTCGGCGGCTCGTACGGCGGCAGCGTGATGCAGATCGCGGCGCCGAGCGCGGGCGCGAGCTCGTGGCGGCGGATGAGCGCGAGGCCCTCGGCGACGGTCGCGTCGGACGACAGGATGATCGGGTCCGTGGTCATCAGACCGCCGGCCGTGTCGGGGTCGTAGGTGAGGAGCATGCGCACGTCCTCGGCCTCGTCGGGCTCCATGAGGTCGAGCAGGGCGTCGCTGCGCTCGCCGGGCAGCGACGCGATGAGGTCGGCTGCATCGTCGGGCTGCATCGCCTCGAGCACGTCGGCGGCGCGGTCGTCGCCGAGTCCGGCGAGGATCCGTGCGCCGGACGCCTCCGGCATCTCCTCGAGCACGTCGGCGAGGCGCTCGTCGGGCAGCTCGGTGACGACCTCGAGCATCCGCTGCTCCGGCAGGTCGAGCAGGGTCGACGCGAGGTCGGCCGCCTGCAGGTCCGCGTAGCTCTGGATGAGCTGCGTCGCCGACTGGCCCTGCCCGGTGCGGATCCGCTCGCGCACGTCCGCCCACTTGACGAACATCGTCGCGCCCTTGGCGAAGGGGGACGGGCTCGTCTTCGGGCGCCGCACGAAGACCTGGGACACCTCCCACTCGCCGGGGCCGACCTCCTCGATCGCGACGTCCTCGATCGTGGCCTCGCCCGATTCGTCGGTCAGGGCGACGCGGCGCCCGAGCATCTCGGCGAGGATCCGCGTCTCGCTCGCCCGCTGCTCGAAGCGCCGGACGCTGATCAGGCCCGTGGTGATGACCTGCCCGGAGCCGATCGAGACGATGCGGCCGATGGACAGGAACACCCGTCTGCGACCGGGGATCTCGACCACCATGCCGACGACACGGGGCGGGTCGGCGCGGCGGTAGACGACGACCACGTCGCGCACGCGGCCGAGCCGGTCGCCCTGGCGGTCGAAGACGGCGCACCCGGCCAGCCGGGCCACGAAGATGCGCGTCGTGCTCACGACCGCTAAGGCTAGTCAAAGGGGGCGCTGCAGCCCGCCAAGCCGGGCGATGGGATACTCCCGGCGTGACCAACACGCAGGGACCCTTCGGGACCTCCCGCCGGCTGTCCTTCCCGAAACCGCCGACCGGCGACGTGATCGCCACCTACGACTCGTACGAGGGCGCGCAGGAGGCCGTCGACCGGCTCGCGCACGCCGACTTCCCGGTGCGGGCCGCCTCGATCGTCGGCAACGACATGAAGAGCGTCGAGCGCGTGACCGGCCGGCTCTCCTGGGGCCGCGCCGCCGGTGCGGGCGCGGCATCCGGGCTGTGGCTCGGCCTGTTCCTCGGGCTCGTCACCCTCTTCTTCTCGACGAGGGCGAACCCCGGCGTGGGCTACCTGTTCGGCGCCGTGCTCCTGGGGGCCGCGTTCGGCATCCTGTTCGGCCTGATCAGCTACGCGCTCACCCGCAGGCGCCGCGACTTCAGCTCCGTGATGCAGGTCGTCGCGTCGAGCTACTCGCTCGTCGTCGATCCGGAGGCGGCGAACCGGGCACGCACCGTGCTCGGCCTCGGCGTGGGCACGACCGCGACGACGACCGTCGCGGGCGCCGACCTCGACGAGCCGCCCCTCGGCCCGACCGCCGGCGCCTGACGCGCGCCGGCAGGACGGTTCCTCCAGTCAGGCCCTCGCGCGCTCCGCGAGCCAGGCCTCGACGTCGTCCGCGGTGCGCGGGATGCCGGCCGAGAGGTTCTCGTAGCCGTCGGCCGTGACGAGCACGTCGTCCTCGATCCGCACGCCGATCCCGCGGAACTCCTCGGGCACGGTGAGGTCGTCGGGCTGGAAGTAGAGGCCGGGCTCGATCGTGAAGACCATGCCGGCCTCCACCGTGCCGTCGATGTAGAACTCCTTGCGGGCCTGCTGGCAGTCGTGCACGTCGAGGCCGAGATGGTGACTCGTGCCGTGCACCATGTAGCGGCGGTGCGCCTGCCCCTCCAGGCCCTCGACCATCGACGGATCGATCCTCGGCAGCCCCCAGCCGCGCACCTTCTCGGCGATGACGGCCATCGCGGCCTCGTGCACCTCGCGGAAGACGATGCCCGGCCTCACGACCGCGAACGCGGCGTCCGCGGCCTCGCGGACCGCCTCGTAGATCTCCCGCTGCACGGGGGAGAAGGTGCCGTCGACCGGGAAGGTGCGGGTGATGTCGGCGGTGTAGAGGCTCGGCATCTCGACGCCGGCGTCCATGAGCACGAGGTCTCCGGGGACCACCGGGCCGTCGTTGCGGGTCCAGTGCAGGATGCAGGCGTGGGGGCCGGCGGCGGCGATCGTGTCGTAGCCGAGCTCGTTCCCCTCCGACCGGGCGCGGGTGAAGAACACGCCCTCGATCACGCGCTCGCCGCGCTCGTGCTCGACGATGCGGGGGAGCGAGGCGAGCACGTCGTCGAAGCCCTGCTTCGTCGCGGCGACGGCGGCGCGGAGCTCCTCGACCTCGCCCTCGTCCTTCACGAGCCGGGCCTCGGAGAGGTCGCGCTCGAGGTCGGTGTCCTCGAGGGTGAGGTCGGCGTCGCCGGCCAGGAACGCGTCGAGCGGCTTCGTGGCGAGCCCGAGGTCCGCGCCGACCTCATCGACGGTGGGACGGGGGCCGACCCAGAACTCGCCGATGGCGGCGTTCGCGTAGAACTCGTCGGTGTCGCGGCCGGCCGCAGGAGGGAAGTAGAGGGTGACGTCGTGACCGTCGTCGGCCGGCTCGAAAACGAGCAGCGATCCCGGCACGGTGTCGGCGCCCCAGGCCGTGAGCCACGAGAACGCGGAGTGCGCGCGGTACGGGTAGTCGGTGTCGTTGGAGCGCACCTTCGGATCGCCCGCGGCGATCACGAGCCGCTTGCCCGCGAAGCGCGACGAGAGCGCGGCGCGCCGCTCGGCCGCGGCGGCGGCGAGCGGGCGCAGAGGCGGGAGGGTGCGCGGGCGGTCCGCCCATCCGCTGCCGATGTAGTCGGTGAACGCGCGCGACTTGGGGATCGCGGTGCGCTCCACCGGCTGCTCGACGTCGCGGTTCTCGGCGGTGTGCAGCTGCTGGTCGGTCGACATGATCCGATCATCGCACCGTCGCCCGCGGGCGCGCCCGGCGCCGTCCTGCGGCCGTTCCCTGAGGCGCGTCCCCGCCTCCGGCCGCCGCGGGCGGCGCGGCTAGGCTCGGACGCGTGCAGGCGCGCCGGGGCATCGATCTGCACACCCACTCCCGGGTGTCGGACGGCACCGAGCCGCCCGCCGAGGTCGTCGCGCAGGCGGTCGGCGCCGGGCTGTCGACCATCGCGCTGACCGACCACGACACGACCGCCGGCTGGGCAGAGGCCCGCGGGGCCGCCACGGCGACGGGGCTCGGCCTGGTGCCGGGTGTCGAGCTGTCCACGCGGCTCGAGTGGCGCAGCGTCCATGTGCTCGGCTACCTCGTGGACCCCGAGCACCCCGGTCTCCTCGCGGAGACCGCCCGGATCCGCGAGGCACGGCGAAGCCGCGCCAGGCGCATCGTCGCGCGCATCGGCGTCGACTACCCGCTCGCCTGGTCGGACGTGCTCGCCCAGACGAGTCCAGGATCCACCGTCGGCCGTCCCCACATCGCCGACGCGCTCGTGGCGCTCGGCATCGAGTCGGACCGGAGCGCCGCGTTCGCGGGCATCCTGCATCCCCGGCGCGGCTACATCGAGCCGCACTACGCGCCGACCCCGCAGGCGGGCGTGCGGCTGATCCGGGACGCGGGCGGCGTGCCGGTGCTCGCCCACCCGGGTGCGGCGGGCCGCGACCGGGTGCTCGGCGAGGACGTCGTCGCCGACCTCGTCGACGCGGGCCTCTTCGGCCTCGAGCTGTACCACCGCGAGAACACGCCGGACGGCCGGGAACGGGTCGCGGAGCTGGCGGAGCGGTTCGGTCTCTCCGTCACAGGATCGAGCGACTACCACGGCAGCGGCAAGCCGAACCGGCTGGGGGAGAACACCACGGCGCCCGAGGTGCTCGAGCGGATCCTCGCCCAGGGGACCGGGACCCTGCCGGTGCCGCCCGCGGCGTGAGCCGGCCTCAGTCGACGCCGAGCCAGCGGCGGACGGGCTCGAGCCCCTCCATGTCCACGTGCGGACGCAGCTCCGGCGGCCGGGACTCCCACGTCGAGCGGTCGAGGCGGTAGCGCCGCAGCACGGTCGGCACGCCCTCCCGGTCCTCGAGCGACTCGCCGTCGGTGACGTAGCCGACCTTGCGGCTCACCGACGAGGAGGCGACGTTGTCGGACCAGGCTCGGGTGGTGACCTGCCGGGCGCCGACGCCGTCGAACGCGAAGGTGAGCACCGCGATCCGCAGCAGCGTGCCGATGCCGCGACCCTGCCACTGCAGCCCGAGCCACGACGTGCTCTCGGCCGACCGGGTCTCGGGGAAGCCGGTCGCCTCGAGCGCCTGGACCCCGATCAGCGTGTGGTCGAGGCGGGCGGCGAACTCGAGCGACCACGCCTCGGGCGTGAGCGTCGTGCGCAGCGCCGAGTGGTGGCGGTACACGTTCCGGGCCACGTCGACGTCGCTGCCCCGCGACCAGGGCGTGGTGAACGGCAGCGCGTTGCCGTGGATGCCGGACGCCGCGAGGCGCCCGAGGTCGAGCGCGGTGCGGTCGTCCACGGCCGTCAGCTCGACGTCGGACACGGAGATCCGGAGTCCGAGCAGCGGCCAGATGTCGACGTCGGTGAGGGTCGGCATCCGGAAATGCTATCGGCGGCTCAGGCCGACGGCGTCGCGGGGCGCGACCCGCGACGGCGTCGGCGTTGGGGGCGCTTGCCGGCTCCGTCGTGCGCGCCGGATCCGGGCACGTGCTCGCTGTGGGCGGTCTCGGCCTGCTCGTGCCCGTGCTCGTGCCCGCCGTGCTCGTGGCGCTGCGCCGCGTGCTCGGCCTGGCCCTCGCCGCTCCGGGTGCGGCGGCGTGTGCGGCCCGCGGCGTCGCCGGACGGGGCTGCGGGCTCGACGCGCTGCGGCGCGCCGTGCGTCTTCAGCCGGCCCTTCGTGCCCTCCGGGATGCCGAGGTCGGAGAAGAGGTGCGGCGATGACGAGTACGTCTCCACCGGCTCCGGGTGCCCGAACTCGAGCGCCTTGTCGATGAGCGACCACTTGTGCAGGTCGTCCCAGTCGACGAAGGTCACGGCGATCCCCGTCTTGCCCGCACGGCCGGTGCGCCCGGCCCGGTGCAGGTACGCGTCCGCATCCTCGGGGATCGTGTGGTTGATCACGTGGGTGACGTCGTCGACGTCGATGCCGCGAGAGGCGACGTCGGTGGCGATCAGCACGTCCTTCTTGCCCGCGCGGAACGCGTTCATGGCGCGCTCCCGCTGCTCCTGGCTGAGGTCGCCGTGCACGGCTGCGGCGTTGAAGCCGCGGTCGCCTAGCTCCTCGACGAGCTTCGCCGCCGCGCGCTTCGTGCGCGTGAAGATCAGGGTCTTCCCGCGCCCCTCCGCCTGCAGGATGCGCGAGATGACCTCGTCCTTGTCCAGCGAGTGCGTGCGGTAGACGAGGTGCCGGATGTTCGCCTGGGTGAGGCCCTCGTTGGGGTCCGTCGCGCGGATGTGCACGGGCCGGTTCATGAAGCGCCGGGCGAGCGCGACGATCGGGCCGGGCATCGTCGCGGAGAAGAGCATCGTGTGCCGCGTCGGCGGGGTCTGCGCGAAGAGCTTCTCGATGTCGGGGAGGAAGCCGAGGTCGAGCATCTTGTCGGCCTCGTCGAGCACCATCTCGCGCACGTTCGCGAAGCTGATCAGGCGCTGCCCCGCGAGGTCGAGCAGACGGCCGGGGGTACCGACGATGATCTGCGCGCCTGCCTTCAGCTGCTCGATCTGGCCCTCGTAGGCCTTGCCGCCGTAGATCGCCGCGACGGTCGTCGGCCGGTTCGCGGTCGCCATGACCAGGTCCTCGGCGACCTGCACGCACAGCTCCCGCGTGGGCACGACGACGAGCACCTGCACGCCCGGGGCGGGCTCCTTGCCGAGGCGCTGGATGATGGGGAGGCCGAAGCCCAGGGTCTTGCCCGTGCCGGTCTTCGCCTGGCCGATGATGTCCTGGCCGGAGAGGCCGAGGGGGATCGTCTGCGACTGGATGGGGAAGGGCTCGAGGATGCCGTGAGCGGTGATGGCGTCGACCAGGTCCTGGTCGACACCGAGTTCTGCGAAGGTCAAGGAGATGTGCCTGTCGGTCCGTGCTGGGAATCAGCGGCGAGATGCGGCCGGAGTGGCCGCGCGGATTCGCGCCGATGTGACTGCCTGACCGGCGCGGAGGGGCCCGCTCCACGGCGGACGCCGGGTCCAGTGTACCGGCTGCCAATATGCTGAGGCGGTGATCCAGCCGGGACGGGGTCGTCCGCGTCCTCAGCCGTTCCGCGGCAGGCGACGCCCCGTCCGGGTCGACCGCGTCCCGCTCGGGGATCTGCGGCCGGATCCGGTCGCCCTGGTCGCGCGATCCGCCTACCTCCAGCTGTCGCTGTTCGAGACGGCGTCCTCGATCGCTTCGCGGGCCTCGGACCTGGCCGAGCGGGAGACCGTGACGAGGGTCGCGGCGGCGATCCTCGGCCAGCACACCGGGCTCGTCGACCTGCTCACGGCGGAGGGCGAGGACCCGGCGACGGCCATGCAGCCCTATACATCGGAGATCGACCGGTACTGGCGGCGGTTCGGCGAGACGGGCTGGCACGAGTCCGTGCTCACCCTGCATCTCGCGACCGGCCTGCTCGACGACTTCCTCGCGCAGCTCGGCTCGGGCCTGCCGGCCCCGCTCGCGGAGCGCTACCGGTCGATCCTCACGGCCGACATCGGCCAGGAGTCCCTCGTGGCGGTGCTCGCGGCCGCGGTGGCGGCGGACCGCCGCATGACGTCACGGCTCGCGCTCTGGGGCCGCCGCATCGTCGGCGACACCCTTCTCGTCGCGCGGAGCGCCCTGGCGTCGGCGCCGGGGCCGGACGGCGAGCCGGCCGAGACCGAGGAGCGGCGGATCGAGCCGGTGCTGAACGACCTGATCGCGGCCCATACGCGGCGCATGGACCGGCTCGGCCTCACGGCCTGAAGCACAGGATCCGCGGCGCGGAATGCGCCGTCCGGGCATATTGTTGACGTGTCAGACATCCGCTCGGACGGGCGGGCGAGGAGGAACCTCATGACCGACGACCTCGGCGCACTGCGCTTCGGGATCGACACCTTCGGCGACGTGACGCGGGCGCCGGACGGCGCGCCGACACCGCCGCCGCAGGTCATCCGCGACGTCGTGGAGGAGGCGGTGCTCGCCGACCAGGTGGGACTCGACGCCGTCGGCATCGGGGAGCACCATCGCGCCGACTTCGCGGTCAGCGCGCCCGACCTGCTGCTCGCCGCCATCGCCGCGCGCACCTCCCGCATCTCGCTCGGCTCCGCGGTGACGGTGCTCAGCTCGGACGACCCCGTGCGCGTGTTCCAGCGCTTCGCGACGCTCGACGCGATCTCGGGCGGTCGCGCCGAGATCACGCTCGGCCGCGGGTCCTTCACCGAGTCGTTCCCGCTGTTCGGCTACGACCTCTCCCAGTACGAGACGCTCTTCACCGAGAAGCTCGACCTGTTCGCGCACCTGCGGACGGAGCAGCCGGTCACCTGGTCCGGCACCGTGCGGGCGGGGCTCACCGACCAGCACGTCTTCCCGCATACGGCCTCCGGCGCCCTGCCGACCTGGATCGGCGTCGGCGGCAGCCCCGAGTCGGTGATCCGCGCGGCCCGCTACGGGCTGCCGATGATGCTCGCCATCATCGGTGGCGCCCCCGACCGCTTCCTGCCGTACGTGGAGCTCTACCGCCGTGCGCTCACCCAGCTCGAGCTGGCGCCCCTGCCGATCGGTGTGCACTCGCCCGGCCACGTCGGCGCCACCGACGAGGAGGCGAGAGAGGAGTACTTCACGGACTACAAGGCGATGCGCGACAGCATCGGCCGTGACCGCGGCTGGCCGCCCATGAGCCGGCACGAGTTCGAGACGGAGGTCGAGCACGGATCGCTCTACGTCGGATCCCCGCGGACCGTCGCCGCGAAGATCGCCCGCACGGTGCGGATGCTCGGTGTGCAGCGCTTCGACCTGAAGTACAGCGCCGGACCCCTGCCGCACGACACGATGATGCGCGGCATCGAGCGCTACGGCACCGAGGTCGTGCCGCGCGTGCGGGAGCTGCTCGAGGAGCAGCCCGCCCCGATCGAGGCCTGAGTCGATCGTCTTGGCTGCGCGAGCGCATCCACGACGTCGTCCGCAGTCCGCCCGGCCCGGCGCGGCGGCACGGCCTTCCGTTGCCCAGCTCGGCGCGCGAGTTCCCTGGTTCGTTCAGGAGCGGTGCGGGCTCCCCCACGCGGGAAGCGGGCGCTTCTGCTGAGTCGGAGCGCTACCTGCTGCCTGCGAGCTCCGCGAAGCGGCGGTCGTCCTCCGCCGCGCGGGCGCGGCCGATCAGGACGCCGGCGGCCGCGACGGAGAGCAGCGTGGCGGCGACCGTGACGACCCAGATCCAGCCGCCGTCCCACCGCCAACGGGCCCACGTGAGCGCGACCCAGACGATCGCGGCCGCGGCGCCGCCGATCGCGGGCAGCAGGAACGCACCGAGCAGCGCGCGGTTCGGCAGCGCGGCCCGTCCCACGAGGCCGGCGACGACCCCGATCAGGACGATGAAGAGCAGCTCCACGTCAGGCGACGAAGCCCACGCGGCGCGTCTTCTCGCTCCCGACCTCGACGTACGCGAGCGATGCGACGGGCACGATGTACAGCCGGCCGCCCTCGTCGGTGAGGGTGAGGTGGGTCGCACCGCTCTCGATCGCGTCCGCCACCTTCTTCTGCACGGCCCCGGGGGCCTCGGCGCTCTCGAAGCCGAGCTCGCGCGGTGAGTTCTGGATGCCGATACGGACCTCCATGACGGATCCCCTTCCGAAGCCGTTGGCCGGCGGCAGCCGCCGGCATGCCCCTCCAGTATCGCCCGCATCCGGTGTCGGCCCCGCGCCATACCGTGCTGGCGATGCGAGACGACGACCTCGACCCCAGCCAGCGGGCGGTGCTCGATGTGCCCGTCGGAACGAGTGCCGTGGTGCTCGGGGCGCCGGGATCGGGCAAGACCCGCACCGCGATCGAGCTGCTCGCGCACCGCGTGCGCGAGCAGGGCTTCGACCCCGGCGAGGTGCTGCTGCTCGCACCGCGACGCACGCAGGCCGCGCGCCTGCGCGACCGGCTCGTGGTGCGGCTCGGTGTCCCGGTCGACGGCCCGCCCGCCCGCACCGTCGCGTCGCTCGCCTACGACATCGCCCGGCGTGCGGCGATCGCGGAGGAGCGGCCGCAGCCGGTCCTGCTCGCGGGCGGGGAGCAGGACGCGCTGATCGCGCAGCTGCTGGAGGACGACGAGACGGTGTGGCCCGACCGGCTGGGCCCGGAGGTGCGCGCCCTCACGGCGTTCAGGGGCGAGCTGCGCGACCTCTTCGCCCGGGCGGTCGAGCACGGGCTGGTGCCCGAGGACCTCGAGGGGCTCGGCCGCACCCACGAGCGCCCGGCCTGGGTCGCCGCCGCACGGTTCTGGTCCGAGTACTACGAGGTGCTCACCGCGGTGCAGCCCGACGCGTTCGACTCCTCCGAGCTCGCCGCGCTCGCCGCCGCGGCGGTGCACCGCGGCGCCGGCGGAGGGACCGTCGACCGGTTGCGGCTCGTCGTGGTCGACGACCTGCAGGACGCGGGGGAGTCCGCCGTGGCCCTGCTCGCGGCGCTCGCCACCCGCGGCACCGCGATCGTCGCGTTCGGGGACCCCGATGTCGCGGCCGACACGTTCCGGGGCGGCGAGCCCGACCTGCTCGGCCGGTTCGAGTCCCGCCTGGGCCTCCCCGGGGCGGTGCGGCTCCGCCTGCAGACCGTGCACCGGCATCCGGAGGCGGTCCGGCGGTTCGTCACCACGGTCACCGCCCGCATCGGCACCGCCCTCGCCGGCCCGCAGCGCGAGGCACGCGCGGCCCGGGCGGGCGGCAGCGCCGTCACCGCGGTGGAGGCGCCCGGCAGCGGGGAGCTCGCCCTCGCGATCGCGCGCCGGCTGCGGTCCCGGCACCTCGAGCAGGGCGTGCCGTTCGCCGACCAGGCCGTGGTCGTGCGCTCCGGAGCGCAGGCCGAGCCCCTCGCCCGCGCGCTCGAGGCGGCGGGCGTGCCCGCGATCACCGCGACCACCGGGCGGCCGGTCTCGTCCGACCGGGCGGCGCGGGCCCTGCTGGACATCGTCGCGACGGCCGTCGGCGTCGCGCCGCTCACGCCGGAGACCGCGGTCGACCTGCTCACCGGGCCGTTCGGCGGCCTCGACCGGCTCACCCTCCGCCGGCTGCGGCTCGCCCTCCGCGTCGAGGAGCTCGCCGGCGACGGCACCAGGAACGCCGGTGAGCTGCTCGTCGAGGCGCTCGAGCGACCGGGGCGACTCGTCACGATCGAGTCGGCGTTCTCCCGGCGCGCCGCGCGCTTCGCCGAGACCCTCGACGCGGTCCGCCAGGCGGAGAGGAAGGGCTCCTCCGCGGAGGAGCTGCTCTGGATCGTCTGGGAGCGCAGCGGCCTCGCCGGGCCCTGGCGGGAGCGGGCGCTCGCGGGCGGCACCGGGGCCGCGGAGGCGAACCGCGACCTCGACGGCGTCGTCGCCCTCTTCACGGCCGCGGCGCGCACCGCCGAGCGCGCCCCCACCGACCCGGCGTCCGTCTTCCTGACCGCGCAGCTCTCGGCCGAGGTGCCCGACGACACCTTGGCGCCCCGCGGCATCCGGAACGCGGTCCTCGTCACCACGCCGGTCGGCGTGGCCGGGCTGGAGTTCGACACGGTGGTGCTCGCCGGCCTTCAGGACGGCGTGTGGCCGAACCTGAAGCCGCGCGGATCGCTGCTCGGCGTCGGCGACCTCGTCCGTGTGCTCACCGCCGGCTCGGCGCCTGACGGTCCCGCCGATGAGCGGCGCGCCGCCCTGTCCGACGAGCTGCGGCTCGTCGCGCTCGCCGCGTCCCGCGCCAGGGACGTCCTCGTGCTCGCCGCGGTGGCGAACGAGGAGGAGGCGCCGAGCGTGCTCCTCACCCTCGCGGACGAGCGGCGCATGGAGCGGCAGGGCGACGCGGTGCCGAACGCCCTGCGGCCGCTGGTCGGCACGTTGCGGCGCCTCGCCGTCTCCGGCCCGAAGGGCGAGCGGCACGAGGCG
>NZ_JAODBE010000103.1 GCF_025463795.1 Amnibacterium sp.
CCCTCGTTGCTCTCGAAGCCGTCCATCTCCACGAGCAGCTGGTTGAGCGTCTGCTCGCGCTCGTCGTGCCCGCCGCCCATGCCTGCGCCGCGGTGCCGACCGACGGCGTCGATCTCGTCCACGAAGATGATGGCCGGCGCGTTCTGCTTCGCCTGGTCGAACAGGTCCCGCACGCGGCTGGCGCCGACGCCCACGAACATCTCGACGAAGTCGGATCCGGAGATCGAGTAGAACGGCACGCCCGCCTCACCCGCGACGGCGCGGGCGAGCAGCGTCTTTCCGGTTCCGGGGGGGCCGTACAGCAGCACGCCCTTCGGGATGCGAGCACCGACCGCCTGGAACTTCGCGGGCTCCTTCAGGAAGTCCTTGATCTCGCCGAGCTCCTCGATGGCCTCGTCGGCCCCCGCGACGTCGTTGAACGAGACCTTCGGGGTCTCCTTCGAGACGAGCTTCGCGCGCGACTTGCCGAACTGCATCACGCGGTTCCCGCCGCCCTGCATGCCGGACATGATGAACCAGAAGAAGAGGCCCAGCAGCAGGATCGGCACGAGGAACGTGGCGACCGAGAGCAGCCAGCTGGGCTGCGGCACCTGGTCGTCGAACGACTTCAGCTTGCCGGCCTTGTACGCGGAGTCGACGGCGTTGACGATCTCCGTGCCACGCGGCGCCACGTAATAGAACTGCACCTGCGCGCCGTACTTCGGGTCCGCGTTCGTGAGGGTGAGGTCGACGCGCTGGTCCGTGTCGACGATCTTCGCGGAGGCCACCTGGCCGCTGCTCAGGTACTTGAGTCCCTCCTGGGTCGAGACCTGGCGGAAGCCGGAGCCCGTGAGCAGGCTGGAGCCGACCCACACCACGATGACCGCGATCACGATATACAGGAGCGGACCGCGGAAGATGCGCTTGAAGTCCATAGTGGGGATAGGGTAACGCCCCGCATTCCGCCTGGGAGCACCTGTTCGCTCTGGGGGGATGCCCCAATTCGGGTTCAGGGCGCACGCTTGGCGGGTCGTCAGGAACGGGGTCGCGAGGCCCGTCGCGCTCCCGTCACGTGTAGACGTGCGGCGCGAGCACCGCGATGGCGCGCAGGTTGCGGTAGCGCTCCGCGTAGTCGAGTCCGTACCCCACGACGAATTCGTTGGGGATGTCGAACCCGGAGTACTTCACGTCGACCGCGAGGCGCTGCGCCTCGGGTTTGCGCAGCAGGGCGCACACCTCGACCGATGCCGGGCCGCGGGAGCGGAGGTTCGCGACGAGCCAGGAGAGGGTGAGCCCGGAGTCGATGATGTCCTCGACGATGAGCACCCGCCGGCCGTCGAGCTCGGTGTCGAGGTCCTTCAGGATGCGCACCACGCCCGAGGAGCGCGTGCTCGAGCCGTAGGAGCTGACCGCCATCCAGTCCATCTCGACGGGGATGCGCAGCTCGCGGGCGAGGTCGGCCATCACCATGACGGCGCCCTTCAGCACGCCGACGAGCAGCAGGGGCCGGCCGTCGCCGTCGGCGGGCTCGTCGGCCTCGATGCGCCGGCACAGGTCCCCGATGCGGTCGGCGATCTCGGTCTCGGTGTGGAGCACCCTGGAGAGATCGCCTTCGACGTCGCTCGGCTGCACGCTGCCCTCCCCTTCAGACGGCCGTGAACTCGAGCCGGCCGCCGGCGCGGACCACCCTAACGCCGGGCAGATCGAGCGGCCCCTGCCCGTGCCAGTCGGTCACGAGGCGGGCGACCTCGAGGGTCTGCGCCCGGGTGAGGGTGCGGCCGAACTCGTGCTCGACGGCGAGGCGGATGAGCCGCTGGGCGAGCGCGGGCGGGTTCGCGGCGAGCGCGTCGACCGGCAGGGCGATGCCGCCCTCCGCGAGCTCGGCGAGCTCGGGGGCCTGCTCCTCGGCGAGCAGGTCGAGGGCGGCCGCGTCCTCCTGCAGCTGGGCGGCGGTGCGGGCGAGGTTGACGGCGACGCCGGGACCGAGCGCCGCCTCGAGAGCCGGGAGCGCGTCGAGCCGGACGCGCACGCGCGTGAAGCGGCGGTCCGCGTTGTGCGGATCGGCCCACGGCTCGACCCCCTGATCGGCGCAGGCCTGCACCGTCGTCGCGCGGCGGAGTCCGAGCAGGGGCCGGACGAACGGGGGAGCGTCGGCGCGCATCCCGGCGATCGCGTCGGGTCCGGATCCGCGCGCGAGGCCCAGCAGCACCGTCTCCGCCTGGTCGTCGAGCGTGTGCCCGGTGAGGACGCGGGTGGCCCCCGTGGCCGCGAGGGCGCGATCGAACGCCGCCAGCCGCGCGGCCCTCGAAGCGGCCTCCGGGCCGCCCTCCTGCCCGACGGTGACGCGCTCCACGAGCACCGGGTCGAGACCGAGGCCGTGGGCGACTCCCGCAGCCCGTTCCGCGACGGCGGCGGATCCGTCCTGCAGGCCGTGGTCGACGACGACGGCGCCGATCCGCCGACCGGCCCGCGGCGCCTCGAACGCCACGGCGAGGGCGAGCGCGAGGGAGTCGGGGCCCCCGGACAGGCCGACGAGCGCCTCCGGTCCGGCAGCCCGCACGGGCACCGCCGGCAGCCGCTCGCGCACCGCCCTGCGGACGTCCGCGACCGCCGGAGTCAGTCGGGGCCGATCGGGCATCCGCTAACGTTATTGCCGCCCGCGGCGGGCCGGATCCGCCGCCGCTCACCTGCGTGGAGGACGACCGTGGCCGAGTACGACGTCATCATCGAGATCCCCAAGGGGAGCCGGAACAAGTACGAGGTCGACCACGTGACCGGCCGGGTCTACCTCGACCGGGTGCTGTTCACGGCCTTCGTCTACCCGGTCGACTACGGATTCTTCGAGAACACGCTCGGGCTCGACGGCGACCCGGTCGACGCGCTCGTGCTGCTCGAGTACCCGGTCTTCCCGGGCGTCGGCGTGAAGGTGCGCCCGGTCGCCGTGCTCAACATGAGCGACGAGGCAGGGTCGGACGCGAAGATCATCGCTGTCCCCTACAAGGACCCGCGGTGGCAGCACATCCAGGACATCGACGACGTGCCGGAGCAGACCCGCAAGGAGTTCGAGCACTTCTTCGCGCGCTACAAGGACCTCGAGCCCGGCAAGTTCGTGAACATCGAGGGCTGGGGCGGGGCGGCCGAGGCCGACCGCATCATCCAGGAGGGCTTCACCCGCCTCTCCGACGCGGGCGCCGACCACAGCTAGCGCGGCGCTGCCGCCCGTCGGTCGCGCCCTCCCCCTGCGGGGACGTCCCGGGCCCGGTAGGGGCTGTGGGCCGGGAGCCTCTTCGCCGGAGGCTCCGGCATGCGCACGCATTCGTCGCGGAGGTCCGATTCCTCCGCCGATCGGGCAGCGGACGCGCTCCGGAGAGGTCGGGGCCGGGCGGGTCAGGCGGTGGGGCGGGCGACGACGGGCATCCGGTCGGCGTCGCGCACGGGCACCTCACGCACGGGCACCCCGTCGTAGGGCGCCTCGATCATGTCGCCGCCTCCGGAGTAGATGGCGACGTGGTACATGTCGCCACCGCCGTCGGTGTAGAAGACCAGGTCGCCCGGCCGCGCCTGCGAGTAGGGCACGAGCTGCCCCTGAGACCGCGCGAGGTCGTACTGGGCGGTGGCGGAGTGGCCCCCCACGTCGATGCCGACGGAGAGGTACGCCTTCCACGTCAAGCCGGAGCAGTCCCAGGTGCTCGGGCCGGCACCGGCGAACTGGTACATGTCGCCGATCTGGTCGCGCGCGAACGCCACGGCCGCGGACGCCTGCGAGGTGTTGCCCGACCCGACGGATCCGCCCGACGACCCGCCCGAGGACGAGGACCCACCGGAGGACGAGCCACCGGAGGAGGACCCACCCGACGAGGACCCACCCGGCGACGAGCCACCCGACGAGGACCCCCCGGACGACCCGCCGGAGGACGAGGACCCACCCGACGAGGACCCATCGGAGGACCCACCGGAGGACGAGCCCCCGGAGGACCCGCCCGACGCATGGTCGGCCTTCGCAGCCGCGACCTCGCGGCGGTGCTGCACCCCCGCGACGTAGGACGCGGCGACCTGCGTGCTCGTGTGCTGCAGGTCGGCGAGCTGCGACAGGAGCCGGTTCACGTGCTGCTGCTGCGCGGTGACCGCGGCTTCGGCGGCCGTGGAGGTGCTGCGGGCGGCGGCCAGCGCGCTCGCGGCCGCATCCGCGCGCTGCTGCAGCTCGGCCTCCGCGGCGTCGGCCTGCGCGCCGAGGGCTTTCGCGGAGTTCTCGTCCGCGACGGCGTCGTTGTAGATCTGCGCCGACTGCGCCGACAGCTGGGACATCGTCGCCAGGCGGTACAGCAGGTTGCTCGCGTCGGACCCGTTGAGCAGCAGGTCCGTCGGCAGGTCGCCGCCGGTGGTGCGGGCGAGGTGCGCGGCGAGCAGGCCTGCTCGCATCCGCGACGTCCTGGCACGCGCGGCGGCGGCGTCCGCCTCCTTCGCGAGTGCGTCGTGCTGCGTGCGGGCGGCGGCCTCGGCCGCCTGCGCCACGTGGGAGTGCTCGGCGGCGATCTGCGCGGCGCGCCCGGCGGCGTCCGCCTTGTCCTGCAGGGACGTGATCAGGGCGGTGATCCTGGCGACCTCCGCCTTCGCGGCCGACTCGCTGTGCGCGGCGTTCTGCACGTCCTGCCAGCTGGGGTAGGTCGGCTCGTCCGCCGCGGCGGGGCTGATCGTGAACGCGGCGGTCACCGCGCCCAGCGTGACGGCGCCGACCGCGATCCCGAGCGGCGCGGTGTGGTGTCTGCGCAGCACCTCAGCCAAGGGTGATCCCCCGGGCGGCCATGAACGGCTGGGCGTTGATGGGGACCTCGTTGATCCGCACCTCGAAGTGGAGGTGGCAGCCGGTCGCCGCACCCGTCATCCCGACGGAGGCGATGTTCTGGCCCGCCGACACCTGCTGGCCGACGTGGACGAACGTGCCGCCGGGGCGGATGTGCGCGTACCCGGTCGAGACGCTGCCGCCGTTGTCGATCTCGATGAAGTTGCCGTAGGTGCCGAGCCAGCCGGCGTAGACGACCGTGCCGGCATGCGCGGCGTAGATCGAGCTGCCGCAGCCGGCGCCGATGTCCGTGCCGTGGTGGAACGGGTTGGCCCCCGCCGGCTGGTCGGGCCGGTAGCCGAAGCCGTCGGTGATGGGACCGTAGGCAGGGTGCGCCCATCCGGAGACGTCGACGGATCCCCCGGCGCCACCGCTCGATGCAGCCGCGGCGGCTGCGGCCCGGCGGGCGGCCGCGGCGCGGAGACCCGCCTGGTACCCGGCAGCGGTGGCGTCCGACTTCGCCTGCAGCGCCTTCAGCTGAGCGGCCAGGGTCGCCTGCACGCCCTGCTCCTTCTGCAGCTCGGCGTTCGCGGTCTCGTTCGCCCGTACGGCGGCGGCGAGCGCGGATGCCGCCTTCCCCTTCAGCGTGACGAGCACGGCAGTCGCCTGCTTCAGCTGCGCTTGCGTGGAGGCCGCCGTGCGCTGCGCCTGCTTCGCTGCGGCGGCGATCTCGCCGTTCGACTGGGTGAGCTTGGAGAGCCGGCCGAGCTTCGTGAGGAACGACGAGGCGCTGCGGTCCGACGAGCCCGCGGAGAAGAAGAGAGTGGTCTGGAGGTCGGCGCCGCCGGTCCGGCTCAACTGCGCCGCGAGCAGGCCGGCCCGCTGCGAGGCGGCCTTGGCCCGCTTCTGATCGGCGGCGACCTCCTTCTTCACCTTCCCCAGACGGTCGTTGGCAGAGTCGACCTGGTCCCGAGCCACCTGGTACTCGGCCCCGCGCTGCTGCGCGACCTGCTGCGTGTGCTCGACGACCGCTTTGCTGGAGGCGAGCAGCCCCTCGATGCGTTTGACCTGGGCGGCCTTCGCGGCAGCGCTGTGACGGGCGGACTGCACGTCGCTCCACGAGGGGTAGCTGGTGGCGTGCGCGGGCAGCGCGATGCCGGCGACGGCGGCCGTCGTGAGCACGACGGACAGCGCGATCACGCGAGTCCTGACCCGCATCCGCATGTCGAACCCCCGATCGACGCACCGGCGGGCGTGCCGCCTCGGAATGCAGCCGCCACCGTAACCCCGGGCCGCCCGGACCCGGTGTACCCAGTGCGGGTGTGTTGCGCCGCGCCCGCCCGTCGGCGTGCGTTTGGGAAACCGCGCCGGGCACCGTACACTTGACGGTCGGTGAGCCCGGTCACGGGAGGCCCGGCCCCATCGTTTAGCGGCCTAGGACGTCGCCCTTTCACGGCGATAACACGGGTTCGAATCCCGTTGGGGTCACAGCCGCTGACCTGGTTCACTGAAGCAAGTTGTTTGGCCCTGTAGCGCAGTTGGTTAGCGTGCCGCCCTGTCACGGCGGAGGTCGCGGGTTCAAGTCCCGTCAGGGTCGCGAGGCGGATGGTGCGAGCGATCCGCTTTCGGCTCTGTAGCTCAGTTGGTAGAGCGTTCGACTGAAAATCGAAAGGTCACCGGATCGACGCCGGTCGGAGCCACTAGTAAGATCCTTGGTCATCCGGGGGTTTCTTATCTTCCGGCAGATTGACGAGGGGCTTGTCGAGGGGCCGTGCCCACAGTTTGCCCACACCTGCAGCAGCGGCGTGGTCATCGAGGGCCGCGGCTACGGAGTCCAGGTCATCGTCGAAGAGGTCGGCGTACACGTCGAGCGTCATCGCCGCGGAGGCGTGGCCGAGCATCCGCTGCACCGCCTTCACGTTCGCGCCGGCGGCGATCGCCAGGCTCGCTGCGCTGTGCCGGAGGTCGTGCGGTGTGATGCGAGGGAAGTCGGGATCCGCCTCCCGGATCCGCGTCAGGGCTGGATCGAACCAGCGGTACCGGAAGTTGCTGCTGCGAACGACGCCGCCGTCAGGGCCTGTGAAGACGAGATCACCCGGCTGCTTCCTGGCGCAGCGGGCGCGGAGTAGCTCGTCGAGGAGGCGCGGGTAGGGCACCGAGCGGCGTTCATGGGTCTTCGTCGTGCCGAAGACCAGGGCGCCGCGTGGCTCGGTGACGGCTTCCGCCACCTCGAGACGCCGTCGCTTCAGATCGACCCGGCCTACTCGCAATGCCGCCATCTCGCCCCAACGGAGGCCGGTGTAGGCGAGGGAACGCGATGACGTCCGCATAGGGGCCGTGTGCGATGGCAAGGCGCTCGACCTGCTCGTCGTCGAGGTACCCGTGGCGTCGTTTTACGATCCGCGGTAGGCGGAGGTCGTCGCAGGGATTGCGGCTCAGCCGTCCGTCCCGGACGGCGTACTTCATCACCCCGGACAGGACGAGATGGATCTGGCGCACGGTCGAGGGTGCGGGCTTCGTCGAGAGTCCGTTCACCCAGGCCTGGACATCGGAGTGGCGCACCTCCGGCAGCCGGGTGGTCGACCATCGCGACAACACGTGCTTGTCGAGCGAATGGCGGTAGCCCGACCTTGTGGTGGGTTTCACCTGCAGCTGAGCGGCGTACCACTCCTCGGCCCACTCCCCGACTGTCACCCGCGAGCGAGCCGGGTTGACCCACTCCCCGCGGAGCTTCGCGACCTCGACACCCGCGAGGAAGTCCTCGGCTTCACGCTTGGTCCGAAAGCCCCGCTTGTCGGCCTGGCGGTGATCCGGCGTGCGATATCGAACGCGCCAACGCCTGCCCGCCCCCGTCGTGTAACCGCTGACCGTACCCACTCGAGAACCTCCCGCTAACGAGGACGTCCTACTCCTAGCCAGGGACATCGCCCCGAGGCTGAATACAGCTTGCCGAGGGCCGATTTTGGAGCCTGCGCTCGGTCAACGAGAGGGCCGCTTCCGCATGTTTCCGGGGTTCTCCGACCCGCAGGATGGCCAGACGATTCCGCAACTCTGCGAGATTGTGCACACCGCGTACACACCCCCACATAGGGCCTCTCGGTGGCCGAGCGTGTTCGACGTGCTCAGTGCGGCAAGGGCGCCTCCGGCGTCCCACGGAACAGCACCAGACGGTGCTGCCCTTGCCTCCGCTGCGCGCGTCGCTTTCTCAGGACAAATGGCACCAGTCGAGGCGTGGGTGACCGGCGATC
>NZ_JAODBE010000168.1 GCF_025463795.1 Amnibacterium sp.
CGTCGCGGGCGACGCCCGTGACGGTGGCGTAGCGCAGGCGCATCCTCGCCACGGACTCGGCCACGCGTCGCGGCTCGTCCGTGTCGTAGTCGGCGGGCTTGCCCGTGTCGATCTGGCAGAAGTCGCAGCGCCGCGTGCACTGCGAGCCACCGATGAGGAAGGTCGCCTCGCGGTCCTCCCAGCACTCGTAGATGTTGGGGCAGCCGGCCTCCTGGCACACCGTGTGGAGGCCCTCCTCCTTCACGAGCCCCTGCAGCTCCCGGTACTCCGGGCCGAGGTTCGCGCGGGTGCGGATCCACTCCGGCTTGCGCTCGATCGGCACGCTGGCGTTCCTGGCCTCGATCCGCAGCAGCTTGCGGCCCTCGCCCACCCGGGGATCGGCGCCCGTCGAGGGCAGCGCGACCGGGCGGCTCACGCGGCCACCGCCGGGGCGCCGAGGACCTCGTCGAGGTGCTGCAGCACCGACGCGACGACGTCCGCCGGCGTGATCGTGCGACCGGTCAGCACCGACAGCGAGGTGACCCCGGCGTCCCGGATGCCGCACGGGACGATCGCCGCGTACGGCCCGAGGTCGTTCGAGCAGTTCAGCGCGAACCCGTGCATGGTGACGCCCTCCTGCACGCGGAGGCCGATCGCGCCGATCTTGTCCCAGCCGCCCGCCGTGCGCACCCAGACGCCGCTGCGGCCCTCGACGCGCTCGCCGGTCACGCCGAAGTCCGCCGCGACGGCGATCATCATCGCCTCCAGGTCGCGGACGAACGCGACGACGTCCACGGGCTCCCGCAACCGCACGATGGGGTACCCGGTGAGCTGCCCGGGCCCGTGCCACGTGATCTTGCCGCCGCGGTCGACGTCGACGACCGGCGTCCCGTCGACCGGGCGCTCGTCCGCCACCGTGCGTTTCCCGGCCGTGAACACCGGTTCGTGCTCGCAGAGGACCAGCGCATCCGGGCCACCGGCGACGACGGCGGCGTGCAGCTCGCGCTGCAGGGCCCAGCCCTCGTGGTAGTCGAGCAGGTCGGGGGCCAGGCGGGTGCGCACCTCGAGCATCGCGTCCTCCAGGGATCGGGCCCTCGCCTTCGGCGGCGCCGGCCGGAACGAGCGTACGTCGTCCGCGGGCGCGCCTCGCGCGGCCGTGTCCGGACGCCCCGGCGCGCCCGGGGAATACTGGGCGGGCGCGGAATCGCGATGCAGAGCCGAGGACGGCGGGAGGCGAGCATGACCGACACCGATCCCGAGCGCGCCGAGGGGGGCGTTCCGGCCGAGGAGGCGGATGCGGGCGACGGGTCGCCCGACGGGCTCCGCCCCGGCCGCCACAAGCGGTCGGCGCCCCGCCCCAGCCTCAACACGCAGCCTTCGCCCGTGCAGCGCCCGCGCACCGCCACACCGCCCGTGCCCACTCCTCCCGCGGTCGAACCGTCGCCGACGGTGCCGCCGGTCCAGTCGGACGAGGGCGGCGACGCCCTGCCGGGGGCGCCCATGGCGCCGACCACGGTCGTCCCGGCCGTGATCGTCCCGGGGGCGTTGCTCGCCGAGGAGCCCGACCCCGTCGGCCCGGTCGAGCCGGAGGCGTCCGTCGCGACCGATCCCGCTTCCGCGGAGGCGCCTCGCGCATCCGCAGGCCACGAGCGGCCCGGGGAGGAGCCGCGGCCGTCGCGGGAGTCGTTCCTCGCCGAGGACGACGAGCACCGGCCGCCCACGCGCGGCTGGCGCCGGACCGCCGCGTCCCTCGGCTTCCGGGTGCAGCCGTCCGCCGAGGAGCGGGCGGAGCGCGCCGACTCGCGCGCGGTGAGCCGGCACTTCCCCGGCCCGCGCACGGTCGCGATCGTCAACGGCAAGGGCGGCGCGAACAAGACCCCCACGACGGCGCTCCTCGCGGCGGTGTTCGCCCGGTACGGCGGCGCGGGCGTGCTCGCCTGGGACAACAACGAGACCCGTGGCACCCTCGGCTGGCGCACCGAGGAGGGCGGCCACGACGCCACCGTGCACGACCTGCTGCCGCACGCGCAGGACCTGCTCGCACCGGCGGCGTCCGCGTCCGATCTGCTGCGCTTCGTGCACCACCAGCGTGAGGACAAGTACGACGTGCTGCGCTCCAACCCGCGCGTGCTCGCCGATCGCCAGCGGCTCACCCGTGCGGAGTTCGACGCGCTGCATCAGGTGGCGCGCAAGTACTACCGGCTGCTGTTCCTCGACTCCGGCAACGACGAGTCGGCGGACCGCTGGCAGCAGATGATCGAGCGCGCCGACGCCCTGGTCATCGCGACGACCGCCCTCGGCGAGCACGCGGAGGCCGGAGCGCTGCTGCTCGAGCAGCTCGCCGAGCGGGATCCGCGGTCCGCGGCGCTCGCCGCGCAGGCGACGGTGGTCGTCTCGCAGTCGGACCCCGACCTCGGTCACGGGGATGCGAGGGAGGTCGCGGAGCGCTTCCGCAGCATCGCCAGAGCCGCGGTCACCATCCCGTTCGACGACGGGCTGCACAGCGGCCGGATCCGCTTCTCGGCGCTGGCCCCGCGCACCCGGCGGGCCTGGCTCCGAGCCGCCGCCGAGGTCGCGGACGACCTCGAGGGGAGGGAGGGCGGATGATCGCCGGCGTCGAGACGGGGGGCACGAAGGTCGTGTGCGCCATCGCCCGGGCCGACGCGCCGGGCGAGCCGCTCGAGGTGCGCCGCTTCCCGACGACCGGTCCCGACGAGACCATCGGTCGGATCAACGCCTACCTCGCCGAGGCCGCCGCGGTCCGTCCGCTCGACGCGATCGGCATCGCCTCCTTCGGTCCCGTCAACGTGGAGCCCGATCGGGACCGGTACGGCTGGGTCACCGGCACGCCGAAGCCGGGCTGGGCCGACACCGACCTGCTCGGCCGCATCCCACTCGCCGGCCGCGTGCCGCGGATCGTGCTGAACGACGTCGGCGCCGCGGCCCTCGGGGAGCACCGGCACGGCGCGGGCCGGGGAGCCCGGACGACCGCCTACGCGACGTTCGGCACGGGCGTCGGCGTCGGCCTGGCTGTCCAGGGACGCCTGGTGCACGGCAACGGCTTCCCCGAGCTCGGCCACCTGCTGGTGCGGCGGCATGCCGGGGACGCCTTCGCGGGCATCTGCCCGTTCCACGGGGACTGCATCGAGGGGCTGGCCTCCGGCCCCGCGGTGCAGGCGCGCTGGGGCGCCGACTCCTCGTCCCTGCCGGAGCCGGTGCGCGCGGAGGCGTTCGGGATCCTGGGGTCGTACGTCGCGCAGCTCGTCGGCGTGGTGCGGATGACCGTCGGCGCCGACCGGATGGTCATCGGTGGTGGCGTGCTGAAGGCGCCCGGCCTGCTCGACGAGGTGCGGCGGCAGGTGCCACTCCTCGACCGCGGCTACACGCTCGGCGCCGCGGACGCAGCGGCACTCGCCGCCTTCGTCGTGCCGCCCGTGCTCGAGAACGCCGGACTGGTCGGGGCGCTCGCCGCCGCCGCCGATCTGCTGGGCTGAACGCCGGTCAGTCCCGGGGGCCGGTCGGCGCGGGCCGCTGCTGGCTCGCGCGCCGGCCGTGGGCCATCCACGCCGTGCCGATGGCGGCGGAGGCGATGCCGGCGAGCCCGCCGGCGACGAGACCCTCCCGTGGGCCGAGCGTGTTCGCGATCCAGCCGATCACCGGGGCCCCGATCACGGTGCCGCCCATGAAGATCGCCATGTAGATCGCCATAACCCGCCCGCGCACCCAGCGCTCGACGCTGAGCTGCACCGTGCCGTTCGCCGTGGTCATGAAGGTCTGCGAGGCGACGCCGACGAGGGGGAGCGCGACGGCCAGCACGAGGTAGTTCGGGGCGAGCGCGCCGATCATGAGGCCGACGGCGAACAGCAGCCCCGCGACGACCATCAGCCCGAACCGGGGTTCCGTGCGCCGTGCCGCGAGCAGCGCTCCCGCGACGGCGCCGACCGCCAGGGCGGTCGACAGCAGCCCGTACCCGGTGGCGCCCTGGTGGAACAGCACGGCCATCGTCGAGGCATAGATCGGGAAGTTCATGCCGAAGGTGCCGATGAGGAAGATCATCGAGAACACGACGACGAGGTCGCGCCGCGACGCCACGTAGGTGAAGCCCGCCGCGAAGTCGCTCACCGACCGGCCGCCCCCGCCGGCGCCGACGCCGGCCTGCACGGGCCGGATGAGGAAGAGCGAGGTGAGCACGGCCGCGAAGCTGGCGGCGTTGATCAGGAAGACCCAGCCGGGACCGACCACCTCGGTGAGCAGGCCGGCGACCGCCGGTCCGACCAGCCGGGCCGAGTTGAACGAGGCCGAGTTCAGCGCCACCGCGTTCGTCAGGTGCTCGGGCGGCACGAGCTCCGACACGAAGCTCTGCCTCGCCGGTGCGTCGAAGGCCGCCGCGCAGCCGAGCAGGAACGCGAAGCCGTAGACCTCGGGCAGCGTGATGAGGTGCAGCACCGCCAGCACGCCGAGGCCGAGGGCGAGCAACCCCATCGCGGCCTGGGTGAGCATCATCAGCGTCCGCTTCGGGATGCGGTCGGCGGCGAGTCCCGTGACGGGCAGCAGCAGCAGCTGCGGCCCGAACTGGAGCGCCATCGTGATCCCGACCGCGAAGGCGTCGTTGTGGGTGAGTTGGGTCAGGACGATCCAGTCCTGGGCCGTGCGCTGCATCCACGTGCCGACGTTCGAGACGATCGCCCCTGCGGCCCAGATCCGGTAGTCGTGGACGCCGAGGGAGCGGAACATGCCGACCTTGGTCGATGTGGTGCTCGAGCTCACTGCGCCTCCGATTGCATAACCATCGTATGCAAACGCCGGAGTGCCCCCGACCGGCGGCCGGGACTCGGAGGCGGCTCACACCGGACGCATGAGGGCGCCGGGGGCGGCCAGAATGCTCCAGTGGCCTTCGTCGACGCGCACGGCATCCGGATCGAGACGCACGAGTGGCTCGTGCCGGACCCGCGGGCGATCGTGCAGATCTCCCACGGGATCGGGGAGCACGCCGGCCGGTACGGGGCGCTCGCGGCGGATCTGAACGCCGCGGGCTTCGGCGTCGTGGCCGACGACCACCGGGGGCACGGGCGCACCGGCCAGGGCCAGTGGGCGAGCGACCCGTCCCGGATGGGCCGGCTCGGCCCGGGAGGCGTCGACGCGACCATCGACGCAATCGCGACGTTCAACCGCATGACCCGCGAGGCGTACCCGGACGTGCCGTTGGTGGTGATCGCCCACAGCTTCGGTTCGATCCTCGCGCAGATCGCGCTCAACCGCGGTCTCGTCGACAGCGACGGGCTCGTGCTCTCCGGCACGGCATACCGCCTTCCCGGCTTCATGGACGCGGGGGACCTGAACCGCAAGCACACCGCGTTCGGGTCGACCGGTGCGGAATGGCTGAGCCGCGATCCTGAAGTCGCGAGGCGGTGGGTCGAGGATCCGCTCACCTTCCCCGCCACGACGCGGCAGCTGATCGGGCTGCGGGAGTCGCTGCGGCTCGTGGGACGGCCGGCGCGCCGCCTGTCGGCGTCGCTGC
>NZ_JAODBE010000154.1 GCF_025463795.1 Amnibacterium sp.
TCGGCGGGTGGGCCGCGGAGCTCGCGGACACGGCCGCGTCGGTCGCAGCCGCCGGCCGCAGCGTCATCGTCGCGGTGCCCGACCGGCGGGACCTCGACCAGCTCGCCACCGCGCTCGCGGCCGGCCCGGCGGCCGGGGCGGTGCTGCGCGTCGACGCGACCCTGCCCGCGGCGCAGCGCTACCGGGCCCACCTCACCGCGCTCGGGCCTGGTCCGCACGTGATCATCGGCGCCCGGTCCGCGGTCTACGCGCCCGCGGCGGACCTCGGCGCGATCCTCGTGTGGGACGAGGCGGACGCGTTCCATCAGGAGCCGCTGGCGCCCTACGCCGCCACCCGCGATGTCGCGCTGCTGCGGCAGGAGCAGACCGGTGCAGGGCTGCTCCTGCTCGCCCACACCCGGTCGACCACGGTGCAGCGCCTGGTGCAGGTCGGCTGGCTGGGGGAGCGGCCGCCACCGGCGAAGCGACCCGAGGTGGTGCTCACGCCGGACGACGACCGCGCCGCGCGGATCCCGTCCGCGGCATGGCGTGCGCTGCGGCAGGCCCTCACGGCCGGGCCGGTGCTCGTGCAGGTCGCCCGGCCCGGCGAGGCGGCCCTGAAGGCGCTGGCAGCAGGCGACGCTCCGCCACCGATCGACGCGGGCCGGACGGCCCACGAGCTCGGCAGGGCGTTCCCCGGGGTCCCCGTGCTCATCGCCGACGGCGAGCACGTCCACGACGAGATCGACGGCGTCCCGCGCATCGTCGTCTCGACGCGCGGGGCGGAGCCGCGGGCGCCGGGAGGCTACCGGGCCGTGCTGCTGCTCGACGGCCGGCGGATGCTCGCGCGCGAATCGCTGTGGGTCGCCGAGGACTGCCTCCGCTGGTGGGCCGGTGCGGCTGCACTGGCCGCGCCCGACGCGCCCGTGCATCTCATCGGGGTCACGGGCGACGTGGCGACCGCGCTCGCCACCTGGCGCTTCCCGGAGTTCGCCGCCCGGCAGCTCGCCGACCGGCGTGTGCTGCGGTTCCCGCCGGTCGTCCGGCTCGCAGCCGTCACCGGCCCGGCGATGGCGGTGGAGGCGCTCGTCGAGGAGCTGGAGGCCGCGGGTGCGGATGTGCTCGTGCACGGAGCGGATCCGACCGGCCGACGGGCCGTGCTGCGCTTCGACTACGCGGCCGGGCCCCGGCTCGCCGCCATCGCGAAGGCGGCGCTCGTCCGGGCGGGATCCGCCCGGCGGCCGAAGCCCCCCGCCCCGCCGCCGCCGTCCCTCCGCGTCCGCTTCGACCCGCACGAGCCCCTCTGAGCCCCGGCGCCTGCGCCCGGACGAGCCACCTAGGCTGATCGGCGGCCATCGGGAGGGACGACATGCGGCTGCTCTTCGCCGGGACGCCCGAGGCGGCGGTGCCCGCGCTGGACGCGCTCGCGGCCGGCCCGCACGAGATCGTGCGGGTGATCACCCGCCCGCCCGCACCACAGGGCCGCCGCCGGGTGCTCACGCCGTCGCCGGTCGACGCCCGTGCGACGCAGCTCGGCCTGCCCGTCCTGCACGCTGCACGCCTGGACGAGGCGGCGACCACGACGCTGCTCGCGGACGGGGTGGACCTGGGGGTGGTCGTCGCGTACGGCGGGCTGATCCGCGAGCCGCTGCTCTCCGTCCCCCACCTCGGCTGGATCAACCTGCACTTCTCGCTCCTACCCCGCTGGCGGGGCGCAGCACCGGTGCAGCACGCCCTCATCGCGGGCGACACCACGACCGGCGTCGCGGTGTTCCGGCTCGAGCAGGGCCTCGACACCGGTCCGCTGCTCGCCCTCGAGGAGGTGCCGGTCGGCGCGCTCGAGACCGCGGGGCACCTGCTCGAGCGTCTCGCCGCGATCGGCGCTCCGCTGCTCGCCCGGACGGTCGACGGGCTCGCGGACGGGACCGCACGAGAGACGCCGCAGGTGGGGGAGCCGACCGTCGCCGGCAAGCCGACACTCGAGGACGGCCGGCTCGACCTCACCGCGTCCTCCGCCGCCGTCCTGAACCGGTACCGGGGCGTCACGCCCGAGCCCGGCGCCTTCACCGAGCTGGACGGCGCACGCCTGAAGGTGCTCGAGGCCGCCCCGGCCCGCGACGCGGCGCCGCTCGCCCCCGGGGACGTCGCGCTGGACGGCCGCCGGGTGCTCGTCGGGACCGGTGACCTCCCGGTCGAGCTGGTCACCGTGCAGCCCGCCGGTCGCACGCCCATGCCGGCGGCCGCATGGCTCCGCGGCGTCCGCCCCCCGGTGCGGCTCGGATGAGCGCCCGTCCCACTCGCCCCGCGACCATCAGCCCCGCGAGGCGCGTCGCCCTGGAGGTGCTCGTCGCGGTCCGGGAGCGCGACGCGTACGCGAACCTGCTGCTGCCCGTCCTGCTGCGCCGCGCCGGCCTCCCGCCGGCCGAGGCCGCGTTCGCGACGGAGCTGACCTACGGGACCCTCCGCCGCCTCGGCCACTACGACGCGGTGATCTCGGCCGCGTCGGGCCGGGAGATCCCTGCGATCGACCCGCCGCTGCTCGACGTGCTGCGGCTCGCGGCCCACCAGCTGCTCGCCACCCGCACCGCCGCCCACGCCGCGGTGCACCAGGCCGTCGAGCAGGCGCGGGAGGCGGCAGGACGCGGCGCCGCCGGCTTCGCGAACGCCGTGCTGCGCAAGGTCGGCGAGCGCGACGACGCGGCGTGGACCGCCCGGCTCACCGCCGGCCTCGACGACCGGATCGCCGTCCTCGCCGTCGAGCAGGCCCATCCGGCCTGGGTCGTCGCCGAGCTCGAGGCCGCGCTCGCCCGGACCGACGGCGGCGACGCCGACCTCGCGCGGCTGCTCGAGGTCGACAACGTGGCCGCGCCGGTCGGGCTCGTCGCCCTGCCCGGCCTCGCCGATCCGGCCGCCACCGGGCTGACACGGCACCCCCTCTCGCCGATCGGTGTCGAGTCGCCGGGCGGCGATCCGGGTGACGTCCCGGGTGTCCGTGCCGGCAGCGTCCGGGTGCAGGATCCCGGTTCCCAGCTCGCTGCGCTCGCCCTGACCCGCGCCCGCCCGATCGTCCCGGGGGAGCGGTGGCTCGACCTCTGCGCCGGCCCGGGCGGCAAGGCGGCCCTCCTCGCCGCGGAGGGAGCGGCCGGCGGCGCGGCGCTGACCGCCAACGAGCTGCTGCCCGCCCGCGCCCGACTCGTCGAACGCGCGCTCGCCGCCGTGCCCGGCGAGCACACCGTCGTGATCGGGGACGGCGCCCGCTTCGCCACCGGGGAGGACCGGTTCGACCGCGTCCTGCTCGACGCCCCCTGCACCGGCCTCGGCGCGCTCCGCCGGCGCCCCGAGGCGCGCTGGCGGAAGCAGCCCGAGGACATCGCCGAACTGGCGGCCACCCAGACCCGGCTGCTCGACGCCGCGGTCGCCGCGCTCGCATCCGGCGGGCTGCTCGCCTACGTGACCTGCTCGCCCGTGACGGCCGAGACCGAGGACCGGGTGGCGGACGCGCTGGATCGGCACCCGGGGCTCGAGGCCCTCGACACGACCGCGGTGCTCGCCGGCGTCACGACGGGACCGCTCGTCCGCGCGAGGCGGGGCACCGCGACCCAGCTCTGGCCCCACCGGCACGCGACCGACGCGATGTTCGTGCAGCTGCTCACGCGCAGCTGACCCGCCCGCCCGCACCCCGCAAGCCCGTGTGGCCCGCATCGCTCCGCCGCTACAGTCCATCGAGGCGGGGCAGCCGCGCCGTCGTCTTCCACCAGCGACTCCAGTGAGGACCTTCGTGACCGCCGGCACCGAGAACCAGCGCACCCTCGAATCGTTCGGGTACAAGCAGGAGCTGAAGCGGTCGGTGTCGACCGTCGACCTGCTGATCTACGGCCTCATCTTCATGGTGCCGATCGCCCCGTGGGCGATCTTCGGGACGGTCTACAACAGCGCGGCGGGCATGGTGCCGCTCGTCTACGTCATCGGCCTCGTCGCGATGATCTTCACCGCACTCGCGTACGCGCAGATGGCGAAGTCCTTCCCGCTCGCCGGCTCGGTCTTCTCCTACGTCGGGCGCGGGATCCATCCCGCGCTCGGCTTCTTCGCGGGCTGGGCGATCCTGCTCGACTACCTGCTCGTGCCGACCCTGCTGTACGTGTTCGCCGCGGAGTCGATGGTGGGCATCTTCCCGGGCTCGGCACGCTGGATCTGGGCGCTCGTCTTCGTCGCGATCAACACGGTCGTGAACCTGCTCGGCATCAGCTCGATCAAGCTGGCGAACCGGGTCTTCCTTGCCATCGAGCTGGTCTTCGTCGTGATCTTCGTCATCATCGCGGTGATCGCCCTGAACGGCGGCACGATCCCCGGCGCGGAGTGGAGCACGAACCCGATCTGGACGCCGTCGAAGGTGACCGGGCCGCTCATCGCCGGCGCCCTCTCGATCGCGGTGCTCTCGTTCCTCGGCTTCGACGGCATCTCGACGCTCGCCGAGGAGTCCACCGGACGCCGCAACGCCGCCGGCCGCGCCATGGTCATCGCGCTGTTCATCGTGGCCGCCCTGTTCATCGTCCAGACGTGGCTCGCGAGCCTCATGGCCGGTGGACGGGACGCCTTCTCCGCCGCCGAGGCCGGGAACGCGTTCTTCACGCTCGTGAAGGCGGCGGCCGGGACCGGCTGGCAGAACGTGTTCTTCGTCGTCAACGTGCTCGCGGTCGGCATCGCGAACGCGATGGCCGCGCAGGCCGCGACGAGCCGGCTGCTCTACTCGATGAGTCGCGACCGGCAGCTGCCCCACTTCCTGTCCCGCATCAGCGCCCGCCAGGTCCCGCAGTGGGCGATCCTCGCGGTCACGGTGCTCACCGTCGTGCTCGTCCTGTTCTTCGTCGGCCAGCTCGCGCTGATCTCGTCCCTCGTGAACTTCGGCGCCCTGTTCGGCTTCTGCCTGCTGCACATCGCGGTGTTCTGGCACTACATCGTGCGGCAGCGCTCGCGGAACTGGCTGCTCCACGGCGTCGTGCCGGTGCTCGGCTTCCTGATCATCGGCTACGTGCTCGTCAACGCGGATCCGCTGGCCAAGATCGGCGGCCTCGTCTGGCTCGTGCTCGGCGGGATCGTCTTCGCGATCAACGTCGCGCGCGGACAGAAGCCGCAGCTCAGCATCCGGGAGGACGTGCCCACCGCTGGCGAGGGGCGGCCGAGCGCCACGGAGGGCCAGGCGTGACGGGGGTCCGCATCGAGCCGAGCATCCTGTCAGCGGACTTCACCGCCCTCGCCGCCGACGTGGCGCGCATCCCGTCGGCCGACCTCGTGCACGTCGACGTCATGGACAACCACTTCGTGCCGAACCTCACGTTCGGGCTGCCGATGGTGCAGCGGCTGCTCCAGGTCACGGATCTGCCGCTCGACGTGCACCTCATGATCGACGACCCCGACCGCTGGGCGCCCGGGTTCGCGGAGGCGGGCGCGGCGGTCGTCACCTTCCACGCCGAGGCGACGGGGGATCCCGTCGCCGTCGCCAGGGCGATCCGCGCGGCCGGCGCGCGGGCCGGCGTCGCGCTGAAGCCCGGCACGGCGCCGGACGTCGTGATCGCGGACCTCGGCGAGTACGACCAGGTGCTCGTGATGACGGTCGAGCCCGGCTTCGGCGGTCAGGCGTTCCAGCCGGCGATGCTCGGCAAGGTGGCCGCGGTACGGGCGGCCATCGGCGACCGCGACGTCTGGCTGCAGGTCGACGGCGGCATCGGGCCCGAGACGATCGGCCCGGCCAGGGCGGCGGGTGCCGACACCTTCGTCGCCGGCTCGAGCGTCTTCGGCCAGGCCGACCCCGACGCGGCCGTCCGTCACCTGCGCGGGCTCGCCGCATCCTGACCCGATCGCGCCGTTCCGGAGTTCTGGCGGGACACGCCGCGGCGGAGGCGCCGGAGGCGGCGTGTCGCCCGGATTCTCCGGAACGGCGCGATCCGTAGGGCCCCGGTAGCCTTGCAGGGTGAAGACCTTCGACGGCCTCTACGCCGAGCTGGCGGAGAAGGCCGCCGTGCGCCCGACCGGCTCCCGGACGGTCGCCGAGCTCGACGCGGGCGTGCACGCCATCGGCAAGAAGATCGTCGAGGAGGCGGCCGAGGTCTGGATGGCCGCCGAGTGGGAGGGCGACGACCGCCTCGCGGAGGAGGTCTCCCAGCTGCTCTACCACGTGCAGGTGCTGCTGCTGAAGAAGGGCCTCACGCTCGAGGACGTCGGACGGCATCTCTGATCCGCGGCCGCACCGAGTCCCCGTCCGTCCCCGCGTAGGAGAGTCCCGACCATGCTGAGGATCGCCGTCCCGAACAAGGGCGCGCTCGCCGACACCGCCGCGCAGATGCTCGGCGAAGCCGGGTACCGGCTGCGCCGCGATCCGAAGGAGCTGACGGTCGCCGACCCCCGCAACGACGTCGAGTTCTTCTACCTGCGGCCGCGCGACATCGCCACCTACGTCGGCTCCGGGGCGCTCGACGTCGGCATCACCGGGCGCGACCTGCTGCTCGACTCCGGATCGACGGCTCGCGAGGTCGCGGGCCTCGACTTCGCGTCCTCCACGTTCCGGTTCGCCGGGCCCGCCGGCCGCTTCGACGACGTGCGCGACCTCGCCGGGCTCCGTGTCGCGACGAGCTACACCGGCCTCGTCGGCGCCTTCCTGGAGCAGGCGGGAGTCCGCACCGAGCTCGTGCACCTCGACGGCGCGGTCGAGACGGCGGTGCGCCTCGGCGTCGCCGACGCCGTCGCCGACGTCGTCGAGACGGGCACGACGCTGCGCACGCAGGGCCTCGAGATCTTCGGGCCGGTGATCCTCGAGTCGACGGCCGTGCTCATCGCCGGTCCGCACGCGGCCGAGGGCCTCGAGGTGCTCGAACGGCGGCTGCAGGGCGTGCTCGTCGCTCGCCGCTACGTGATGGTCGACTACGACCTGCCCCGTTCCCTGCTCGACGAGGCGGCGCGGCTCGCGCCCGGGATCGAGTCGCCGACCGTCTCCCCGCTGCACGACCCCGCCTGGGCCGCCGTGCGCGTCATGGTGCCCCGCGACGACATGAACCACGTCATGGACGGGCTCTACGCGCTCGGCGCCCGGGCGATCTTCGTCACCCCGATCCACGCCGCCAGGCTCTGACCCGTGACGCTCGCGACCCGTGTGATCCCGTGCCTCGACGTGGCCGACGGCCGAGTCGTGAAGGGCGTGCGCTTCGAGGGACTCGTCGACGCGGGCGACCCCGTCGAGTCGGCGGCGCGGTACGCGGCGCAGGGCGCGGATGAGATCACCTTCCTCGACGTCACCGCCACGGTCGAGGGCCGCGGCACCATGCTCGACACCGTTCGGCGCACGGCCGAGCAGGTGTTCGTGCCCCTCACCGTGGGCGGCGGCGTGCGCTCGGTCGGCGACGTCGACGCGCTGCTGAAGTCCGGCGCGGACAAGATCGGCGTGAACTCCGCCGCGATCGCACGCCCGGAGCTGCTCACGGAGATCGCGGACCGGTTCGGCGCGCAGGTGTGCGTGCTCTCGCTCGACGTGCTCCGCGATCCGCGGGTGCCGAGCGGCTTCGCCGTGACGACGCACGGCGGCCGCACGAACACCGGGATCGACGCCGTCGACTGGGCGGAGCGGGCGATCGCGCTCGGCGCGGGGGAGCTGCTCGTCAACTCGATCGACGCGGACGGCACGAAGGCGGGCTACGACGTGCGCCTGATCGAGGCGATCCGGGCGGTGAGCAGCGTGCCCGTCATCGCGTCGGGCGGGGCCGGGTCCCTCGACCACTTCGTGCCCGCCGTCGTGGCCGGTGCCGACGCGGTGCTCGCCGCATCCGTCTTCCACCGCGGGGTGTTCACGATCGGGCAGGTCAAGGCGGCGCTCGCGGAGGCGGGCGTCGTGGTGCGGGAGACGGGACGGAGCAGGCGATGAGCGAGCAGCAGGGAACGGATGCGGCGCCGGTGCTCGCCGCCGAGGCGGCGCTCACGACCGCGCGGTTCGGCGCCGACGGGCTGCTGCCCGCGGTGGTGCAGGAGCACGCGTCCGGCGACGTGCTGATGCTCGGCTGGATGGACCGCGAGGCGATGCGCCGCACCCTCACCGAGGGGCGCGTGACGTTCTGGTCCCGTTCCCGGCAGGAGTACTGGCGCAAGGGCGACACGTCCGGGCACGTCCAGGTCGTGCGGTCCGCCGCCCTCGACTGCGACGCCGACGTGCTGCTCCTGCGTGTCGACCAGACGGGCGCCGCCTGCCACACCGGCGCGCACTCCTGCTTCGACACCCACCCGATCGACGCCGTCGACGGAGCCGCCGCGTGAAGCGCATGCCCGGCACGACGACCCGCGAGGCCTTCGCCGCGAGCCGGGAGGGCAGGCGTGTCGTGCCCGTCGCCCGGGAGCTCTTCGCCGACAGCGAGACGCCGCTCGGCATCTTCCGGAAGCTCGCCGTCCGCGCGGACGGGCGCATGCGGCCCGGCACCTTCTTGCTCGAGTCCGCGGAGCAGGGCGGCCTCTGGTCGCGCTACTCCTTCGTCGGCGTCGCCGCCTTCGGATCGCTGACCGAGCAGCGCGGGCGGCCCGTCTGGCAGGACTGGGGCCTCCCCGCTTCGCGGGCGTTCGGCGCCGGCGGCATCACCGGCGACTACCTCGAAGCGCTCGACGACCTGCACTCCCACTGGGCCAGCCCGCGGGTCGAGGGGCTGCCGCCGCTGACCGGCGGCCTCGTCGGCTACATCGGCTGGGACGCGGTGCGGCTGCTGGAGCGCCTGCCGGACGCTCCGCCCGCCGACTACCAGGTGCCGGAGCTCGGCATGGTCTTCGTGTCCGAGGTCGTCGCCCTCGACCACCTGAAGGGCACCGTCGCGCTCATCGAGACGGTGCTGAACGACGGCGAGCAGGACGAGGACGCGGCGTGGGCGGATGCGCAACGCCGTCTCGACGCCCTCGAGCTCCGCCTCGGCGCGCCCGTCGAGGCCCAGCTCGCGGAGGTCGATCTCGACATCGTTCCGGCCCCGCGCCTCCGCACCCCCAGGGAGGAGTACCTCGCGGCCGTCGAGACGGCGAAGGGCCACATCCGGGACGGCGACGTGTTCCAGGTCGTCGTCGCGCAACGCTTCGACCTGCCGACCACCGCGCAGCCGCTCGACGTGTACCGGGTGCTGCGGCAGCTGAACCCGTCCCCGTACATGTACCTGCTCGCCCACGAGCGGCAGGACGGCAGCCCGTTCGCGGTCGTCGGCTCGTCGCCGGAGGCGCTCGTGAAGGTCGCCGACGGACGGGTCTTCAGCCATCCCATCGCCGGCTCCCGGCCTCGCGGCGCGACGCCGGAGGCGGACGAGGCGTTCGCGGCCGAGCTCGCCGTCGACGAGAAGGAGCGGGCGGAGCACCTGATGCTCGTCGACCTCGCGAGGAACGACCTCGCGAAGGTCTGCGTGCCCGGCACGGTCGAGGTGACCGAGTTCATGCGCATCGAGCGGTTCAGTCACATCATGCACATCACCTCGAGTGTCGAGGGGGCGATCGGGCCGGGCGTGGGGCCGATCGACGTGCTGAAGGCCACCTTCCCCGCCGGGACGCTGTCGGGCGCCCCGAAGCCCCGCGCCCTCGAGATCATCGACGAGCTCGAGCCCGCCCGCCGGGGCGTGTACGGCGGCGTCGTCGGCTACTTCGACTTCGCGGGCGACCTCGACCTCGCGATCGCGATCCGCACGGCGCTGATCGCGGACGGCATGGCCCGCGTGCAGGCGGGCGGCGGCCTCGTCGCCGACTCGGTCCCCGAGGCCGAGTACGCGGAGTCCCAGAACAAGGCGGCGGCCCCGCTGAAGGCCGTCGCCATCGCGTCCGCGATGCGGCCGGTGGGCCGGCCGTGACCGACCGGCCGGCGCGGGCCCGCGAGCGGCTCGTGGTCGTGCTGGTCGTGCTCGTGCTCGGCGCCGCGATCGTGCTCTGCTCGACCCAGGTGTTCTCGACGGTCACGCCGGTCGACGCGAAGCCCGTGCCCGTCACGGGCCAGGGTGTCGCGCCGGCGCTCGCGCCGCTCGGGATCGTCCTGCTGGCGCTCGCCGCCGCCCTGACGATCGCCGGGCGCGTGGCGCGCGTCGTGCTCGGCCTGGTCCTCGTCCTGCTCGGCGCCGTCGTCGTGCTCCTCTCGCTGCCGAACGCGCTCGATCCGGCCGCGGGCACGCGCGGCGCCGTGAGCACGGCGACCGGCGTGCTCGGGCACGTGACCGCCGTGGCGGTCGGTACGGCGTGGCCGCCGACGGCAGCGGTCGCCGGGGTGCTCGCGGCGCTCGCGGGCGCCGTCGTGCTCGTGCGGTCGCCCGGCTGGGCGAGCGGCGGTGGCCGCTACCGGCAGGCGGGTGACGCCGAAGGACGACGGTCGGATCCGGTCGACGAGTGGGACGCGCTGACCTCCGGAGGGGACCCCACGCGTGCCGACGAGCCCGGCCGGGGGCCGAGTCCGACGCCGTAGACTTCCCAGCATGGCGAACATCACCGAGGAACCCGGCCACGGCTCGTCGCCCGCGGCGTGGATCGCGGTCGTGATCATGCTGTTCGGGATCGCGGTCGGCACCCTCTTCCTCTTCCTCGACGTGCTCCCGATGGTCTACGTCGGCGCCGTGATCGTCGTCGTGGGCCTGCTGGTCGGCTGGGTGCTGAAGAAGGCCGGGTTCGGCGTCAACGGCAGCCGGCTCAGGAGCTCGCACTGACCTCGTCCGGGACCGCCGCGCCGGCACGCGGCCTGCTCGCGGAGCTCATGGCGGGTGCCGCGGAGGACGCGGCCGCCCGCCGCGAGCAGCGCCCGCTGGAGGACGTCGAAGCCGCGGCGC
>NZ_JAODBE010000156.1 GCF_025463795.1 Amnibacterium sp.
GACACCGGCGACGTCCCGGAGGGTCGGCGCCCTCCCGGACCCGCCGTCGGACACGGTCACCCCTTGAGGCCCGATGCGGCGACGCTCTCCACGATGTGCCGCTGGGCGAGCGTGAAGAGGATCATCACCGGCACGGATGCGATGACCGCACCCGCCATGACGATGCCGAAGTGCGTCGAGTAGGCGCCCTGCAGCACCGCGAGTCCGGGCTGCAGCGTCTGGTTCTCCGGGCTGAGCAGCACGTAGATCGGCCAGAGGAAGTCGTTCCAGTTGGCGAGGAACGACAGGACCGCGAGCGTGGCGAGCGCCGGCCGCGACAGCGGCAGGATGATCTGCAGGAAGATGCGGATGTCGCCGGCCCCGTCGAGGCGCGCCGCCTCCTCGATCTCGCCGGGCAGGTTGATGAAGAACTGCCGCAGGAAGAAGATGCCGAACGCCCCTGCGGCTCCCGGGACCGTGATCGCCCAGATCGTGTCGAGCCAGCCGAAGTTCTGCACGATCAGGTAGTTCGGGATGAGGAAGATCACCGGCGGCACGAACAGCGTGAGCACGATCGCGCCGAACACGAGCTTCTTGCCCGGGAACTCGAGCCTGGCGAGCGCGTACGCACCCATCGACGCCGTCACCAGGATGATCAGGGTCTGCAGCACGCCCGCCGCGAGGCTGTTCAGGAACCACCGCAGGATGGGCTCGTTGCTCGTGAAGAGCGTCTGGTACGCCTCGAACGAGAACGGGTTCGGGAACGGCGACGCGGGGTTGTTGATCGCGTCCGAGTCCGTCTTGAACGAGGTGAGCACGATCCAGGCGAGCGGCAGCAGGATGATCAGCGCGCCGAGCACCAGGACCGCGTACAGGGCGACCTTGGACCAGACGCGGCGCGCGCTCGGGCGTCGTCGGCCCGTCGTCGCGACCGGCCTGGGGGCCGCCGAGGTGGCGGTGGGCAGAGTGGACGTCGTCATGAGGCTCAATCCCCCGAGGTGCGGCTCTGCAGCCGGAAGTTGATGATGCTGATGATCGCGAGCACGGCGAACAGCACGTAGCTCATGGCGGAGGCGGCACCCATCTGGTTCTGCGACAGGCCCTCGTCGGCGATGTACATGATCGCCGTGCGGGTCGCGTGTCCCGGGGCGCCCTTGGTGAGGAGGTACGACTGGCCGAACATGTTCGCGGACGACAAGATCGTCGTCGTGGTGACGAAGGCCATCACGGGGCGCAGGCCGGGGAGCGTGACGCTCCAGAACTTGCGGATCGCGCCGGCGCCGTCGATGCCGGCGGCCTCGTAGAGCTCGGCGTTGATGCCCTTCAGCCCGGCCAGGAGGCTCACCATGTTGAAGCCGGAGATCCACCAGACGGTGACCCCGACGAGCGAGATCCAGGCCCACGGCACGTCGACGGTCCAGGGGAAGTTCTGGGTGATGCCGAGGCCGTCGAGCAGGTTGTTGATCACGCCGTTCTGCGGGTCCAGCAGGTAGCGCCAGACCACGCCGATGACGGCGACACCGAGCACGTACGGCGCGAAGAAGATGGCCCGGAACACCGTCCCCCCGCGGAGCCGCTGATTGAGCAGCACCGCGACGAGCAGCGGGATGGCGACGAGGAACGGGACGCTGAAGACGGTGAAGATCGCCGTCGCGCCCATGCTCAGCCAGAAGTCGCCGGAGGTCAGCGACCCGGGCGTGAAGAGGTTGATGTAGTTCGAGAGCCCGATGAACGGGTGGATCGGCAGCAGTGGGTTCCACGAGTGGAGGCTGATCCAGATCCCCCAGATCGCCGGGGCGACCACGAACACGAGGAACAGGATCAGGAACGGCGCCAGGAAGAGGTACGCCGTCAGCGTGCGGCGGCCGCTCGGCCGCCGCGGGCGCGTGCGGCCGCTCGGCCCCCCGGAGCGGGTGCTCCGGGGGGCCGAGCGCGCGACGGTGGTGTCAGCCACCGTATTGCTGCTTGTTCTGCGCGAGCAGCTTGTCCGCCTGCGACGCGGCGTCGTCCAACGCCTGCTTCGGCGACTTCTTCTGGAGGACCGCCTCATTGACCGCGGTGGTGATCGTCGCCTCCGCGTTCGGGATGCCCGGAGCGGTGGTCTCGAAGTGCGCGTACTGCAGCTCACCGAGGAACGGCTTCAGGTTCGGGTACTGCGACGCGAGCGACGCGGCGTTGCGGACCTTGTTCGCCGCCGGGAGCTCACCGCCGCCGGCCCAGACCGTCGAGTGCTCGTTCATCCACTTGACGAACACGGCGGCCGCCTGGGTCTTGTTCTTGTCCTGACCCTTGTTGTTGACGAACGCCCAGTCGGTCGAGCTCGACCAGACGGCCTTCTGCGAGCCGATCTGCGGGACCGGAGCCGCGGCCCACTGGTCCTTCAGCAGCGCGGTGTTGCTCGTCTGCCAGATGCCGTTCCAGTTGAACGCGTTCTTGCCGGCGATGAGGGCGTTGATGTTGCCGTCCTGCGCGACCTTCCCGGGGCTGTAGCCCTGCTTGACCAGGTCCACCATCCACGTCAGCGCCTGGACGCCGGCCGGGGAGTTGAACGTCGCCTTCGACACGTCCTTGTTGAACAGGTCGCCGCCGTACTGCCAGAGGAGCGACTCGAACTCGAAGGTGCCGGTGAAGACGTAGCCGTCCACCCACTCGCCCTGGATGCCCTTGCTCTTCAGCTTCTGCAGGTCGGAGAGGTAGGTGGCCTTGTCCGCCGGGGTGTCGGTCGGGCTGATGCCGGCCTTCTGCAGCACCGACTTGTTCACGTACAGGCCGAGGGGCGTGACGCTCCACGGGATGCCGTACTGCGCGCCCTGGTAGGCGCCGTGCTCGAACAGGCCGGGCGGGAAGTCACTGGCCGTGTAGCCGAGGTCCTTGATGATGGCGTCGCTCTTCACCAGCAGCCCCTGGGCCGCGTAGGTGGCGATGTCGTCGCCGTGAGCGACGGTGACGTCCGGGCCCTTGCCTGCCTTGATCGCCAGCGGCATCTTCGCGCTGATGTCGGCCCACTGGAGCTCGACCGGGTTGATGGTGATGTTCTTGTGCGAGCTGTTGAACTGGCTCACCAGCTTCTTCAGGATCGTCTGCTGGTCACCACCGGTCCATCCGTTCCAGAACGTGACGGTGACCTTCGGACCCTTGTAGTCGCCGGACTGCACCGCAGTCCCGCCGCCTCCGCCGCCGCCGCTGCTGCAGGCGGCGAGCGTCATGCCCAGCCCGAGCGCCACCGTTGCGGCGATCGCGCGACGGGCGAACCCCTTCTTCATCTGCTCCCCTTCGAGTGATTGCGTGGACCGCGCCGCCAGGAGCCATGGGGCATCCCGGCCGAGTCACGGCTGGCGCTGAAGTTACAGCGCTGGTAAAACGTAAGTCAACTCGCCCGGCCGCACTCGGAGAACGTGTACGGTCCATTTTCAGCAAGGCCGACGGCCGACGCGGGGGATCCGAGGGAGCCGGATGGCCAGGGTGCGACTCGAGGACGTTGCGCGGCACGCGGGGGTCTCCATGAAGACCGTCTCGAACGTCGTGCACGACTTCCCGCATGTCAGCGTGCGGATGCGCGAACGCGTGCAGGCGGCGATCGACGAGCTGGGCTACCGGCCGAACGCGATGGGCCGCGGGCTCGCCACCGGACGCACCGGCCTGCTCGCGCTCGCGCTCGCCGATGTCACGATCCCGTACTTCGCCGAGCTCGCCCGCATGGTGTCGACCCACGCCACGAAGCGCGGATACCGCCTGCTGCTCGAGCAGACCGACAGCTCGCTCGAGGAGGAGCGCGCCATCGTCTCGGCGAGCGAGGCGGGCCTCGTCGACGGCGTGATCTTCCAACCGGCGGCGATGTCGTCGTTCGAGATCGCGAAGCACCGCACCGACGTGCCGATCGTGCTGCTAGGTGAGGGCCCCGCGCCGCTCAGCGTCGATCACGTGATGATCGACAACGTCGAGGGCGCCACCACCGTCACTCGACACCTGGCGTCGCTCGGACGCAGGCGGATCGGCTTCCTGGGGCACGAGCAGGGGCGCCAGACCCAGACGTCGAAGGTGCGGATCATGGGGTATCAGCGGGGACTCGAGCTCGAGGACCTCCCGGTGGACCCGGCGCTGCTCGTGGCCAGCTCGGCGATCTCCGCGGCCGCCGCAGCCGAGGCCCTCGGCACGGCGCTCGACGGGGGCCTCTCGATCGACGGCCTGGTGTGCCGGGACGACCTCGCGGCGATCGGCGCCCTGCGGGCGCTCGCCGAGCGCGGCATCTCGGTGCCCGACGACGTGGCGGTCACCGGATGGGACGACATCACGATGGCGTCGTTCACCCATCCGACCCTGACCACGATCGCCGCGGACACGACCGCGCTCGCCGACGCGGCCCTCGACCTGCTCGAGGAGCGGATCGCCGGCTTCGAGGGCCTCGGCCGGCACGTGATGGTGCCGCACCGGCTGGTGGTGCGGGAGAGCGCTCCGTCCGCCTGATCCTCAGGATTACAGCGCTGAAAATAGGGCACACTTGGCGTCATGCACGACGACGTCTCCGGCGCTGACCTCCACCCTCGTCCTCAGCTGGTCCGCCCGGCGTGGTGTTCGCTCGACGGTGCCTGGGACTTCGCCCACGACGACGCGGACGAGGGACGGTCGTCGGGCTGGGCCGCCGCCTTACCCGCGAGCCGCGCGATCACCGTGCCGTTCCCGCCCGAGTCCGAGGCCTCCGGCATCGGGGACTCCGGCTACCACCCGGTCGTCTGGTACCGGCGGACCCTCACGACGGCGGATCTGGACGCGGCGGGCCGCTCGGCCGCGTCGCCGCGAGTGCTCCTGCACTTCGGCGCCGTCGACTACCGCGCCACCGTGTGGCTCGACGGCGCGCTGCTCGGCTCCCACGAGGGCGGCCACACCCCGTTCGCCTTCGACGTCACCGAGCACGTCACATCGGGCGGCTCGTGGAGCCTCGTCGTGCGCGCGGAGGACGACCCGCTCGACGTCGGGCAGCCCCGCGGCAAGCAGGACTGGCTGCCGGAGCCGCACGTCATCTGGTACGAGCGCACGACCGGGATCTGGCAGCCCGTCTGGCTGGAAGCGGTGCCGGCGATCGCCGTCCGCACCCTGCACTGGACGACCGACCTCGCGACCGCGACCGTCCGGCTCGAGGTCGCGCTCGATTCCGTCCCGGCCGAGGGGACGTCCTGCCGGGTCGCCCTGGGCCATGACGGCGTGCCCCTCGCGGAGGGCTCGGTCGTCGTCACCCGCGACCGCTTCACCGTCGTGCTGCCCGTCGCCGAGCAGGCGAACGGTCAGGGCTACGAGCGGCTCCTCTGGACACCCGACTCCCCCGTGCTGCTCGACGCGACCGTCGAGGTCGCCGGGCCGGCCGGCACCGACACCGTCACCTCGTACCTGGGCCTGCGGAGCACCGCCGTGGAACGGGGCCGGTTCCTGCTGAACGACCGTCCCGTGTACCTGCGGAGCGTGCTCGAGCAGGGCTACTGGGAGGAGTCCCACCTCGCCGCCCCGTCGGCCGACGCGCTCCGGGCCGAGGTGCAGCTCATCCGCGACCTCGGCTTCAACGCCGTGCGGATCCACCAGAAGTTCGAGGACCCCCGGTTCCTCTACTGGACGGACCGGCTCGGCGTGCTCGTCTGGGCGGAGGCGCCCGGCGCGTACGAGTCGTCGCCGACGGCGATCACGAGGACGGTGCGCGAGTGGCTCGAGGTGCTCGACCGGGACCGGTCGCATCCGTCGATCGTCACCTGGGTGCCGCTCAACGAGAGCTGGGGCGTGCAGCACATCGCCTCGACGGCGTCCCTGCAGTCGTATGCACGCGGCATCACGGAGCTCACGCGGGCGATCGACCCGACGCGTCCGGTGATCTCGAACGACGGATGGGAGCACGTCGACTCCGACCTCCTCACCGTGCACGACTACGAGTGGCGGCCGGACGTCGTGCGCGAGCGGTACGGCACGGCCGACGCCTTCGAGCGGGAGCTCGACGGGGTGGGCCCGGCAGGCAGGCGGATCCGCCTCTCCGGCCCGACGGACGGCGTACCCGTGGTGCTCAGCGAGTTCGGTGGCATCCGGTGGTCGCCCTCCGGGTCGGGCGACGCCGACTGGGGCTATTCGACCGCCACCACTGCCGACGACTTCCGCGAGCGGCTCTCGGGGCTGCTCGCGGCCGTGCACGCGAGCCGGGTGCTCGCCGGCTTCTGCTACACGCAGCTGACCGACACCCTGCAGGAGGCGAACGGCCTGCTCACCGCCGACCGGCGGCCGAAGCTGCCGATCGAGCAGCTGCGGGCCATCATCACCGGCGAGGGCGCGTGAACCGGCGCCTCGGCGCCCTCGCCGCGACCACGCTGCTGCTGATGACGATCCCCCTCGCCGGCTGCAGCGGCTCCGGCACGCCCGCGGCCACGCCCAGCGCCTCCGGACCCGGCTTCAGCAACCCCATCAAGTCGAACGGCGCCGACCCGTGGGTGATCAGGTGGCAGGACCGCTACCTGCTGGCCGAGAGCCGCGACGGCGGGATCTGGCTGACCGTCTCCCCCACCGCCGACCTCACCGGGATCGGCTCCGGCACGGAGCACCGAATCTGGACGTACCCCGCCCAGGGCCCGCAGAGCCAGGCCGTGTGGGCGCCGGAGCTGCACCACGTCGACGGCCACTGGTACGTCTACTTCGCCGCGACGACCGATGATCAGAACAACGCGAACCACCGGATGTTCGTGCTCGAGTCCGCATCCGACGACCCCCTCAGCGCCTATACGGACCGTGGACCGGTGACCGGGGGCGCGAACCGCTGGGCGATCGACGGCACCCGCTTCACGTGGAAGGGCAAGGACTACTTCGTGTGGTCCGGCTGGCCGGGCGCGAAGGACGGGCAGCAGAACCTGTACATCGCGCGGATGGCGAGCCCGACCGCTCTCGACGGCCCCGGCGTGCTCCTGTCGAGCCCCACGCTGCCGTGGGAGCGCAACGGCATGCCGATCGAGGAGGGCCCTGAGGCACTGCAGCACGACGGACGGCTCTTCCTCGTGTACTCCGCGAGCGGCAGCTGGACCGACAGCTACTGCCTCGGGATGCTCCACCTCACCGGCAGCGACCCGCTCGACCCCTCGTCGTGGGCGAAGTCCCCGAAGCCCGTGTTCGCGGGGAACACCGATGTGGTGAGCCCGGGTCACGCGTCGTTCACGACGTCGCCGGACGGCCGCCAGGACTGGATCGTGTACCACTCGGCCCGGTATCCGGGCGCCGGGTGGGACCGCGTGATCGACACCCAGCGGTTCACGTGGCGCGCCGACGGCGCCCCCGACTTCGGCAGCCCGATCGGCGCCGATTCCCCGCAGCCGCTGCCGAGTGGCCAGAAGACGGGCTGACCCGCTCCCGATCGCGTCGCGGCGGACGGGCGGGCCGCCCGGGTCAGCCCGCTGCGGGCTTGAGCGCGCGGACCCAGCCGGCGCCGCTGTTGGCGACGGAGGGGATCCAGGCACTGGTCCCGGTCGCGCCGGCGGCGGGCATCGCCCGGTAGGCCAGGTCCGCGTCCTGCCCCCCGTCGGCCTCCCACGCCTCCGTCCACCCCGTCGGCGCGGTGAGCGTCGTGGTCAGGCTGTTCACGCCGACCCCACCGACCAGCATCGCCCCCGGCGTGGACGTCGTGACCGTGGGCACGAGGATGGACGTCGCCGACGAGGTGATGACCTTCGTCGCCGCCACCGTGTCGAACGGCGTCGTCCCGTCGACGCCGTGGAACGTCGTGATCCCGCCGCCCCACTTCTCGGCGGCGGAGAGCCGGAACGCGTAGCTCGACGGCTCGGCGGCGGCGCTGGCGACCAGGTGGTAGTAGGAGAACACGCGTGCGTACGTGGTGTCGGTCAAGGCGCCCGTCACCGCCGTCCACCCCGCCGGGACCGCCGACATGGTCGGGTTCGCGTCCGCGTCGATGCTCGCGACGAGCACGTCCCCGTCGAGCAGGGCGCTGGGCCGCGTCAGGGCGACGGACGTGCTCGCTGCGCTCGCCGTCGCCTTGGTCGAGGATCCCGCGGTGACCGCCCGGGGCCCGCTGCCGACGGCCGCCGCCGCCGTCACCGTCCGGGACGCGGTGTCGGAGCCGAAGGCGTTCGCGACGGTCAGCGTGGCAATGAAGGTTCCGGCCGTCGCATAGGTGTGGGACGGCGAAGGACTGGTGGACGATGCACCGTCGCCGAAGGCCCAGCTCCACGACGCCGGCGAGCCGGCCGACGTGTCGGCGAACGACACCGGCAGCGGCGCGCTCCCCGAGGACGGCGTCACCGTGAACCCGGCGACCGGTGCCGTGCCGGGCGCCGAGGATGCTGCGCCGGCCGGTCTGAGCGCCCGGACCCACCCTGCGCCGCTGTTGCCGCTGGACGGCGTCCATGTGCTGACACCGCTCGCGCCTGCGGCTGGCGCGGCCCGATAGGCGAGGTCGGCGTCCTGGCCCCCGTCCGCCTCCCAGGCCTCCGTCCACCCGGTGGGCGGGGCGAGGGTCGTGGTCAGGCTGTTGAGCCCGACCCCGCCGACGAGCATCGCCCCCGGCGTCGACGTCGTCAGGCTCGGCACCGCGATCGAGGTCGCCGACGAGGTGATGACCTTCGTCGCCGCCACCGTGTCGAACGGTGTTGTCCCGTCCACGCCGTGGAAGTCCGTGATCCCGCCGCCCCACTTCTCGGCGGCGGAGAGCCGGAACGCGTAGGTCGTCGGCTCCGTGGCCGCCTTGGCGACCACGTGGTAGTAGGAGAAGACCCGCGCGTAGGTCGTGTCGGTCAGCGGGTCCGTCACCGCCGTCCAGCCGGCCGGCACCGACGGCATCGACGGGTTCGCGTCCGCGTCGATGTTCGCGACCTCCACGTCGCCGTCGACCACCCCGCCCGGCCTCGCCAGGGAGACCGCGGTCGTGGCGGACGATGCGCTCGCCGTCGTCGACGATCCGGCCGTCACGGCACCGGGTGCACCACCTCCGCCCCCGCTCGAGACCGTGATCTCGCTCGTGCGGGCCACCGAGTTCGATCCCGTGTCGTTCGTCACGGTCAGGGTCACCGTGTAGACGCCGCCGGCCGTGTAGGTGTGCTGGGGGCTCCGGTCGGTCGAGGTCCCGCCGTCACCGAAGTCCCATGCCCACGACGTCGGCGGGCCGGTGGACGCGTCGGTGAAGGACACGGCGAGGGGCGACGACCCCGAGGTGGGCGTCGCCGAGAAACCGGCGCGCGGGGTGGCAGGAGCGCTGCCGGCGCCGAACGGCGAGGTGGTGAACAGATCGGAGAGGTCGGTCGACGTCGCGGCGTCGCCGAGCAGCGGCGTCAGACCGTAGATCTCCTGGATCGTCCGCAGAGTGGATCCGTGGTCGTAGGGCACGCTGCTCGCATAGCCCTTCTTCGCCAGATCGGACACCGCGATCAACCCGCTGGTGTTCGCGCTGCGATTGCCGCTCTCGTCCCACAGCACGAGGATGATGCCGTTCGCCCGGTACGCCGCCGACGCCTGGATCTTCGGGATCTCGGTCTTCAGGAAGTCGTCCGCCTGGCAGCCCATGCAGGACGAGCCCGCGGCGAGCTTCTCGCCCTGATGCCAGTCGTTCGGAACGATGAAGCTGTAGTCCGGCACCGTCCCGTTCGCGAGATCCCCTGCGAACTCGGAGTAGGGACGCTCGTGCCGGATGCAGTACGCGGGATCGCTCTGCACGTCGGTGAAGTAGGCGAACGGGTTGTGATCCTCCGAGTAGGGCGTTCCCGGGTCGCTCACGTTGCAGGTCGCACCGCCGCCCGGGAGGTTCTCGGCGTAGTACCGCCAATCGAATCCGGCGCCGCTCAGCTGCGTGGTGAGGTGCGCCGTCGTGGCCACCGAGTGGTCGGTCGGCAGGTACGACCCGTCGGTCAGGCCCAGCGTGTCACCGGCCTCGAGCTCCACGTAGTTGGGGAGGCTCGGATGGAGGCCGGTGTTGTAGTCGTCGGCGGAGGCGTAGTTCGGGAGCAGCGTCCCGTTCACGTAGGGGAAGTCGGGGTTCCCCTTCACCGCCGACCAGTCGGTGTTCTCCATCATGACGACGAAGACGTGCTGGGCGCCCGGCGCGGGCGCCGCGCTGGCGAGCTGCACGGCCGCGGGGCAGGCGGCGAGTGCGAGCGTCACGGTGGCGCACAACGCCACCCGCGCGACGGGCCGCCGACGATCGGCGTCGAGGAGGATCGTCCGCATGTCCGCACCGGCTCTCGTCGGCGCCCTCTCCGCAGCGGATGCGACGGCATGCAGGGTCCGACGCGCACGCAGAGTACGCCTCGGAGCGGCACTAATCGAGAGGGGATCCGGAGGATCCCGCCGCTCAGCACGGTGGCGGCTCCCCGAGGTCCGGTCGCGACGCGACCGGCACCACCCGACCGGGGTCATCGCACCGGAGCGGGCTCGGCGGGGATGCTCAGGAGGCTCGGCGGACGCCGCGCGGAGGAGTCAGTGCCCCTCGGAGGCGGGCCTGCACTGCACGCAGCGCCAGGCGCTGCGGCCGAGGAACCCGAGGCGGCGGTCCATCGTCGCGCCGCAGCGCCGGCAGAACCGGGCGCTGTACGAGAGTGATGCCTGATCGGGCTGGTATGCGGACATCGAACGCCTGCTTCCGTGAGGCGTTCCGCCTCGATCGGCCGTTCCGCAATCCAAGAAGGGCGCCGCTGGTCGCAGTTCATCCCCGAGGTGAGTCGTCGCACCGGAACGTCGTTCAGTCTACCGGGGGGGATATCTCGGTTAGCGAGGGATGGACAACGGGCGCCCGGCGGTGTACGGGTCGCCGGGGCGCGACTCGGCGACCCGGAACCCCCTGTAACGCCGCCGGTCCGGTCGGACACTCCAGAGTGTGACGGTGGCGGAGGCGTCGACACCTGGGTGGCGGCGCTCGGGGGGAACGGCCGCGCCTTCGCGGAGCTCTTCGGGTCCACCTCTCCTATTTCATCCGAGGCCATTTCGGATGAATGTGGGTACTGTGGACCTCGTGGATGGGGAAGTCAAGGGCCGCCGGTACGTCTCGCCGAAGCGCGCGGACCAGGCGCTCGGCACTCGGGGGCGGATCCTCGACGCGGCGTGGGACCTCTTCACCGCCAAGGGCTATGCCGCGACTTCGATCGCCGACGTCGCGAAGGCGGCCGGCGTCGCCGTCGACACGATCTACGCGACGATCGGGCGCAAGCCGGTGCTGCTCCGCGAGGTCGTCGAAGCCGCGATCTCCGGTGCCGGCCGCCCGGTCGATCCGCTCGAGCGGGGCTACGTGCAGCAGATCCGCACTCGCGCCCGCGCCGCCGAGATGCTCGATCTCTACGCCTCGGCGATCGCCGAGATGAGCCCGCGAACCGCGCCCATCTTCGCGGCCCTCCGCGATGCGGCAGGCACGGATGCGGACTGCGCGGCGCTGGACCGGGAGATCTCCACGCGCCGCGCGGACAACATGCTGCGGATGACCACGGACCTGCGGGCGACGGGCGATCTCCGCGAAGACCTCTCCGACCGTCGCATCGCCGACACGATCTGGGCCACCGCCGGGTGGCAGCACTACCTGCAGCTCACGGCGGAGCGCGGATGGCCGGTCGAGGCGTTCCGGGACCATCTCGCCGACACCTGGAGCCGCAGCTTCCTCAGGACACCGTGACCCGGCCCGAGATCCGCCGGGACGCGCTCACCACTCCCGGCGGACCTCGGCCTTCGGCCCGGCGACGAGCGTCGCCGGCGGCACGTCGTCCGCGACCACCGCCCCGGCGGCGACGACCGCGTCCCGGCCGATCGTGACGCCCGGCAGGATCGTCGCCCCGGCGCCGATCCAGACGTTCTCCGCCACGTCGATCGGCGCTCCGGTGATCCAGCGGCGCCGCTCCGCCGGATCCACCGGGTGACCGAGGGTGATGAACGTCACCTTCGGCCCGATCATCACCCGTTCCGCGAGGCGGATCCCCGCGTAGTCGAGGAACGTGCAGTTCTGGTTGATGAAGACGCGGTCGGCGACCTCGAGGTTGCGTCCGTGATCGGTGAAGAAGGGCGGGTGGATCGTCGTGCCCGGCGGGACCGGCCGACCGAGGATCTGCTCGAGCAGGGCCCCCTTCCGCCGCGTCGTCGAACGGCAGGGCGTTCAGCCGGGACGTGAGCGCGGTGACCTCGAGCACCCGCTCGCTCATCGCCTGGAAGGCCGGCCCGTGGATCTCGAGGAAGCGGTCGGTGCTCACCCCTCGATCCTGGCGGTCTAACGGCCGGACGAACCGCCCTCGGCGGCTCCCACCGGCGCGATCGTGGCATCCGCGGTCGACAGGGACGCGAGCCAGCGCCGGTACTCGATGACCGGGATCTCTCGGATGTGCATGGGTTCCTCGCGTGATGGGTGTCAGCGATGCTTCGGGTGGAGGAGCGGTCGGCGCCGGCCTCCCCAGACCGGCCCCGTACCACTCGCTGCCGGGCGGACGACCCGAACGTCGCGCCGGCGCCGTTCGTCGGCCGGAGGTCTCCGACCCACGAAGTCAGCGGATCCATTGTGACCGCTTGCAGCGTCGGAACAGGTCGACCATCAGGAGGACACCCGGGGTACAAAGCGTGGATCCGCCTACCCCAGATCGGGTCGGATCGGCCCGGACGGCGGATTCCGTGGCTTCCTGGGTATCCACACGGACGTGGCGTGGGAACGCGGATCAAGCGATATCCCGCTTATGGTCCTGCTTCGCACGGCACACGCTTCAGCGCTGCAAACGGGGAAGGCGATCAGATTTGGCGACCGCCCCACCCCGCCTGCCCGCCTTCGCCTCCACTCGCCCCGACCGGGTAGCGACCATCCGGCGATCGGGCCGGATGCCGCATCAGGTGCTCGTGCTGGGCAGCGGCGTGCTGGCCGGCTGGGGTCTGCAGTCGCACGAGGCCGGCCTCCCCGGCGCGCTCGCCGACGCGCTCCACGCCCGATCCGGCCGCGGCGTCGACCTCACGGTGATCGTCGACGCGGAGCTGACCAGCGACCGGGCGTTGGACGCGCTCCCCGGCCTGCGCCTTCGGCGGTTCGACGCCCTCGTGGTCGTCCTGGGCGAGGATCCCGCCGCCCGGCTGATCCGCCCGTCGCACTGGCAGCGGCAGCTGACCCGACTGCTCCACGCCCTCACCTCGCACGTCGACACCGGGCGCCGCGTGTTCGTCTACGACTCCGCGCGGGCGATGCTCGCGAACTCCCACGCGCCGTCGGGGCGCATCTGGCGACGAGCCGGGAAGCTCCACGACCTCACCGCGCGGACGTGCGCGCACGCGGGGGTCCGATTCGCCGAGCTGGCACCGTCGCTCCACCGGATCGGTCTCGGCGGCCGGTTCTCCCCCACCGACTACGCGGCCTGGTCCGATCAGGTCGTCGAGCGGATCCGTCTCGCCCTGCTCGACCTGGACGAGTGGCTCGCCCCGGGCGCCGGACACTCCTACCGGGACAGCGCCGCGCACGAGGAGCTGCGGCAGGCCGCCCTCGACTCGATGCGGCTCAAGGGCGATGCGCCCGGTGAGCTGATCGACGTGATCGTGCGGCGCGCGAAGGCGGTGTTCGGCGCCGACGGCGCCGCGCTCAACATCATCGACGGGGACGAGCAGTGGCAGCTCGCCACGACCCGCGCTGCCGGGGTCACCGTGCCGAGGCAGGACGGCTTCTGCGACGTCACGATCGCGGCCGACGGGCTCACCCTCATCAACGACGTCCGGCGCGACGCACGGGTGTCCGGCCGCCGGCTGGCGAAGGGGCCGACGGGCCCCGGCTTCTATGCGGGCGTGCCCATCCACACCTGGGACGGCTATCGGATCGGCGCGCTCTGCGTCTACGACCGGGCCCCGCGAACCATGCGCGAGTCGGACCTGCAGGAGCTCCACGAGCTCGCGGGCCGCATCGAGCAGGAGCTCTGGACGGAGGCGCTCCGCCGCGAGTAGTGGCGGTGCGCCGCGCGCGTCAGCGTCCGCCGAGCAGCGCGACCAGGTGGCGAGCGCCGCGCGGATGCCGCGTGGCCGATCGATCCGGCCGCCGGTCGGGGACGGCGGCGCGAATGGCGGCCGCCGTCGTCGACGCGGCACGGCCCATCACCGCGAGCGGCGGAGCGGGACGCGCCTCGGGCCGCACGCCCCGGTGGTAGCGGGGGCGGAAGCGCGACCACGGCTCGACGGCGATGAGCGCGAGAACGCCCAGGGACGCCAGCGCGCCGAGCGCGATCACGCAGCCGGCGATGACGAGCACGACTCCGAGCGGGTTCACGCGTCTGGTCTAGTTCACCGGTGGACGTCCGTCGCACCGGACACGGCCGCGGGTCGTCCCCCAGAAGTGGGGGTCGACATGGCCGGTCTCCCCCGGGTCGCCGCGTCACGCGCCGAGGAGCCCCGCGACCAGCGCATAGGTCCCCCAGCCGCCGGCGACGACGAGCACCCCGAGGTAGGCGATCACGAGCCGGGTGTCGCGGAGGAAGCACCGGGAACGCAGCAGTCCTGCACGCCGGGCCCTCCAGTACCCGGCGAAGCCGATGGCGGCGAACACCGCGAGGGCGACCGGCCCGGCGAGCCATCCCAGCAACGCGACGGTGGCGAAGATGCAGAGGCTGAGCGGGTCGTGGGGCCCGCTCTCCTGCGTCTCGGGCAGGTCTCGTCGACGGCGGGCCGCCCCGTCGTCGACGAGCGCCGAGGGCAGCGGCCCACCGGCGATCCGCCGGGCGTCGGCCTCGGCGCTCACGGCTGCGCGGCGCTCTGGTGCACGGTCGGCACCGGTAACCCGACCGCCGGGACCCGGTGCCGTGTGGATCGCACGGATCCCGCCGTGGAAAGGGGCAGCCCGGTGGTGGTGCTCAGCCGCTGACGGCCGAGTGCCGGCCATGCCTGGACGGCGCAGAACGGGGCGCACTGCTGGTCGCCGCCCTCGCTCTTGGTGCCCACGTGCACGCAGCACTGCGTCAGCCGCTCCTCGAGCATCGTGGAGATGTCCATGAACGGCTTGACGGTGATGCGGGTGACCCGGTCGGCGAGGAGCCGTCGGAGGCGCGCGTGCTGGCCGGGCAGCGCTCCGGCCGCGAGCGTGGTCAGGGTCCCGATGCCGAGGTCGCACTGGGTGCAGATGTTCTTCCACAGCTCCGCGGTCCCGGGGTGGGAGAGCGAGGACTGCTCGCTGAGCAGATCCAGCAGGGACGACTTGATCACGGAACGGAGGCTGAGCGGCAGGGCGCTGTCCGCGATGCGGTTCGCGAGGGTGTCGGGTGCGATCTCGAGCCACTCCAGCAACCGGTCGTGCCCGATCAATGCGGCCAGGGAGCGCCAGGTGCCGGAGTCGTCCTTGAGCATGTAGCCGACGGATGCGCAGTGCGGGTGCGAGCACGGCAGCGCGGTGAGGTCGTGCCAGGACACCACCCCGCCCGTCTGCCCGGCGAGCCGGGACAGCACGCCCGTGTGCGTGAGCCGGTCCTGCGGATCGATGCCGTGCCCGCGCCCGGACCCGAACACGGGCTGGATCGCGACCCCGCCCACGAACGGCGTCTCGAGGGCCCGCAGCACGACCGCGCCGATCTCGCCGTCGTTGACACCCAGCGTCGCCGTCATCGTCAGCGTGGTGAACACCCCGGCCTCGGACAGCCGCGAGATCGCCGCCTCCTTGAAGCGGGTCAGGTCCGCGCCCCGGTGGTGGATCGAGGACTCCGGAGACGGCCCGTCGTACTGCAGGTACACCTCGACGCGTTGGCGGTGCTTCGTCAGCAGTGCGAGCAGCTCGTCGTCGGTGGCGATCCGCAGCCCGTTGCTGTTCACCATGATCCGGACGATCGGCCGTGCGACGAGCTCGTCCAGCAGCTCCGCCAGGTACGGGTACAGGGTCGGCTCACCGCCGGAGAGCATCAGGACGTCGAGGCGGCCGTTCTCACGGGAGAGCCGGGTGTCCACGTTCGCCAGCACCTCGGCCAGCGGGGCGACCCCGTGCAGCTGCGGACCCGACGCCGTGAAGCACGTGGGGCACCGCAGGTTGCAGTGCTCGATCACGTCCTCGAGCAGGATGCAGGTGTGCTGCGTCTGCATGGCCGGCAGCCCGAACGCGTACGCCTCCGGCACCTGCCGGTAGTTGTCGGCCGAATCGGGCGTGTGCCGCTTGGTCGGCGCCTGCCATTTCTCCAGGTAGCGGAGGATCTCGGGCGACTCGTCGTAGAGAGTCCGCACGAGCCCGTGGTCCGGGCAGCCGCGCTCGAGCCACACGCGGCCGTCGCGGACCATCAGCGCTCCGGAGAGGCGTCGCACCTGGGCCAGCGGCGGATCCGTCTCGTGGCATCGTGGGCAGAACGCGGTGACGTAGCGGTGGATCCGGTCCCCGCGCAGCGGCTGCCCGTCGCCGAGTGGCGCGCGGCGGATGGTTCCCGACGTGGAGGTCATGCCGTAGTCCGTCCTCTCAGAGGCCTATCCGTGTGATGAGTGCGACGCAGACGCCCGCGCTGACGAGCAGCGAGATCCCGAACCCGATCAGCAGCCCCGCCCCGAACCGCGTCGTGCGCGGGAGCACCGCGAGCACGATGCCGGCGATCAGGCAGGCCACCGCAGGCGCCCAGAAGAGGACTCCGCTCAGCGCAGGGACGCTCGAGACGAGCAGGAAGGCCAGCCCGACGCACCCGCCGATGAACACGACCCCGACGACGATCCCGAGCAGGACCGACCCTCCGGCCCTCGGAGAGGGGGATCCGCCGCGGGGCGCCGGCGGGAGGTCCGGCGGCACGGGTGGCGCCGGCGGGAGATCGCTCATGCCGCCACCCTCTTCTGCTCACGCCCGGCCGGAGCCGCTCTCGAGAACACCACCCACACCCGCCAGGCCAGCAGCGGGATCGTCACGAGGAGGAACCACTGGGGCCGGCTCATCCCGAGCCAGATCAGCTGGTTGCCACGGACGAACTCCACGCCGAATCGGAACAGCGCGTAGGCGGCGACGTAGCAGATGAAGAGGTCGCCGGGATGCGGGACCCGGTCGCGGAACCGCCACATCACCGCGAAGGCGGCGACTTGGAACGCGATCTCGTACAAGAACGACGGATGGAGCGGGACCCCGGCCGGGCCGCCCACCGCGGCCGCCTGACCGGGCGTCAGCACGATCCCCCACGCGGCGCCGGTGGGGGTTCCCGGGAGCTCGGTGAGCAGGCAGCCGATGCGTCCGATGCTCATCGCCAGCGCGACCGCGGGCGCGAAGAGGTCGCCGGTCCGCTCCCGGTAGCGGGTGACGCGCTTGCCGACGTGCACCCCGAGCCAGGCCCCGACCAGGCCGGCGAGGATGCTGCGGTCGCCGGCCGACCACCAGTCGAGCAGCGGGACGTTGCGGGTGACGTCCCACGTGAGGAGGCGCGACCCGACCGCGCCGCCGATGATCGCGAACGCCGCGATGGTCCACAGACGGGAGTCGGTCAGACCGCGCCGTCGTTGCTCGTAGGCGTAGAAGGCCAGCGAGACCGCCACCCCGAGGCCGACGAACCCGTCGTGCACGAGCCCGTTCCCCGCGAACGGCAAGGCGATCACGCCGCCAAGCTAGCGCCGGGAGGTGCCGGGCGGAAGCGGCTCCGGGGTCCGTCGCCGGAGCCTGCGCACGGTCAGGGGCGCCCCTGGGCTCTGTTCCTGCGGATCCGGCGCGCGGCGAGCACCCATGCCAGGACGACGAAGACGAGCCAGCCGAGAAGAAGCACCCCCACAACCATGGGCGATGTCTACGTGCCGGCGGTGGAAGCGCCGGCACGCCCCGCCGCACGGGGGGCGACCGGGCACCCTCTACAGCGCTCGCATCGAGGGCTCGTCCCCCGTTCGTCCTCCAACAGGGGGACAGATTCAGACAGGTCGTTCCACCCATGGCAGCATGGGCGCCATGCCGGTATGGGGAACCGTGCTGCTCGCCGTGCTCGCCGGGTGGCTCCTGCTCAGCGCGCTCGTCGCGCTCGGTGTCGGCCGCGCGATCCGGATGGCGGATCGGCGGTCGCCGCGGAAGCCGCGGGCCCGGACAGCGGGGCGCCGCCTCCGGGCCGTCCCACCACCGGGATGCGACGTCGACACCGAGGACCTCGGGGAGCGTCGGCAGCAGCCGCGCGGCTGACCCTGACGGCAGGGATGCGGATCACGGTGGTGCGGAAACGGTCGGCTACTCGACACATCGCGAGCACCGGCCACATGTACTCCCACCCGCGCAGGGGCCTGTGGGGCGTCACACGAAGCGGAGACGCAAGAAGCCCTGGCTGAGAACAGGACTCAGACCAGGGCTTTCCCGCGGCGTGGCGGGTGAGGGATTCGAACCCCCGAAGGCTACGCCGGCTGATTTACAGTCAGATCCCTTTGGCCGCTTGGGTAACCCGCCTGGCTGCTCCGGCCAGCCTGATGCAGGCTGGCCGGAGGC
>NZ_JAODBE010000188.1 GCF_025463795.1 Amnibacterium sp.
CGGGTCGTCGCGGCGCTCACCGACGCCGGAGCCCGGGACGCCGCGGCGGCCGAACGGCGGGTGCTCGGCCTGCTCGAGGCGGGCTGCGCCGCGCCCATCGGTGTCGCCAGCGAGGTCGGGGCCACCCACGCGGTGCTGTGGGCGAGCGTGCACCGACCCGGCGGCGGCGAGCGGCTCGACCGTCGCCGCGAGCTCGATTTCGACGCCGGCGATCGCGCAGTCGCGCTGGCCGTCGCTGCGAGCGATCTCGCCCAGGACCTGCTCGCCGCCGGTGCTGCCGACCTCGCCCCGCTCGGAGCCGCCTCGTGAGCGACCGCAAGCCGCTGCTCGGCTGGCGCGTGCTGGTGCCCCGCGGGGGCCCCTGGGGGCACGGCGTGGCCGCCGAGCTGCGCGCCCGCGGCGCCAATCCCGTGGTCGCCCCCTCCATCAACTTCGCCGGCACCGCCGACGAGGAGACGCTGAACCAGGCGCTCGCCCGCCTGCAGGCCGGGGAGTACCACTGGCTGACGGTCACGAGCGCGACCACCGTCGACGTGCTGTCCGCCCACCGGGTGGTGATCCCCGAGCACACGAAGATCGCCGCGGTCGGTGAGACGACCGCCGCTGCGCTCGGTGCGGCCGGCTACCAGGTCGACTTCGTGCCCCGCCACGACAACTCCGCGACTGGGCTGCTCGCGGAGTGGGGCGAGGCGTCGGGCGGCGCCGAGCCGCCGCTGCGGATCCTCGCGCTGCGCAGCGACATCGCGAAGCCCGTGCTCACCGACGGCCTGCGGGTGGCTGGCCACGACGTGGACTCCGTCGTCGCCTACCGCACGGTCGGTGTGCCGATCGCGCCGGAGACCGTCGCCCGCGTCTCCTCCGGCCAGTTCGACGCCATCCTCATCACCTCGGGGAGCGTCGCGAACCAGATCTCCGCGCAGATCGGGCTCGTCCCCTCGCGGACCGTCATCGCGTGCATCGGTCCGCGCACCGCCATCGACGCGGAGGCCGCCGGCCTGCGCGTCGACATCGTCGCCCGTGAGCGCAGCAGCGAGTCACTCATCGACACCCTCGAGGAGTTCGCCGTGCGCCGACCCATGCAGGGACCGCTTCCATGACCGCAACACCTTCTCGCGGCGCCGACCTGACCGTCCGCCCCCGCCGCCTCCGGCAGTCCGCCGCCGTGCGCCGCCTCGTCGCCGAGCACCGCCTCGACCCGGCGCAGCTCGTGCTGCCGATGTTCGTGCGCGAGGGCATCGATGAGCCCCGCCCGATGCAGTCCATGCCCGGCGTGCTGCACCACAGCGTCGACAGCCTGCGCCGCGCCGCGGCCGAGGCGGCGGAGGCGGGGATCGGGGGCGTGATGCTGTTCGGCGTCCCCGAGCACCGGGACGCGATCGGCTCCGGCGCCACCGACCCCGACGGTGTGCTCAACGTCGCGACCCGGGCGGTCGCCTCGGAGGTGGGCGACGCGATCGTCGTGCAGACGGACCTCTGCCTCGACGAGTTCACGGACCACGGCCACTGCGGTGTGCTCGCCGAGGACGGGTCCGTCGACAACGACGCCACCCTTCTCCGCTACCGCGACATGGCGCTGGCCCAGGCGGACGCGGGATCGCAGCTGCTCGGGCTCTCCGGGATGATGGACGGGCAGGTCGCCGCGGTACGGGACGCGCTCGACGCTGCCGGCCGCGCGGACGTGCTGCTGCTCGGGTACGCGGCGAAGTACGCCTCGGCGCTCTACGGTCCGTTCCGGGAGGCGGTCGAGTCGACCCTGCAGGGTGACCGCCGCACGTACCAGCTCGACCCCGCGAATCGGCGGGAGGGCCTGCGGGAGGCGGTGCTCGACGTCGACCAGGGCGCCGATCTCGTGATGGTGAAGCCCGCCTCGTTCTACCTCGACGTGCTCTCGGACGTCGCCCGCACCAGCCCGGTGCCGGTCTGGGCGTACCAGGTCTCGGGCGAGTACGCGATGATCGAGGCCGCCGGGCGGAACGGCTGGATCGACCGGGACCGGACGATCCTCGAGTCGCTGACGTCCATCCACCGGGCCGGCGCGGACGCGGTGCTCACCTACTGGGCGGTGGAGGTGGCCGGATGGCTGCGGAACCGATGAACCACAGCCCGCAGCTGTCCGACGACGCGGCCGCGGAAGGCGCGCCGGCCGGCCCGGTCGAGCCGTTCGACGGGAACGCGCGGCTGTTCGAGCGTGCGCAGCGGCGGATCCCCGGCGGCGTCAACTCCCCCGTGCGGGCCTACCGCTCCGTCGGCGGCGCCCCTCGCTTCGTGCGGCGTGCAGCCGGCCCCTACGTGTACGACGCGGAGGACCGCGAGTACGTCGACCTCGTCGCGAGCTGGGGTCCCGCCCTGCTGGGCCACGGCCACCCGGCCGCCGTCGACGCGGTCAAGGCCGCCGCCGATCGGGGGCTCTCCTTCGGTGCGCCGACCGAGGGCGAGATCGAGCTCGCGGAGCTCGTGCACGACCGGGTGCGGCGCGACGGCCGGACGCCCATCGAGCGGTTGCGCCTGGTCTCCACCGGCACCGAGGCCACCATGACCGCGGTCCGGCTGGCACGCGGCGCCACGGACCGGCCGCTCGTCGTGAAGTTCGCGGGGCACTACCACGGGCACTCCGACGGCTTGCTCGCGGACGCCGGCTCCGGCGTCGCCACCCTGGCCCTGCCCGCCTCCGCGGGCGTGCCCGCCGAGATCGCCGCGCTGACGCTCGTGCTGCCCTACAACGACGAAGCAGCCCTGCGGCTCGCCTTCGAGCGTCACCCCGGCCGCATCGCTGCGGTGATCACCGAGTCCGCGGCAGCGAACATGGGCGTCGTCGCGCCGCTGCCCGGGTTCAACCGTTTCATCGTCGACACCGCGCATGCGAACGGCGCGCTCGTGATCTTCGACGAGGTGCTGACGGGCTTCCGCGTCCACGCGGGCGGCTGGTGGGCCCTCGACCCGGACGGCGCGCTCGACGTCGACCTGCTCACCTACGGCAAGGTGATCGGCGGCGGCCTGCCGCTCGCCGCGCTCGGCGGACGGGCGTCGGTCATGGACCTGCTCGCCCCGCTCGGGCCGGTCTACCAGGCGGGCACGTTGTCGGGGAACCCGCTGGCGGTCGCCGCCGGCCTCGCGACCCTCCGTGCCGCCGACGACGAGGTGTACTCGCGCGTCGACGCGGCCTCCCAGCGGGTGCAGGCGGCCGTCACGAGCGCGTTGACGGAGGCGGGCGTGGCCCACTCCATCAGCCGGGCCGGAAACCTGTTCAGCATCGGGTTCGGCCTCACCGAGGCTCCCAGGGACTACGACGAGGTGCGGGCCCAGGAGGCGTGGCGGCACCCGGCCTTCTTCCACGCGATGCTCGACGCCGGCGTGAGCCTGCCGCCGTCGGTCTACGAGGCGTGGTTCCTCACGGCCGCGCACGACGACGCGGCGCTCTCCCGCATCGAGGAGGCCCTGCCGGCGGCTGCCCGCGCCGCCGCGGAGGCCACCTCGCCTCCCTCCTGACACGGGCCACGTCCTGCGGTCATGAGGGCTGAACAGCCGCAGACCGTGGCAACTCTCGAGGGAGGGGTCAGGAGCCGATCGGCGGGACCGTCCGGGGGCGGACGAGCAGCCAGAGCCCGGCGATCCCGATCGCGGCCGTCACCGCCATCACGAGTCCCATGGGTCGACCGGATGCGATGCCGAGCAGGCCGACGAGCGGCGACAGCAGGCCGGCGATCCCGAAGTTCACCGCCCCGAGCAGGCTGGCGGCGGTGCCCGCCTCGTCGCCGTGGTGGGCGAGGCCGAGCACCTGCACGCTCGGGAACCCGAAGCCGCAGGCCGCGATGAACAGCCAGAGCGGCACGAGCACCACGGGCAGCGGCGCGTCGGCGCTGCCGAGCAGCAGGATCGCGAGGCCGCTCGCCGCCTGCACCGCGGTCGTGACCGCGAGGATCCACTGGGGCCCGAACCGGCGCATGACCCGCGCGGCGGCCTGCGAGCCGCAGATCACCCCGACCGAGTTGGTCGCGAACAGCAGCCCGTACTGCTGGGGCGTGAACCGGTAGACCTCCTGGAAGAGGAACGACGACGTCGCGAGATAGGCGAACAGCCCGCTGAACTGCATAGCGCCGACGACGGCCGCCCCGACGAAGACGCGGTCCGTGAGCACCGCTCGATAGCGGGAGGCGACGGTCCGGGCGGCGTCGGGCCGGCCGGCCGCGTGCCGGGTCTCGCCGATGCCGACCGACGCGGCGGCAAGGCCGGCGACGCCGTAGAGCGCGAGCGAGACGAAGAGCCCGCGCCAGTCGAGCACCCGCAGCAGCTGCGACCCGATGAGGGGCGCCAGCACCGGAGCGGCGCCCGAGACGAGACCCATCCGGGCGAGCATCTTCACGAGCGGGCGGCCGCCGAACAGATCGCGGATCATCGCCTGCGCCACGACGCCGCCACCCGCTGCGCCGGCACCCTGCAGCACCCGGAGCACGCCGAGCACGGCCACGTTCGGCGCGACCGCGGCGAGCAGGCAGGCGGTCACGTGCACGATCGTGGTGACGAGCAGCGGCCAGCGCCGGCCGACCCGGTCGCTCCAGGGGCCGACGAGCAGCTGGCCGAGCGCGAAGCCCACGACGGTGCCGGAGAGCGTGAGCTGGATCGCGACGTCGGAGACGCCGAACGACGACCGCACCGATGGGAACGCCGGCAGGTAGAGGTCGATCGTGAACGGTCCGAGCGCGACCAGCACGCCGAGGATGAGGACGGTGGCGAGGCGCCTGCCTGGATGCAGGGCGTCCCCGGGATGGACGACCGCAGCGGTCATGGAACTCCCTGATGCACGACGGGGCGGACGGACGGACCGACGCGCCCTCGCGTCGTGGAGCCACCGCAGGCACCGCCGGTGCGGCGGGCGGGTGGTGCTTCAAGGCTAGGGGGTCGAGCCCCGCTCCACCCGCTCATTTGCAGCGAAGGGCAACGAATGCTCAGAGCCCTGACAGGGTCAGGCGCGGACGTCCACCACGATCCGCCCGCGCACCCGGCCCGCCAGCAGGTCCTCGGCCGCGGCCGGCACCCCTGCCAGGCCGATGACGCGCTCGGTCATCGTCTCCACCGCCCCAGGTGGGCACCGCTCGGCGAGCAGCGCCCATGCGGCGAGGCGCGTGTCGGCGGAGATCGCCACCGAGTCGACGCCGGCCAGGGTCACGCCGCGGAGGATGAACGGCAGCACGGTGCCCGGCAGCTCCGCGGAGGCCGCGAGCCCGCACGCCGTGACGACGCCGTCCGCCACCGTCTGCGCGATCGCGTTGACGAGCGGTGCGCCGCCGACGGAGTCGACGACCGCCGCCCACCGCTGGGACTGCAGGGGCTTCCCGGTCTCCGCGTCGAGCCGGGGCACGACGTCGCTCGCGCCGAGGCCGCGCAGGTGCGCCCCGAGCTGCTCCGGCCGCCCGGTCGACGCCACGACCTCGAAGCCGGATGCGGCGAGCAGCGCGACCGCGAAGCCGCCCACCCCGCCGCCCGCGCCCGTGACGAGCACCGGTCCCGAGGGCGGCGCGAGCCGCTGCAGCCGGAGCACCGACAGCGCCGCGGTCACGCC
>NZ_JAODBE010000013.1 GCF_025463795.1 Amnibacterium sp.
GGCCTCGACGACGAGGCGCGGGCGCTGCGGCGCGGGGATCGCGCCGTCGGCGAGGCCGGGCTCGCGCGGCTGCGGGCGCTGCATCCGCTCGTCGACGACTGGACGTCGACCCTCGACTCCGCGATCGCGATCGCGCGCATCTCGCCGTTCCTGCGGCACCGGCTGCCCGAGCTGCAGGCGCAGCGCCGGCTGCTCAGCGGCGTGGAGCTGGCGATCCGGTCGCTGCGGACGATCGGTCGCCGGGTCGACGCCCTCGTGTCCGACGGGCGGCCGCGTCCGGAGCTGGCCGAGCTGCTCGCCGCGATCGGCTCCGCCGTCGACCTGCTCGCCCGGTCCGTGCACGACCCCGACGAGGCGGTGACGGCCAGGGACGACCTGCTGCTGATCGCCCGGCGGCTCGACCCCGCGAGCCTCCTCCCCGGCGCTTCCATCACGGAGTCGCTCGTCGCCGTGCTCGTGCGGCCGGTCGTCGTCGACCTCGCCGCGGCGACCGGCATCGACCCGGACCTGGTGCGCGCCGAGCTGCCCGTGCTCCACTGAGTCAGCGCGGCGCCACGGACGACCACGGCACGGTCAGCTCGCCCAGCCGCCACCGCTTGGGACCGCCCTCGACCGGATGGCCGGCAGCGCGCAGCGCCTCGACGGTCGCGACGAACCGCTGCACCGGGCCGTAGACGGACAGCGAGCTGGCGCGCGCCCAGGCCGCGTCGAGACCCTGCAGCAGGTCGTGGATCCGCTCGCCCGGCACGTTGCGATGGATGAGTGCCTTCGGCAAGCGCTCGGCGATGACCGACGGCGCCTCGAGGCCCGTCAGCCGCAGCGCGATCGTGAATCGGCAGGGGCCGTGCGCCTCCACGTCGACCCAGGAGGCGATGCGACCCAGCTCGTCGCAGGTGCCGTCCAGCAGCAAACCGCCGGGCGCGAGGCGGGCGCGCATCCGATCCCAAGCGCCCCGGACCTCCGCCTCCTCGTACTGGCGCAGCACGTTCATCGCCCGGATGATCGCCGGCGCCTCGTCCCCGGGCGTCGGCACCTCGAACCCGCCGAGCGCGAACGTGACGCGTCCTGTCGCCGAGGGCACCGCGGCCGCTACGCGCGCCGGGTCGATCTCGAGGCCCAGCACCCGGACATCCGGCCGCGCCCGTGCGAGGCGATCGGCGAGCTCGAGCGCCGTCCAGGGGCGGGCGCCGAAGCCGAGATCGACGACCAGGGGCGAGGATGCGCAGCGCAGCGCGGGGGAGGCGGCGAGGTAGCGGTCGACGCGGCGCAGCCGGTTGGTGCCGGTCGTGCCGCGCGTCACCCGGCCCTCCACCATGCGCCGACGGTAGCCGAGGGGCGTCCCGGAAGCCCGCCGTACACTGGCCCCATGCCGGCCGAACACTCGCTGCTGCTGCTCCGCCACGGCTACAGCACCTGGAACGAGAAGAACCTCTTCACCGGGTGGGTGGACGTCCGGCTCACCGAGCGGGGCGTCCAGGAGGGCCGCCGGGCGGGCCGCCTGCTCCGCGAGACCGGCCTGATCCCCGACATCGTCTACACGTCGGTGCTCACGCGGGCGATCCAGACGGCCGACGAGGCGCTGCTCGCGGCGGACCTCGCCTGGCTGCCGGTCGTGCGGCACTGGCGGCTCAACGAGCGCCACTACGGCGCGCTGCAGGGCAAGGACAAGGCGGCCACGCTCGCCGAGTACGGCCCAGAGCAGTTCAAGACCTGGCGTCGCTCGTACGACGTGCCGCCGCCCCCGCTGCCCGCCGACGCGGAGTTCTCGCAGTCGTCGGATCCGCGCTACGCGGCCCTCGGCCCGGACGTGCCCGACACCGAGTGCCTCGAGGACGTCGTGCACCGCATGCTCCCGTACTGGGACGTCGAGATCGCGCCCCGGCTTCGCGCCGGCCGGCGGGTGCTCGTCGTGGCGCACGGCAACTCGCTGCGCGCGCTCGTGAAGCACCTCGACGGCATCTCCGACGACGACATCGCCGAGCTGAACATCCCCACGGGCATCCCGCTGCACTACCGCCTCGACGAGCACCTGAAGCCGATCGTCGCGCGCGGCGAGTACCTCGACCCCGAGGCGGCCGCCGCGGGCGCGGCTGCGGTCGCAGCGCAAGGCACCAAGTAGCCCCGGCTGCGAGACCCCTTCACCTCGGATGAGGAGCCGTGCGGAGCACGGCGCGGTTCGTGCGGACGCTACGGGGTCGGAACCACCCAGGCACCCGTCTGCAGGTACTGCACCTTCTTCGCGATGGAGACGGCGTGGTCGGCGAAGCGCTCGTGGTAGCGGCTCGCGAGCGTGGCATCGACCGTGTCGCTGGCCGCGCCCTTCCACGTCTCACCGAGCACCTTGTCGAAGACGCTGAGGTGCAGCTCGTCGACGAGGTCGTCGTCGTTCCGGATCTCCTCCGCGAGATCGGCGTCCTCGGTCTCGAGCAGCCGCGTCAGCTTCCTCGCGATCGCGACGTCGAGCCTGCCGAGCTCCTTGAAGGTGGGTCGCAGGGTCTTCGGCACCACCTTCTCGGGGAAGCGGTACCGGGAGAGCTGAGCGATGTGCTCGGCCAGGTCGCCCATCCGCTCCAGGGAGGCGCTGATCCGCAGGGCGCTCACCACGACGCGGAGGTCGCGGGCGACCGGCTGCTGGCGGGCGAGGATGTCGATCGCCAGCTCGTCGAGACTGCGGGCGAGCTCGTCGATGAGGTGGTCGTCGGCGATCACGCTCTCGGCGAGGCTCACCTCCTGGCCGTTGAACGCCGTCGTCGCCTTGTCGATGGCGTCGGCCACGAGGTCGGCGATGCGGACGAGCCGCTCCTGCACCTCGTGGAGCTCCTGCTGGAAGACCTCGCGCAACGTTCTTCCCCTCTGTGGCCGGTCCGGGGACCACCGTCCCGGCCGAAGGTGAACATCCGGTGCCGGAACGGGGAACGGCAGGCCAACTCGCGGGCCCAGGACGTCGTCGGGCGGAGCCCATGCCTGGACAGGCACCTAGTGTAAGCCGCATGAGCACGGCACAGGCGGTGGTGCTCGCCCTCGTCTTCGGCCTCGCGGTGGGTGCCGTCTTCGCGGTGCTGCTGCGGTCCGCCATGGACCGCGGGGCGGCGGCGCTCGAACTCGTCGACCGCCGGCTGCCCGACGGCATCGCCGCGGCGCTCGGCGCGCTCGACGGCCCCGCGCTGATGGTCGACGGGTCGAACACGGTGCTGCTCGCGACGGCCGCGGCGGAGTCGCTCGGGCTCGTGGACGGGCGCCTGCTGAACCACCGCGAGCTCGTCGTGCTCGTCGACGAGTCGCGGGCCCGGCACACCCCCAGGACGAAGGATCTGCTGCTGCGCCGCGGCACGGTCGGCCCGCCCACCCTGCACATCGCGGCCCGCGCCGCACCCATCGGCCTCAGCGCCGTGCTGCTGCTCGTCGAGGACCGCTCCGACGCGGTTCGCCTCGAAGCCGTGCGCCGCGACTTCGTCGGCAACGTGAGCCACGAGCTGAAGACCCCGATCGGGGCCGTCGGCCTGCTCGCCGAGGCGCTCGACTCGGCCGCGGACGACCCGGACCAGGTGCGCCGGTTCGCGTCCCGGCTCACCAGCGAGGCCGCCCGGCTCGCGCAGATCACGCGCGAGATCATCGACTTCTCACGCATCCAGTCCCGGGACCCGCTGCACGAGCCGCAGCCGGTCGCCCTGGACGACATCGTGCACGCCGCCGTGGACCGCAACCACGTGCTGGCCGACGCGAAGCGCATCGACGTGGTCGTCGGCAAGCGCTCCGGTCTGTTCGTGCTCGGTGACGAGACGCTGCTCACCACGGCCGTGCACAACCTCGTCGCGAACGCGGTGCAGTACTCGCCGCCGAACGGGCACGTGGGCATCGGTGCCCGCTCCCGCGACGGTGTGGTGGAGATCGCCGTGACCGACCAGGGCGTCGGCATCCCCGACGAGGAGATCGACCGGGTGTTCGAGCGCTTCTACCGGGGCGACCCGGCCCGCTCCCGCCAGACCGGCGGCACCGGCACCGGCCTCGGTCTCAGCATCGTCAAGCACATCGCCGAGAACCACGGCGGCGAGGTGCGGGTCTGGTCCCGCCCCGGCCGCGGCTCGACCTTCACGATCCGGTTGCCCGAGACGCCGGCACCGCCGATCGAGCGACCCAGGCGTCGGGACAAGGAACGCGTGTGACCACCATCCTGCTGGTCGAGGACGAGCCCGCCATCGCCGAGCCCCTCGTCTACCTGCTGCAGCGCGAGGGCTACGAGGTGACGGCTGCAGCCGACGGGGGCGAGGCCCTCGCCCGGTTCAACCGCACCGGCGCGGACCTCGTGCTGCTCGACCTCATGCTCCCCGTGCTGCCCGGCACGGAGGTGGCCAGGCGGATCCGCGCGGTCTCCGACGTGCCGATCATCATGCTGACGGCGAAGGACGCCGAGGTGGACATCGTCGTCGGGCTCGAGCTGGGCGCCGACGACTACGTGACGAAGCCGTACTCGAGCAGGGAGCTGCTCGCCCGCATCCGCGCCGTCCTGCGCCGCCGCGTCGAGACGAGCGACGCCGTCGGCCCCGACGTGCTCGAGTCGGGCACCGTGCGCCTCGACGCGGACCGGCACGCGGTCTTCGTGCGCGGCAGGGAGACGGCGATGCCGTTGAAGGAGTTCGAGCTGCTCGAGCTGCTGCTCCGCAACGCCGGCCGGGTGCTCACGCGGGGGCAGCTCATCGACCGCGTCTGGGGCTCGGACTACTTCGGGGACACGAAGACGCTCGACGTCCACATCAAGCGGATCCGGGCGAAGATCGAGGACGACCCGGGGGAGCCGCGCATGCTGCTCACCGTGCGGGGGCTCGGCTACCGGTTCGAGGACCTGCCGGCAGGGGCCTGAGGCCCGCAGTCGTCAGCCCGCGGCCGGGGTCGCGGAGTCGATCGGCGCCGGCGAGCCCGAGGTGCTGCCCGTCGGCGAGGGCGTGGGCGTCCCGCCGGGGATCGCGACCGGCGTCGGCGTCGGCGTCAGCGTCTGGTAGCCGGACAGCGAGCCATCGAGCACGGGGACCCTCACCGTGGTGCTCGAGCCGCCCGACGTGAAGTAGACCGGGAACAGCGCGCCCGCCTTCGCCGTCACCTGCGACAGGGTCACGACCTGGTCACCGCCCGGACGCACCGACAGGGCGCCGTTCGCCGGGACCGTGAGCTGCTGCGTCGTCGGGCCGGTGGAGCTCGTGTACTGCATCGACACCGTCGCCGCAGCGGATCCGGTGTTCACGAGCGTCGTGACGAGGTTCGCGTCGGTGCCCCCGGCGGTGAAGAGGAGCGCGTTGCGGATGCCGACCTTGCCGACGGTCGCATCCATGCCGTCGGCGACCTGGTTGATCTGCGTCGTGTCCTGCGGGCTGATGAACTCGCAGCCGCTCGCCCCGAGGACGATCAGTCCCGCGAGCGCGACGGATGCCGCAACGCGCATCTTCACCGGCGCACCCTTCGTCGTGTCGCCGTCCCGGCCCGTCGAACGGGGTGGAAACGGCAGTCGGATCCGCGTGCAGCCTAGCGGACGGCCCCCCTGCGGACCCCTGGATCCGGGCCCCCCACCCGTCCCTGAACAAGCGCTGTGCTAGAATGAGGGCCGCTTTTCGGAAGGACACTCATGCAGTTCGAGGTCGGCGAAACCGTCGTATACCCCCATCATGGAGCGGCGAAGATCGTCGAGGTCAAGAAGCGCACCGTCAGGGGCGAGGAGAAGACCTACCTCAAGCTCAACGTCGCTCAAGGTGACCTGACGATCGAGGTGCCCGCCGACAACGTCGACCTCGTCGGCGTGCGCGACGTCATCGGCCGTGAGGGCCTCGACCGCGTGTTCGAGGTGCTGCGCGCCCCGTTCGTCGAGGAGCCGACCAACTGGTCGCGCCGGTACAAGGCCAACCTCGAGAAGCTCGCCTCCGGCGATGTGATCAAGGTCTCCGAGGTCGTCCGCGACCTGTGGCGCCGCGACCAGGACCGCGGGCTCTCCGCCGGCGAGAAGCGCATGCTCGCGAAGGCCCGCCAGATCCTCATCTCCGAGCTCGCGCTCGCCGAGAAGACGGACGAGGAGCAGGCCTCCACGGTGCTCGACGAGGTGCTCGCCTCCTGACCACCGTCGTCGTCGTCGCTGCCGGCGACGGCGTGCGGCTCGGCGCGGGCGTGCCCAAGGCGCTCGTGCCGCTGGCAGGCAGAGTCCTGCTCGACTGGACGCTCGACGCCGTGCTGGCTGCGGACGTCGACACGATCGTCGTCGCGGCGCCGCCTGCTGCTCTGGACCGGGTCCGCGCCCTGGTCGCGGTGCGGACCTCCGCCACCATTCGCGTCGTCGCCGGCGGTGCGTCCCGGCAGCAGTCGGTGGCGCTCGCGCTGGCCGAGGTGCCGGACGACGAGGTGGTGCTCGTGCACGACGCCGCTCGGCCACTCACGCCGTCCGCGGTGTTCGACGCGGTCCGTGCGGCCGTCATGGTGTCGGGCGCGGGGGTCGTGCCCGCGCTCACCCCGGCGGACACGGTC
>NZ_JAODBE010000051.1 GCF_025463795.1 Amnibacterium sp.
CGTCCGCGAGCTGCCAGGCGAGCCGCTTCGCGTTGGACTTCTGATGCGCCTCGTCCACGAGCCGGAAGTCCTGCTCGAGCCGGTCGAGCACGGAGGTGTTCGCACCGAGCAGCGCCGGGTCCTCGGCGAGCAGCCGCTCGAGCACGCTCTTCCACCACGCGAGCTCGAGCTCGACACCGACGTGCTCCGGCGCGACGTGCCGGCCCGCGAGGTCGTCGAGCAGCGGTGCGAGGTCCTGCTCGCGCAGCTTCGCCATGATCGCGGTGCGGTCCTGGAGGTTGTGCAGCACCTCGGAGTCGGCGGCGAGCGCCCGCAGCCGGTCGGGCAACACGTCGACGGGCACCTGCAGCAGGCTGTCCGGGGTGTTCCAGGTGCCGAGCGGCTCGTCGAGCGCGGCGAGGTCGCCCGCGGCGCTCTGGAACTCGGTCCACAGGTCGGTGATGCCGCTCGGCACGTCGGGCGTCACGCCGCTCGTGACGAAGCGCTGGTGCAGCACGCGCTGCTGCTGGATGCGCACGAGCCAGTCGTGCAGGTCGGCGACGTGCACGCCGGGGCGCACGTACTCCTTCGCGAGCTTCTTCAGACGCCGCCGGTTCACGCTCGACATCTCGCGGGCGTCGCGGCGCGTGCCGGTGGCGACGATCAGCTCACCGAGGGAGCGGTCGAAGACGGCCGGCTGGAACTTGTCCAGCGTCTCCCGGATGTCCAGCAGCAGCCTCAGGTAGATGCCGAGCTCGGAGAGCGTGGTGAAGGGGCGCAGCCGAGTGCTCGCGATCACGTCCGTGGCGCGACCCAGCAGGCGGGGCACGTCGCTCGTGGCGAGCCGCTTGGCGAGCATGTGCGCGTGCTGGGCGGCCTCGGCGCTGGTGAAGCTCGCTCCGTACCAGGGCGAGTCGCCCGGCCCGTACCGGAACTCCCCCAGCGCGGCGGCGCGCTGCAGCGTCGCCTGCACCTGCGCCCGGTCCATCGCGAGCGCTTCCATGGCCCGGGTGGAGAGCCGGGCCGTGGTGGCGGGCGGATTCGGCAGCAGGGCGAGGCGCGCGAGCTCGCCGAGCGCATCGAGCACGCTCACCCGCAGGTGCGGGTCGTGGCGCGCGAGGGCCGAGCGGTAGTCGAGCAGCACCGACCGCAGCCGCACGAGCGCGTCGTCGACCTCGCCCGTCTCCGGCGGCGCGGACTTCTCGTTGCGGGTGATCGAGTGGACGAGGTCCCGGCGGATGCTGCGGGGCGAGACGGCGGTGCCGCCGAGGCCCGCGTCCGCGAGCCGCCCGGCGACCGCACGGAGCGTCGCGTGCCGCGGGCTGACCACGAGGACGCGCTTGTGCTGCGCCATGAGGGCACCGAGCGCGTTGACGATCGTCTGGGTGGCGCCGGTGCCGGGCAGCGTGTGCACGGCGAGCGAGTCGCCCGCGGCGATCTGCGCGACCACCTGCTCCTGCTCGGGGTCGGCGTCGAGCACGGCGAGGTCGCCGGCCGGGGGCCGCTCGTCCTGGCCGACCAGCTCGATCCGCTCGACCGCCTGCGCGAGGCGCGCGACGGCGGTGGGGTTGCCCGCGACCGCGTCGATGACCGGATGCTGCATGTCCCTGGCGTCGGCGAGCAGCGCGGGGCCGACCTCGGCGAACGACGAGATGAGCAGGCGGGGCTGCACGCTGAACCGCTGCAGGTGCGCGGTCAGCTCACGCAGCCGGTCGATCACCGGCTGCGGCTTGAACGCGCCGGCCTGCAGCGCGAGGGCGACGAAGGCCTGAGGATCGAGGCGGATGCCGTACTGCTCCTGCATCGCCCGGACCAGGCCCGGGTTCAGCTGGAGCGCCCCCTTGAGGCGCAGCTCGAAGTCGCGGCCGTACCGCCGGATGGCGAGCGGCCGCAGCAGGACGGGCCCCCGGAAGTCCTGCTTCTCGAACCGCCACTCCGCCAGCCCGATCGCGAGATGCATCGCATCGATGCCGCGCGTCGCGGCGAGCTCGACGGCTTTGGCCGTGAGCGTCGAGGCGGCCGTGCTGGCGACCTTGAAGGCGATGTCGTCACGGATGAGGTTCGACAGCAGCGTGGTCTTGCCGGTGATGAACTGCGCGAGGCCCGAGGGGTGGGTCGTGGACAGCTCGATCCGGGTGCGCGCCGAGTCCTCGAAGTGCAGCAGCGGCGTGGGACCGCCGAGCAGCCCGAGCTCGTCGCGCCACCCCTCCCAGGCCGGGGCCGCGATGTTGACGGGCACGAAGTGGTGGTCGCCGACGGTCACGGCCTGCGGGCCGGTGTGAGCCGGGGTCGGCGAGGTCGACGACGGGATCCGCAGCACTTCCGTGTCCGCGGTCTCCTCCTCGGTCTCCCCGTTCTCGGCACGCCACACGCTGCCACTGTATGCAGCGCTCGACCCTCGTTCGGGTGACGCGCCGGGGAGCCGCCGCGTGGTTCACGAATCCGCGGCGTGGCGGGCGCAGGCGTGCGGCGCGGGCCGGGAGACTGTGCCGCTTCCCGGCCCGCGCCGCATGTCCTGCCGCTGATCAGCCGAATCGGACGATCGTGCCCGGGCCGGTTCCGCCCGTCACCGCAGGAGCGGTCGAGGCGTAGAGATGGCCGTTCGCCCACTCGAGCCCGGCGACACCGGCGAGCGTCGCGACGGTCCGGGGACCGCCGTCATGCACCTCCGCGATCGTGCCGGCGAAGAGCTGCGCGACGTAGATGTGACCACCCGGCGTGACGGCGAGGTTCGTCGCCCCGAGGAACCCGGTGGCGATCCGGTACGCGCAGCCGTGGCTGAGCTTCCAGACGCTGCCGCTCGGTCCAGGAGCCGCGGAGAGCGTCGTCACGAACAGCTGGCCGTGCGGGCCGACCTCGACGTCGGTCGGCACCGGTTCGAACCGGTAGGTGACCCCGGCGCAGTCCTTGACGCCGTTCGCGGTGGCGATCGCGGCCGTGATCTTCACGGGCTGCGCAGGCAGCACGGCGAGCACCGACACGTGGCCCCACCGGTCGACCTTCAGCACATCGTTGCCGCCGGCGTCGGACACGGCCCACGAGCCCTGACCGAGCGAGGTGACGGCGTACGGGTGCGAGTCGTACTTCCCGCGGTAGGTGGACGTCTGCAGCCCGACCTTGCCCATCTCGGTCTTGCACGTCGTGCTGACGCTTCCGGCGTTCGGGAGGCCGTACACGTTGCGCTTGTCGGGGTTGTGCCACTTCTCGAACGTGGAGAGGCTCACGACCTTCTTGTGCCCCTCGCTGAGGATCGTCAGCCGCGTGTCCTTGTGGTCCGCCGTCGTGGTCGTGTAGGCGACCGCGTCGTCGGTCGCGGCGACACCGGCGAGATCACCGCTCGCCTCCGGGTTCGAGCTCGCCGCCGGCCCGGTGGCGATCGGCGCCGTCCGGCCCACCTTGAACAGCTTCGAGAGCGCGGAATCGGCGACGTAGATCCGATTCCCCGAGACCGCGAACTGCAGGGGGCCGACGTAGGCGGCCGAGATCTGGTGGACCGACCCGAGGGCGGCGGTGTCCGCGGACGCCGGGAGCGCCCCGAACCCCGCGACCGTTGCGATGCCGACGCCCACCGCTGCTGCGGCCGCCATCGTTCGCCTCGACAGAACTGTCATGAGCTTCCTTGCCTGTGCCGGGGCGTGCCCCGGTGGCGCACCCACTCGCTCCACCGTCGCGCGTCGGGGCCCATCGGCGCATGCCGGAAAACACGCACTTCCCCCCGGGAACCGGGGAAGCCGGGAGCGCCCTTCGGGAGTACATTCCGGACTCGGCGGACCCATCGCGGCGGACGCCGGAGGGCGCGACATGCGGACCACGATCGATCGGCACGCAGCGGTGATCGACGACACCCGCCTGGATCGGGCCGACCTCCGGTCGGTGCTGGCGGCGGTGCTGGCGATCCACGCACTCGAGGATCCGAGGCGTTTCCCCGACGTCCTCCTGCAGGAGTGCGAGCAGCTCCTGCCTGCGGACCACATCGACGGCGGCGAGCTGCGCGCCGCCTGGGCGGATCGGTCGGCCAGCGACCACCGCCGCACGAGCCTGCTGAGCCCCGCGCGCTCGTCGTGGGCCCGCGAGCCGAGGACGTCGGTCGGCGGCCACCGCCTGGACCTGCTCGCCACGGCGAGCCGCCGCGTCTTCGCGATCGTGCTCGAGCGCTACGCGGAGCCGTTCGGCCCGCGCTGCCTCGCGATCGCCGACGCGCTGCAGCCGCATCTGGGCCCGGCCTTCGACCACGCGCGACTCCGGGCCGCCGAGTGGGGAGTGGGGGACGCCATGCGCGGCCTGACGGTGCGGGAGCAGGAGGTGCTCGCGCTCGTCGCCGACGGGCGCACCAACCGGGACATCGGCATGGCGCTCTTCATCGAGCCCCGGACCGTGGAGAAGCACGTCGAGCACATCCGCACGAAGCTCGGCGCAAGAAGCCGGGCCGACGCCGCCGCGAAGTGGGCGCGCGGCGTGGCGGTGCCCATCGGCTGAGGCCGGTCAGACGGGCGTGCCCTGGTGGAAGCGGAGGCGCCAGACGGCACCGTCCCTGATCCAGAGCGAGCTGCGGTTCGCCGCGAGCACGCCTTCGTCGTACCGCACGCGGCTCACGTACGTCGCCAGGGCCACGCCCGGCGCCGGTTCCGTGACCGCGAAGCCGGGCAGGGGCAGCTCCGCCTCGAACGCTCCCGGTTCGACGACGAGGCTCGCGGCCAGGTCGTAGACCCGGCCGGACCGTCCGAACTCGAGGAACTCCGGGTGGAGCACCCGCCGCATCCAGGCCTCGTCGTACCGGGTCTGGGGCCGCCAGAGCGACTCCTCGAGCTCCTGCAGCCGGCGCGCTGCGTCCTTCTCCACCTCCGGTGCCCCTTCCGTCGCCCGCCCTACACTGTCCCAGTCCGCCGCACGCCTCTGTAGCTCAATGGAAGAGCAGTTCCGTCCTAAGGAAACGGTTGGGGGTTCGAATCCCTCCAGGGGCACTCGGTTCTCGGGTCCAAGAGGCCCGGAATTAGGCGGATCACCGTCGGTTGCCAAGGGGGAGGGGCGCGGCCCGATCCCGAGGCCGTGCCGAGGCGGCCCGGCCAGGCGAAGAAGCTCGCTTGGTGGTGAACCCGCGCTTCGTGGTCGTCGATCGGTGCGGTTTCCGGAGCTGCACCTTCTACTGGCGCCCCGCCGCGGCCTCGTGCTACTCGATGCTCCCCATCGTCCGGGACCATTTACGAGCGCCATTTCGACGGGGCCCGGACGAGCCAGGTCCCCAGAGTCGGGTATTCAGTTACTTGTGGCTCGACCAACAGAAGGGCGCATCGGCATCCGCCGCAGCGCCGCCGATCACGCGGCCAACTGTTATGTCGATGCCAGGCTCACGACGATGGGCCGGATGTAATCATCTGCCGCCTTCAACTCCGCGCTCAACCTGTCCATCGACCAGCCGCGGGTACCGTGACATTTGAGGCTTACAGCACCGGTGTAGCCGAGACGGTGCAGTGTGCCAAGCAACACGGCATGGTCCAGGGTCCCGTCTGGCCGGGGCAGTTGCTGGTCGCCCGGGCCGAAATCGAGACCATCGAGACCCCGGCGGTAGCGGCGGTCGATGTCCCACAGGTAGTAGTAGAAGAGCCGCTTGCGCTCGGCGAGGAACGCGAGCACCTCGCTGATGGTCTCCTGCATTACCCACAGATGCGGCGGAGCCACGCAAACTCCAAGGAACGGGTCGTCGATATCGTGGATGAGCCGCTTTATCTGGGCGAGGCTGTCAACTCCCTCATCCCACCGATTGTCCTCGTTCGCGCCATTTTCGAAGTCTGCAGAGAACGGTACGGTCAGGTGGTTCTCCACGGCGATCCGCACCCCTCGCCGTCGCCCGGCGTCGACGATCGGGGGCAGGAACTTCGAGACGAAGTCGGCGTAGTTCGCCTCACAGTCGAAAATCAACGTGTCGATCCCGAGTTCAGCGGCGAAGTCGATCCGTTCGAGAATCTCCTGCTGGTTCTTCCCGTAGGCCGTCAGGCCACACGGCTTTATGCCATAGGTGTCCAAGGTCCGCAGGATCGAGGACACGTCATCCCCCGGGTTCACGTGATGTCCGAGCGGCGCGGCTGAGGACCACAGATTGACCTCCTCGAAGCCCATCTCGGCGAGGTCGCGGACCGCCGCCTCGAACGGCATGTCGTGGTAGGGCAGGATTTCTGCGGTGTAGCGAAACATGCTGGGGATCCTTTTCTGCTACCAGACGAAGACGGCCTTGTCCGTCTCCCGCCGATCGAAGGCGGAGAACGCGTGCTCGGCATCCTCAATTGAGAACTCGTGACTGATGAGGTCTTCGACGGCAACCGAACGGTCCAGGACAAAGCGCACGATTTCGTCCCACTCACCCCGGGGGAAGTACCAGCCGCCGATCACCGTCAGCATCTTCCTGATGATCTGGTCGCTCGGGTTGATCTCGGTCTTGCGGGACTCCCCCACGAAGGCGACGCTACCTAGCTTCGCAGCGACGTCCAGGGCGGTGTTCTGACCGACCGGGTTCCCTGAGCATTCGATGACGACGTCGGCGCCCCGGCCGCCGGTCAACTCCGCGATCCGAGCGACGGGGTCGACCCTTGCGCTGTTAACCAGTTCCGTGGCACCCAAACTCGATGCCTGCTCGAGGCGGGAGTCGAGGACGTCCACCGCCATGACGCGCGCTCCGAGCGCGTTGCTGATGAGGACGGCAGCGGCCCCCATCGGCCCCAGGCCGACCACTGCGACGGTGTGCCGCGCGGACACCCCCAGCCGCTTCTGGGTGTGGTACTGGGTACCCACCATGTCCGTCAGAACAGCTCCTGCACGGAAGGAAATCGCATCCGGCAGCGGGAGACAGTTCGCTTCCGGGAGCACGAAAAAGTCCGCGTCCCCGCCGTCGATGTCGAACCCAAAGCACTTCCAGCCCGGGTCGAGCATCGGTAGCCCGACCGCTGCGAAGCCGGCACGCTGCTCGCTGACGGCCAGATAACCGGCCACGCGGTCGCCGACCTGGACGCCCTGCACGGCGGACCCAACCTCAACGACCACCCCGGCGGCCTCGTGGCCCGGTACAACGAGGGGGGCATCCGCTGCGTGCTCGCCGACGACGGGGTTGCCGTAGTAGATGCTCATGTCGCTGCGGCAGATCGCACTCGCCGCGGTCTTCACGAGCACGTCATGGGCTCCAGGACTCGGAACGGGTCGGTCAATGACCGCGACCCGCTTGTCGCCTGGCAGGACAACAGCACGCATTTTGAGCTCCTTCTTTGTCACTTCCCGGAACCAAAGGTGGGTCCGGAGGCCCCGGGTCCGCGAAACGTGACGGCCAGGACGAGAATCGGGCGACGATGAGGATCGCAGCGACCCTGATGCTGTGCCAGTCGGTGCCGTGCATTCCGGCGAACGCCTGCAGGCCCCCGAGGTCGCCTTCGCGCCGGCACGTGGAAGGAGGCGTAGGGGTCATGAGGACCGGGTATGTGTCGGTCGCCCTAGATCTCCCGCGAATATGAAGATCGGGATGACCGCGACAGCAGGCGGGAACATGTGGGTGGGTAGCATCCAGGTGGTGATCCGTTTCCGAAGGCCGCCCATGGAAAGCGCGTAGGCGGGCGCCACCGCGAAAGTGCTGTGGAGGCGAGGCTGACGATTGCGCTGTGCATAAGGGGCTGACCGGAGCCCTCCGATGGTTCCGCGTCGCGGGCCATCCCCGAGGCGGAGTTGCCGGTCCCGGGGGAGCTCGTGCGGCTGCCCGTCCCCGCTAGGACCACATGGGCGTGAAGCGCTCCTCGTCATAGACGGGCTGCGTCCACAGCATGGCGCCGTGCTCGGCCTGGGCCTCGACCCGGACGTACAACTCCGATCCATCGAGCGTGTAGCCGGCCGAGTCACCCGAACTCTCTTGCAGCACAGCGCCGTTCTCGCCGACGAAACGGAAGCGCACCGGCCCCAGCGTCGATTTTCCGCCGTTCACTGCGAGGTTCAGCTCCAGCCCGTCGAGTTCGAACCCCTCGAGTCGGAGCCCGGTCGAGGCGTAGAACCGCCCCTCGGTCACTGCGGCCTTCACGCCTGTGAACGTCGGCTCGCAATGAACCATGTTCCAGGCTCGGTCGAGATTCGGCCACACATGGAAGTCGTCGTTCCCGAACCCCCAGACCAGCTTGCCCTGGCTGAGGAACTCGTCCCAGACGTCCGTAGCCAGGCCCGAACCGGCGAAGCCGCGGAAGATGGCCGGGTTCATGATCTCGATACCCACATAACCGCTGAGCGAGTCGAGATGCGACCTGGGCATCGCCATCGGGAGGCCGGGCTCGCTCTCCCAGTGCGGATGGGCCACGACGCTGAACCCGCCTTGTCGAGCCACTTGATCGATGATCTCCTGAGGGCTGCCCTGCAGGACCGAGTCCACACCGACGCAGAGGATCCCGTCCTCCTCGATGTACTCCATGCCGTCGATCGTGCAGATGCCGGACGCTGCGGCGATCTTCTCCGTGTGGATGAACTCACCCTGCGTCAGCACGGCGACGACGTCGTAGCCGGCCTCCTTGTACTTCTCCACCACTGCGGAGGCTCCGTACGGGCCACCCGACGCATCCGGGAACGCGTGCACGTGGAAATTGCTCTTCGACCAGCCCGATCCGAACGAATCGGCGCCTGCGTAGGGGTTTCGGTAGACCAACCCTGTTCACATCCTTTCGAGTTCGCGTGCCTGCTACTTCACGCTGCCGGTGGCCATGCCTGCGGCGATCTGCTTCCGGAACAAGGGGAAGAGCACCAGCATCGGGAGCACGGAGAGCAAGGAGCCGGTCACGAGTTGCGAGTAGGGCGGCTGCCCCAACGCGCTGGCCGCGCTCGTCAGGGACAGCCAGTTGTTCAGCCCCAGCGTCAGCGGGAACTTGGACGGGTCGTTCAGGACAAGCAGCGGCAGGAAAAAGTTGTTCCAGGAGGCGATGAACGAGATCAGCAGGTACGTCACGACGCCCGGCTGGATGATGGGGAGTGCAATCCGGAAGAAGATGCGCCAGTCGCCCGCGCCGTCCACGCGCCCCGCATCGATGAGCTCTTCCGGCATCGCCTCCCGGATGTAGGTGTAGAGGAAGTACGCCCCGAACGCGTTCGGCAGCCCTGGCAGGATGACGCCGACGTAGCTGTTGACCAGTCCGACCTTGGTCAGCAGCAGGAATGTCGGCACGGCCAACGCGGCTGCCGGTACCACCAGCGAGCAGATGATGCTGGTCGAGATGATCCGCTGACCGCGGAACCGGTACTTCGCGAGGGCGTATCCGGCCAGGGCGCAAATCAGCGTGCTGCCGAGCGCAGTGGCTCCTGAATAGATGACCGAGTTCCCGTACCAGCTCCAGAAGTAGCCGCTGTTGTAGGTCGAGAGTTCCGCGATGTTCTGGAAGAGCTGGAAGTGCGCGAGCGTGAAGGCGCCGGAACCGAACAGATCGGAGGTGGACTTCGTCGCCGCGAGGAGGAGCCAGACCAGTGGGAGCAGGAAGTACGCGGCCAGGATCGCCATGATCAGGGTGGCGACCACGCTGGCGATCCTCGGCCGCCGTCGCCCGCGGGCGGGCGACACGGCCACCGCGTCTCCCTGTCGTCTCGCCCCCGGGATACCTGCCGCAGCCTTCCCGTCCGCCAGGGACGCGCCCTCGGTCGTCGTCATAGTCAAACCCCCCTTGGCGCCACGGAGGCTGCCGGAGTCGGGGCCGGTCGACTGGCCCGTCTGCTCGCTCGCAGCTCTCGCCGTTCCCTGCGGCTCTCCCCCGAGGTCACGAAGAAGAACACCACCGAGACGACAAGCGTGACGAGGGCGAGGATGAACGACAGCGTTGCGGCGTAGTTCAGGTTGCCGTACGTGAACGCCTGGTTGTACGCGTAGAGGTTGGGCGTGTAGCTCGCGGAGACGTTCGCGAGGTTGTGCAGCAGGAACGGCTCGTTGAAGAGCTGCATCGCTCCGATCACGGAGAGTATCGCCGTGAACAGGATCATCGGCCGCAGTGCGGGCACCTTGACCCGGATGGCGAGTTGGAACTCGTTGCAGCCGTCCAGTTTTGCCGCCTCGTACATTTCGCGTGGCAGTGCCGTCAGCGCGGAGAAGTAGAGCGTCATGAAGTAGCCAGCAGCGGACCATGTGACGATGTTGGCGATCAGGAGCACCAGGTTGCCGCCGGCGAGCAGGTTCACCTGCTTGCCCCCGTTCAGCGGGGCCAGGACCTGCAGCAACGGGTTGAGTTGCGGGGAGTAGAGAAACCCCCACATGATCGTCGCGATCACCCCAGGGACCGCGAACGGCATGAAATTCGTCAAGCGGAAGAACGCCGACCCGCGCACCAAGGAGCTGTCCAGCAACAAGGCCATCACGAGGCCGAGCAGAAGGGCAGTGACGGCCTGCACGATGGCGAACGCGAACACGGTCCCGAGGGATCCCCAGAACGCCTGGTCGCCCAGCGCTGTGACGTAGTTGTTGAGGCCGACGAACTGGTCTTGACCGGCAAGGCGTCCTTGCAGGCTCAGCACGAACGCATTCACCAACGGATAGACGAAGAATGCCACGAAGAGCAGCACGAACGGCGCCACCATAAGGTATGGGGCCTTGCTCCTTGGACCCACGTCGCCCCCTCAGATCTCGGCTCGGGCGCGGTCAAGCAACCTTGTAGCCCTGCTGCTTCGCCGTCTGGACGACACTTGCCTGCACGTTCGCCAGGGCCTGGTTGTAGGTGATCTTTCCCGTCACGGCGTCCTGCATCTGCGCCTGCAGCTGCCCGTACGCGTACTGGGTCCACGGGCTCCACTGGAACATCGACTTCTCCAGCGTCGGGATGATGGTGCTGACGAGTTGGTTCTCTTTCTGGCCCCCGAGCACCGGCATCCCGGACGTGAACGCCGCGGTGTTCGCGAAGTCCTTCGACGCGCAGTAAAGACCTCCCGCCGTACCGTGCGACTCGAGGGCGGTCTTGTTCGTCCCGAGCCAGGTGGCGAACTGCGCGGCGGCGGCCGGGTTCTTGCACTGGTCGGTCACCGCGAACGACAAGCCACCCCACATGCTCTGCAGCGGGTTGGAGGCGTCCCACTGCGGCATCACGGCGGCCTTCCACTTGTAGCCAGCCTTCTTCAGGTAGGGCCCGATCTCGTAGGTCGGCGACCAGATCGCGCCGACATCAGTGGCATAGACGCCGTTCGCGATCGAATTGCCCCAGGCCGGGGTGAAGTCGGTGTCGACCTTCACGTAGCCGGCCTTGATGAGATCTCCCCAGAAGTTCATGACCTGCTTGGCCGCAGTGCTCGTGAAGTCGATCTTCCACGTCCCGTTGCCCTGGTCCTCGAACGGTGTTGCGCCCCCCTGCCACAGCATGCCCATCATGCGACCACCGTTGTTCGGAGCGAAGAAGGTCATGTACTTGCTCGGATCCGCCTCGTGCAGAGTCTTCGCGGCGCTGGCGAAGTCCGTCCACGTGGTCGGGACGGGGATCGAGTGCTTCTGCAACGTGTCGGGGCGGTAGAGCAGCATCATCGGATCCAAGTCGATCGGCGCGCCCCAGATCTTGCCCTGGTACGTGACCATCCGTTTGGTGAAGTCAGGGAAGCCCGCCATGTACTTCTTGACGTACGAGGTCATGTCAACGATGTGTCCCTCGCTGGCGAACTGGGGCAGCTCCTGGTACTCGATCTGCAGGACATCCGCAGCGCCGGATCCCGCTCGCAGTGCCGCCCCGTACTTCGTGTACGCGGGGGTGCCTCCGGGAACCTGCGTGAACTGGATCTTGACGTTCGGGTACTGCTTCTCGTAAGCCTTGGCGAGAGCAGGCGCATTGCTCAGCCACGACCACCATGTCAACGTCACCGGTCCGTCACCGGCCTTCGCGCCACCCGCGGGACTGCTGCACGCGGCCAGCGCGGCAGTCAAGCCGAGCGCACCGACTCCCCCGAGGAATTGCCGCCGGCCGATCGCCCGGTGCCTGAATCCACTGCCGTTGGTCATCATTGATCCCGTCTGCCGGGCGGCGCCAGCGCGCGTCCGACTAGCGTGTGAATGGAACGCCGTACCCGATCCCAGGGGGCAGCGCGAGTACCTCTTCTGCAGCCGGCACGGATCTGGACCTCGCTGTGTCAGATCCCCGGTGGCGCCGGGTGACTGGGGGCCCTCGTGGAGCCCGGTTCCCGATTGACTATTGTCTACCACATACAGGCGGACCCTGGAAGCCCGATGCGCAGTGCCGCCTCCCCCACTTCCCGCGCACCCCGCGACCATCCCGGCCGCACCAGGCCGACGCTCCGTGCCCGGGCACGCGCGCGTCGCTCCCCCCTCGGGCGCTCCGAACTAGTCCGCTCCGGCCACCCTCCGCTGAGGCACCTTCATGTCCTCGAAGGAGCGCTCGCCGTGGGCAGCGAGTTCTTTGAGGGCGAGGTCCTTGTCGCCCTGCTTGACCACGTGGAGCAGCTGCTCATGCCGTGCAACGTGCTGCTCCAGGTCCTCGTAGTACCGCTCCCTCGCGATCAGGTTCCGCGCCATGCAGAGCAGGAGCTGCTGCTGCACCGCGGCGTACGCCTCCTTCAGGCGACGGTGGTGAGCGATGCCGACGAGCGCGAAGTGGAACGCGTAGCCGGCCTGCACGAGCGAGCCTCGATCCTGCTCCCGCGCGCACCGCTTCATCTCTTCCAGCGCGCGCTCCGCGGGCCTGAGCAGCGCATCGTCGTCGACGGGTATGCCCAGGTCGAAGGCCATCCGCTCAAGCGCCGAACGCAAGGTGAGGATCTCGTAGATGTCGGCTTCGGTCATGGTCGCCACGAACGTGCCCCTGCGCGGGAGCGTGACGATCAGCCCCTCGGTCTCGAGCGTCCGGAAGGCCTCCCGCAGCGGAGGCCGGCTGATCGCCAGCTCCTCGGTCAGGCGTTCTTCGAGCAGCCGCTCCCCTTCGGCGTACTCCCCTGACAGGATCCGTCGTCGGATCGCATCGGCGGCCAGCACGACCAGGCTCGGAGCGTGGATGCCATCGGCCGCTCGATCGCCGAGCGCAGCGGGATCGCTGGTCACTAGCTGCCTCGTCTCTCGCGCCACACCCGACGTCCTGTCGCCGACAAAGTTAGCCGACGACATCGCGGACCACACGGGTCTCCTGCGCCATGGCCGTCGGGAGCCCTGTCGCGTCGGCTTGCCAGGCGCACAGCGATCCTGTAGACAATATGCACTGCTGTGCGACGTCCATCCGGCCTACCGCTCGGTGCGTACGACTCGACGTTGAGGGGGTGGCCATGTCGCTGGACGCAAGGCGCTCGACAGTCGCCGTCATCGGGCTGGGGAACCTCGGACTCGCGATGGCGACCAATCTCGCCGCCCGAGGCTGGAACGTGTCCGGGCTGGACAGCTCCGCATCACGGATGGCGCTTCTCCGGGAGGCCGGCGGGTCTGCGACTGCACCTGACCGCCTCCACGGCTTCGACGCCCTCTGCTTCGTCGTCCCCGACGACTCGGCGATCCGAGAGGTGCTCACGGGCACCCCGGCCCTGCTGACTCGGCTCGGCCCGGAGCAGATCGTCCTCGTCCACAGCACGGTGCTGCCCGCCCGGGTGCGCGACCTCGCGGGCCTGGTGAAGCGCACGGGCGCGGGATTCCTGGACGTTCCCGTCAGCGGCGGGGCCGAGCGGGCGGGCCGGGGAGAGCTGACCGTCTTCGCCGGCGGCGACGAGGAGGATCTCCGTACCGCCGCGGCGCTGCTCGACGCCGTCGGCCGCGAGGTGTTCCACCTCGGGCCCGTCGGCGCCGGCGCAGCCACCAAGCTCGCGAATCAACTCGTCATGTTCGGAGCGCTCTCGAGCCTCTACGAGGCCCTCACGCTCACCGAAGCCAACGGCGTCGCGGAGTCCGACGTCCTGCGAGCCCTGGCGACCGGAACCGCGGACACGTGGGTCGGCCGCAACTGGGGATTCTTCGACCGGACCGCGGATGACTACAACCGAGCCGGCGTCCCGCAGGAGTCACGGCCCTGGCGGAAGGACCTCGAGGAGATCGCGGTCGCTGCTCGCGACAGCGATCTCGAGCTGCCCCTCGCCGAATTGATCCGAGTCACCGTCGCGGACGAGGTCGAGTCACGGGCCGCCGAGTACCGCTCGAAACAGGACTCCGGCCATGCCCCGGATCCCAGACCCGGCCCGGGCCGGACCAGCAACAGGAACGAGACGTGATGCCCGACGACACCGACACACCCACGCTCGAGCCACGATCGGGCGCGCTGCAGGGCATCCGCGTGCTCGATCTGACCCAGGTCATGTCGGGGCCGTTCTGCACGATGATCCTCGCCGACCTCGGCGCCGACGTGATCAAGATCGAGAACCCCGATCACGGCGACCAGACCCGGAAGTCGTGGGGGTACTCCGTCATCGGGGAGGACAGCCGAGCATTCCTCTCGCTCAACCGCAACAAGCGCAGCGCGACCATCGATCTGAAGAGCGACGACGGCGTCAACGCATTCCTCGCCCTGGCGCGCACCGCAGACGTGGTCATCGAGAACTTCCGGCCCGGAGTCGCAGACCGCCTCGGGGTGGGGTATCCCCAGGTCCGGGACGTCAATCCCTCGATCGTCTACGCCAGCATCTCCGGCTTCGGTCAGACGGGCCCGTACGCCGAATACCCGGGATACGACCTGATCGCTCAGGCGATGACCGGGATCATGAGCGTCACCGGCGAGCCGGGGGGCCCTCCCATGAAATCGGCCATCCCCGTGGCCGACCTCGGATCCGGTCTGTTCTGCGCAATCGGCATCCTCGCCGCCCTCCGTGCCCGGGACATCACGGGCGAGGGGCAATATCTCGAGACCTCGTTGTTCGAGTCCGCGCTCGCACTCTCCGTCTGGGAGTCCACCGAGTTCTGGTCGACCGGGAAGAGCCCCGAGCCGCTGGGGTCGGCCAACCGGATGTCCGCCCCGTACCAGGCGTTGGCGACTCGGGACGGCTACGTCACGATCGGGGCGAACAACGAGAAGCTCTGGCGGAAGCTCTGTACGGTTCTTCGGGCCCCCCAGCTGCTCAAGGACCTCCGTTTCGCGGACAACAACGCGCGCATGGCGAACCGGGCGGTCCTCGTCGACCAGCTCGAGCAGATCTTCCGCACGCGCACCACGGATGAATGGGTCACCGCCCTGCTTGTCGAGGGGGTGCCGGCGGGGCCCATCCGGAACTACGGCCAGGTGCTCGTGGACGACCCGCACGTCAAGGCACGCCACATGGTCGAGCATTTCGACCACCCCGTCGAGGGCCGTACGGCGGTACTCGCGTCGCCGTTGAAGCTGTCGGGCACGCCGGTGGCGATGAAGTCGCCACCACCCCTCCTCGGGCAGCACACCGAGGAGGTCTTCGCCGAACTCGCGGTCGAGGGCGGGGCGCCCAACGCCCTCACCTCGTGACCCCTCCTCAACGGCCGGCGACCCAGGACGTCGAGCAGGGCCCTGATCGGGTCTCGATGAAGCTGCACGACGGTGTCGCCTGGATCACGCTGTCCAACCCCGGCAAGCGCAACTCGTTCACCTGGCGCATGTACGACCAGTTGGCCGCCATCGCCGATGACCTCGCGGGCCGCGACGATCTGAGCGCCGTCGTGTTCCGGGGCGATCCGGAGGACGGATTCGCTGCCGGCACCGACATCCGCCAGTTCTCCTCCTTCACCTCGGCTGAGGACGGCGTGCAGTACGAGAGGCGCGTCGCGGCGGTGGTGCAGAAGCTCCTCGGCATCCCGGTGCCCACGATCGCGCTCGTCGAGGGCGCCGCGGTCGGAGCGGGCCTCGTCGTCGTCCTCTGCTGCGACATCGTGGTCGCGGAGCGGGGAGCGCGGTTCGGCGCTCCGATCGCGCGGACCTTGGGCAACTGCCTCCCAGCGGCCGTGATCGCGCGCCTCAGATCGAGGGTCGGCGTCAACATGGCCGCAGGCATGCTGCTCGCGGCCGCACTCGTCCCCGCAGAGGCGCTGACTGCGGTCGGTTTCGTGTTCGAGCTCGTCGAGCCGGGCGGTCTCCCCGACGCCGCGGAGAACCTGCTCCGCCGTATTCGGATGTCGGCGCCGCTGTCCGTGCGATCACTCAAGCAGCTGCTGCGTCGGGTGGAGGACAGCGCCCCGGCCGTTCCCGACGAGGACCTGCTGGCCCTCTGCTACGGAAGCGGCGACTTCCACGAGGGCGTCCTGGCCTTCTTGGCGGACCGGCGTCCCCACTGGACCGGAAGGTGACCATGACCAAGGTGATCGACGCGCACCACCACTTCTGGCGGACGGCGGAGCAGGAACAGCCATGGCGGCAGGCTTCCCACACGCGCCTCGAGCGCGACTTCGAACCTGGCGACCTCACACCCGAGTTGGACGGCGCCGGCGTCGGTTCCACGGTACTGATGCAGTCCGTCGACGAGCCCGCCGAGAACCAGCGCCTCGCGGCGTACGCCGGCGATCCGCGGATCGCCGGCGTCGTCGCGTGGCTTCCCCTGCGGGACACCGCGGCCGCGCGGGCCGAGCTCGCCGCCCTGCGCATCCCGAAACTCGTCGGCGTCCGGTGCCTCGTGGCAAGGGACCCGATGGAATGGCTCAGCTCCCCGTCGTCGGTGGCGCTGTTCCAGGAGATCGCGGACCGTCGCCTCGTATGGGACGTAGTGCCCATCACCCTCGAGCAGACCCGGGCGGTCCTCGAGCTCGCGAAGCGGGTTCCGACCCTGCGGATCGTCGTGGATCACCTCGGCCGGCCCCCGCTGGAGAACCAGGGCTGGGAGCCCTGGGCATCCCACGTCCGAGAGCTGGCGAGTTGCCCCAACGTCGCCCTGAAGGTGTCCGTCGGGATCGACGCGTTGACCGCCTGGAGCGGGTGGGATCCATCGGTGCTCGAGCCCTACGTCCGGTTCGTCACCGAGGCCTTCGGACCCCGGCGGCTGATGCTCGCCAGCAACTGGCCGGTGATCCTGCTCCGCACCACGTATCACCAGGCGTGGACGGACTTGTCCCGACTCGTCTTCGACCTGCTCGAGGACCAGGAGGACCGGGAGGCGGTGCTCGGCGGCACGGCCGAGCGCTGGTACCGGCTCGGCGCGGCCGCAGAAGACCTGCAGCGCGAGGAGGTGGCGATCGCACCGACGATCTGACCAAGCCGACCGGTACCACCAGCCCAACTCAGCCCGACCCGTGAAGGACTCACACCACATGACCCAGACCTATGAGAAGGCCGACCCCAACATCCTCGGCAGCCTCTACCAACCCCTCCGTGTCGTCGACGTCGTCGACGCTCTCGACGGCATCGGCTACTTCAACGTCGGTCTGATGGATAAGGAGGTCCGCCCGATCTGGCTCGGCATGCGCTTCTGGGGTGAAGCCGTCACGATCCGCTGCGTCCCTTCCAACAAGCCGATGTGGAAGCTCGACTCCACCCAGGACATCGTGGAGGCGCACCGCATCTGGTTCGAGAAGAACCCGCCCGCCGGGCTGCCGAAAGACCTGAATCCGGGCCACGTCATCGTCATGGACGCCGGCGGCGGCCCGGAGGTCGGCTACTGGGGTTCCGAGAACGCCATGGGGGCGGTGCTCGACGGTGCGGTGGGCATCGTCACAGACGGCTACTGCCGCGACACGGCCGAGGTCGCCAACCAGCGCACGCCGATCGTCGCGCGTCACCGTGGCCGCACCATCATCCCCGGCCGGATCGAGGCGATCGAGACGCAGACGACCATCGCCTGCGGTGGAGTCCAGGTCAACCCCGGCGACATCGTCGGAGCGGACGACGACGGTGTCGTGGTCGTGCCGGCGGTCGTGGCCCAGGAGGTCGCCGTCCACGCCCGCGCGATCCTGCTCGCCGACATGCGTGCCCGCGCGGCGAAGTACGAACGGCTCGGGCTCGCGAGCGACAGCACGGTGGACGTCTCGGCGATCGAGGCGTACTTCGCCGACGTATGAACTCGGGCCTGCTCTCCCACTGCTGCGGTAGTGGGAGAGCAGGTCGGAACTATCGCTCCCACCCCCGAGAGAAGGCCTCACCGATGAGCCAGTCGCCCGACACCACCCGAATCCTGCCCGACGATGCCGAGCACGCCGTGCTGGTCGGGCGCGTCTTCGACCCGGACGATCACGGACCGAGTGTCGTGGCCCACCGCGGGGATCGCCTCGTCGACGTCACCCATCTCGCGCCGACCGTCGCCGAGTTGTTCGAGCGGCCCGATCTGCTCGACGTTGTTCGCAGTGCGGCGGGCCGGCGCTCCTGGGCGACATCCGAGGTGCTCGCCAATACCGTGAGCCGCTCCGGGACCGGCCCGCGGCTCCTCGCGCCGATCGACCTGCAGGTCATCAAGGCCGCCGGTGTCACCTTCGCTCGGAGCATGATCGAGCGTGTCATCGAGGAGCGTGCTGCGGGTGACCCACACCGGGCCGAAGCCGTGCGCGCCCGAATCGACGGCGCGATCGGCGGAGCGATCTCCGGCGTCCGCCCGGGCTCCCCCGAGGCGGAGCGGGTAAAGCAGATCTTGATCGCCGAAGGGCTTTGGTCACAGTATCTGGAGGTCGGTATCGGGCCGGATCCCGAGATCTTCTCCAAGGCTCCGGTGCTGTCCGCCGTCGGTCCTGGAGCGTCGATCGGAGTCCTCGCCCGGTCCACCTGGAACAATCCGGAACCGGAAGTCGTCCTGGCCGTCACCTCGACCGGCCGGATCGTCGGCGCCACCCTCGGGAACGATGTGAACCTCCGCGACTTCGAAGGCCGCAGCGCGCTCCTCCTGACGGAAGCGAAGGACAACAACGGGTCCTGCGCCCTCGGACCGTTCGTGCGGCTGTTCGATTCGACGTTCGACCTCGACGTGGTCCGAGAGCTCGTCGTCGACCTGGCGGTGCGCGGCGAGGACGGCTTCGTGCTGCGGGAGCACAGCTCGATGAGCGAGATGAGCCGCGGGTTGGAGGACCTCGTCCGCCACACGATCGGCCCACACCATCAGTACCCGGACGGATTCGTCCTGTTCACCGGCACGTTGTTCGCCCCCACGCAGGACCGCGACGCGCCCGGCATGGGCTTCACGCACCACCTCGGCGACGTGGTCGAGATCTCCACACCCCGACTCGGGCGCTTGATCAACACCGTCACGACGGCTGAGGACGCGCCCGAGTGGACCTTCGGAATCAGGGACCTGTGGGCGAACCTGCTCCAGCGAGGACTGCTGCAGGCCGCGTCGCCGTCACTGCCGGCGCGAGCGGCACGATGACCGGGCAGGTCGTCGTCACGGATCAGACGTTCGGGAACGTCGCCCGGGAACGCGCCCTCGCCGAACGGTTGGGCCTCTCCTTCGCCGAGTACCAGTGCCGCACCGAGGACGAGACGGTGGGGGCCGTGTCCGGAGCGCAGATCGTCTTCGTGAACTTCGCCCCGATCACGAGGAAGGTCCTCGCCTCCTTGGCCTCCGGCGCCTTGGTCGTCCGCTACGGGATCGGGTTCGACAACGTCGACACGCAGGCAGCCAGGGAGCTCGGCGTGCGCGTGTCCAACATCCCCGACTACGGCGTGGCCACCGTCGCCGACCACACCGTGGCGCTCCTCCTCACCTTGCTGCGTCGGGTGACCGCCTTCGATCACGCCGTTCACGTCCGCGGCTGGCTGAACGCCGGCGACCTCGGGTCACTCCGCGGCTTCGCGGAGACCACGGTCGGTCTGGTGGGCAGCGGCAGGATCGGCCGGGCCGTCATCGATCGGCTCAAGCCGTTCGGCTTCCGGGTCGTCGTGCACGACCCGTACGTCCACCCGGACGAGCTCACGGCCCTCGGCGCGGAGCCGACGGAGTTGGACGACCTGCTCGCCCACTCGCACGCCATCTCGCTGCACGTGCCCTTGATGGACAGCACCCATCACCTCCTCGACATGCGCGCCCTGCAACGAGTACGACCGGACGCAGTGATCGTGAACACAGCGCGTGGTGGTCTCATCGACGAGAGCGAGCTCGTCGCGTCACTCGTCGGCGGCCGGCTCCGCGGAGCGGCCCTCGATGTCGTCGAGCACGAGCCCCTCCCGCTGGACTCGCCACTCCGCGACGCACCGAACCTGATTCTGACCCCGCACGCGGCGTTCTTCTCCGACGAGTCCCTCGCGGCGCTCCAGCGAATGGCGACGGAAGAGGCCGAGCGGGCCCTGACCGGCGGAACGCTTCGAAGCCAGGTGGTGTGAGCGTGACGGACAGCACCCGGCGGATCGGAACCCCCGTGGTGGACTCGGGGGGCGCCACGATGCACGACCGCATCGAGCGTGCGCATCATGCCTTCGAGTTGAGCCGCCGGGCCACGCCGGCCGATCGTCAGAGGTGGCTCGAAGCGATCGCTGATGGACTCGACGCCGACGCCGAGGAACTGATCACGCTGGCTCGGCACGAGTCCCGTCTCCCCGAAGCGCGCCTTCGGGGTGAGCTGATCAGGACCGCCTTCCAGCTCCGCCTGCTGGGAGCCGAGGCGAAGCGCGGAGAGCCGCTGGACCCGACGATCGACCACGCGGACCGCGACTGGGGTATGGGGCCGAGACCCGACATCCGCCGCGTCAACCAGCCGCTCGGTGTGGTCGCGGTGTTCGGCGCCTCCAACTTCCCGTTCGCCTTCTCGGTGATCGGGGGCGATTCCGCGGCCGCGCTCGCCGCGGGATGCAGCGTCGTGCACAAGGCCCACAGCGCCCACCCCCGGCTTGCACGGCGGACCGCGGAGACCGTCATCGAGGCCCTCCGCCTCGCCCGCGCGCCCGACGGCCTCTTCGCTCTCGTGTCCGGGTTCCGGATCGGGGAAGCGCTGGTCGAACACCCGCTCGTTCAGGCCGTCGCGTTCACCGGCTCGACCCGGGGTGGACGCGCGCTCTTCGATCGCATCGCCGGCCGCCCGCAACCGATCCCGTTCTTCGGCGAGCTCGGCAGCACCAATCCGGTGTTCGTCGCACCGGCGGCTTGGGCGGCGCGCAGGGAGGAGATCGTCCGCGGCTTCCTCGCGTCGGTCACGGGCAGTGTCGGCCAGCTCTGCACGAAGCCGGGCTTCTTGATCGTGCCGAGGGATCCGTCGATCGCCGCTCCGCTCACCTCGGCCGGAGCCGATCTGACGGCCGGCGAGATGCTCACGCCGCACCTCCGCGACGCCTTCCGGACATCCGTCGCGGACTTCCACCGCCTTCCGGCATCCCGCGTCCTGCTCGATGCACAATCACGCCTCGACGACGCGGAGGCGGCCACCCTGTTCGCGATCACGGCCGAGGCCCTCCTGGCCGAGCCGGAGATCCTCCAGAGGGAGATGTTCGGGCCGGCCAGCGTCGTGGTGGAGTACAGCCATCCCGGCCAGCTGATCGAACTGGCGAAGGCGGTCGATGGGCAACTCACCGCCGGCATCCACGCCGATGCCGAGGACGATGTTCACGACCTCGCTCGGGTCCTCGCCGAGAAGGCCGGGCGACTGGTCTGGAACGCATGGCCGACCGGCGTGACCGTCAGCTACGCCCAGCAGCACGGGGGCCCCTACCCCGCCACGACCGCGTCAGGGACCACCTCGGTCGGGACAGGCGCCGTTCGCCGGTTCCTGCGTCCGGTCGCCTATCAGGGTTTCCCGGAGACCGAGCTGCCCGAACCGCTGCGAGAGAGCAACCCTTGGGGCCTGAGACGCCGCATCGACGGAGAGTGGGTCGATCCGTGATGGCGGCGGCCGCCCTCGGACGTCGTCGCTGGGTGCCGCCGGATCTGGCCCGGTCCTGGCTGCTCGTTCCCGCCACTGCCATCGAAGGATGCCAATCCGCGGACGCCGACCAGGTGATCCTCGACCTCGAAGACGGCGTCGATCCAGGCAAGAAGGAAGCTGCCCGACAGGCGGTCGCCACATTTCTCGCCGATGGAGGGGCGGCCTGGGTCCGAATCAACCCGAGGTCCACCAGCCACTGGCGCCGCGACCTGGAGAGCCTCCGCGACGCGACGGGCGTGAAGGGCATCGTTCTCGCCAAGACGGAATCGCCCGACGAGGTCAGCGAGACGTCGGACATGCTCGAGGGTGTCCGAGTCATTCCCCTCATCGAATCGGCCGTCGGTATCGAGTCGTCGATCGCGATCGCGACAACCCGCGGATCCTTCCGACTCGCGTTCGGGAGCGGCGACTACCGGCGAGACACCGGGACCGGCTCGAGCGACATGGCGCTGGTCTATCCGCGGTCTCGCCTCGTGACCGCGAGCAGGATCGGGAACCTTTCCGGGCCGATCGACGGCCCTGCGACCAGCCGGAGTCGTCTCGAGAGCGAGACCCGGAGCGCCCAGGACCTGGGCATGACCGGCAAACTGTGCGTGCGCCCGCTCGACGCTCTCACCATCAACTCCGCACTGAGCCCGACTCCCGTGGAAGTCGCCTGGGCCGACGACGTCCTCGCCGAATTCGACGAGTCAGGAGGGGTCGTCCGCGATGGGAGCGATCCGCCCCGTCTCGGGCGCGCGGCGAAGATCCAGCGTCTCGCAAGTGCGTACCAGGTCATCCCGGGTTCGGACTCCCCCTGAGCGGGAGCACCAGATCCCAATGGTCGTCGAACGACGGTCGATCCGCCGATCGGTCTCGCCGTGGACCAGGTCGACGACGCCCGGCGAGCGCCCTCGCGGCCCTCCCGCTGCTGCCCAAGCGACAGGCCGCCCGGTGCGAAGGCGCCGAACATGACCACACTTTGACAACACTCGTTCGTCAGAACCGGGGGTCACGCCAGCTCCCAGGATGCGGCGCACAGTG
>NZ_JAODBE010000031.1 GCF_025463795.1 Amnibacterium sp.
TCTCACCGCGGCGGTCGCGGGCGACGCCGCGGTCGACCTCGGCGGCCGCCTCGACCTGGCGGCCCTCGCCGCGACGCTGCGCGGCGCGGGTGTCGTCGTCGCCGGCAACACCGGGCCGGCCCACCTCGCCGCGGCGGTCGGCACCCCGGTCGTCAGCCTCTTCGCCCCCGTGGTCCCGGCGATCCGCTGGGCGCCCTACGGCGTGCCGGTCGCGCTGCTCGGCGACCAGGCGGCCCCCTGCCGGGACACGCGCGCCCGCGTCTGCCCGGTGCCGGGGCATCCGTGCCTCGCCGACGTCGCCCCCGCGGACGTGGTCGCCGCCGCCGAGCGGCTGCTCGCCGGAGGCGCCGCATGAGGGTGCTGCTCTGGCACGTGCACGGCGGATGGACCGACGCGTTCGTCCGCGGGGACCACGAGTACCTGCTGCCGACGACCCCGGCCCGCGACGGCTGGGGCCTCGGCCGCGGTGGCCGCGCGTGGGACCGCGCCGTGGAGATCGCGCCCGCCGACCTCGCCGAGGCCGACGTCGACGTCGTGGTGCTGCAGCGCCCGGAGGAGCTCGCGGCGGCGGAACGGCTGCTCCACCGCCGCCCCGGGCGCGAGGTCGCCACCGTCTACCTCGAGCACAACACCCCGAAGGCGGCGCCCGTGCCGACGGAGCGGCATCCGCTGGCCGACCAGGACGCGATCCCGATCGTGCACGTCACGCATACGAACGAGCTGCTCTGGGACGCCGGCCGCGCCCGCACCCGGGTGATCGAGCACGGCATCGTCGATCCCGGGCACCGCTACACGGGCCGGCTCGCGCGGCTCGGCGCGGTGATCAACGAGCCCGTGCGGCGCTGGCGCGTCACCGGCACCGATCTGCTCCCCCGGTTCGCGGCCGCGGCGCCCGTCGACGTCTTCGGGATGGGGACCGAGCTGCTCGCCGGCGCCTTCGGCGCGCTGCGGCCCGACGTGCACAGCGTCGGCGACGTGCCGACCGGCCCGATGCACACGGCGCTCGCGGAGCGGCGGGCGTACGTGCATCCGATGCGCTGGACCTCGCTCGGGCTGTCGCTGCTCGAGGCGATGCACCTCGGCATGCCCGTCGTGGTGCTCGGGATGACGGATGCGTTCCGGGCCGTACCGCCCGAGGCGGGCGCCGTGTCCGCCGACGTGACCCGGCTGGTCCGTGCCGCGAAGCGGTTGATCGATCGTCCGGACGAGGCGCGAGCCGCGGGCCGGATCGCCCGGGAGGCGGCGCTCGCCCGCTACGGGCTCGCCCGGTTCCTCGCCGATTGGGACGAGGTGCTGGCCGACGCGGCGGAGAGGGTCCCGCACCGGCGCAGCGACGCCGGGCGGGACCGGGAAGGAGTGTCCGCATGAAGATCTCACTCGTCTCCGAGCACGCGAGCCCGCTCGCCGTGCTCGGCGGGGTGGACGCCGGCGGTCAGAACGTGCACGTCGCCGCCCTCGCGACGGCGCTCGGCGCCGACGGCCACGAGGTGACCGTCTACAGCCGCCGGGACGACCCGGAGCTGCCCGAGCGGGTGCCGTTCGCGCCGAACGTCACCGTCGTCCCGGTGACCGCCGGCCCCGCCGCCCCCGTCTCGAAGGACGCCCTGCTGCCGCACATGGGCGAGTTCGCCGACGTGCTCGCCGACGCCTGGATCGCGGACCGGCCCGACGTCGTGCACGGCCACTTCTGGATGTCCGGCCTCGCGACGCTCGACGCGGCCCGCCGGGTCGACATCGCCCTCGGCGGCCACCTGCCCGTCGCCCAGACCTTCCACGCGCTCGGCGTCGTGAAGCGCCGTCACCAGGGCCTCGCCGACACCTCCCCCGCCGAGCGGTCGTGGCTCGAGCCCGACGTCGCGCGCCGCGTCGACACCGTCATCGCGACCTGCTCCGACGAGGCGTTCGAGCTGAAGGCGCTCGGCGTCCCGTCCAACCGCATCGCCGTGGTGCCCTGCGGCGTCGACACCGCCCACTTCTCCCCCCACGGGCCGATCGCACCCCGCACCGGGCGCCTCCGCATCATGACCGTGAGCCGCCTGGTGCAGCGCAAGGGCGTCGGCATCGCGATCGAGGCGCTCGCCCGGCTGGTCGCGCGCGGCCTCGACGCGGAGCTCGTCATCGTCGGCGGAGCCGGCGACGCGGCGCACCTCGAGGTGGAGCCGGAGGTCGCGCGCCTGCTCCGCATCATCGAGACGACCGGGATGCGCGACCGGGTGACGCTCGCCGGCCGCCTCGAGCACGAGGACCTGCCGCAGATGCTCCGCTCGGCCGACGTCGTGGTCTGCGCCCCCTGGTACGAGCCGTTCGGCATCGTGCCGCTCGAGGCCATGGCGTGCGGGCGCCCGGTCGTCGCCACGAGCGTCGGCGGGCTCATCGACACGGTCGTCGAGGACGTCACCGGCGTCCACGTGCCGCCCCGCGATCCGGACGCGCTCGCCGACGCCCTCGAACCCCTGCTCGCCGACGCCGAGCGCCGCGAGCGCTACGGGGTCGCCGGCCGCCGCCGCGCCGTCACCCGCTACGCCTGGCGCCGCGTGGCGCTCGAGACCACCCGCGTCTACGCCTCCCTGACCGACGCCGCGCCCGCGGCCCGACTCCTGACGAGGGAGCGATGACCACCACGACGCCCACCACCCGCGCTTCGACCGTCGCGTTCGACCACGTCTCGGCGGTGCTGCCCACCATGGAGGCGCTGCGCGGGGAGGCCGACCGCCTCGCCGCCTGGGGCACCGACCTCGCCGACCGGATGCTCGCGGGCGCCCGCCTGCTCGCCGCCGGCAACGGCGGTTCCGCCGCGGAGGCCCAGCACCTCACGGCCGAGCTCGTCGGCCGGTTCGACGGCGACCGCCGCGCCTTCAGCGCGATCTGCCTGCACGGGGACACCTCCGCCCTCACGGCGATCGGCAACGACTACGGCTTCGACGAGGTCTTCGCGCGCCAGGTGACGGCCCATGGAGCGGCGGGCGACGTGCTGATGCTGCTCTCGACCTCGGGCACGAGCGGCAACCTGCTGCGCGCGTCCCATGCCGCTCGCGGCAAGGGCATGACCGTCTGGGCGCTGACCGGCGCGACCCCGAACCCGCTCGCCGACCTCGCCGACGACGTGCTCAGCCTGCCGGGCCGGGGCGCGAACGTGCAGGAGGCCCAGCTCGTCGCCATCCACGCGCTCTGCCGGGTGTTCGACGCCAGGGTCCGGGACCGGATCGGGGCCAGCCGGTGAGCCTCGCGATCACGGTCGTCGGCGACCTGCTGCTCGACGTCGACCTCGACGGGGCCGTCGAGCGCCTGAGCCCCGACGCGCCCGTCCCCGTCGTCGACGTGGCCGAGGTCGTGCGCCGCCCCGGCGGCGCGGGGCTCGTCGCCCGGCTGCTCGCCCGTGACGGTCACCGGGTCACGCTCGTCACCGCGCTCGGCGACGACGAGGCCGCCGGCCGGCTGCGCGCGCTGCTCGACGACGTCACCCTGGTCGCCGGCGCCACGCACGCCCCGACGCCGGTGAAGACCCGCCTGCGCACGGCCGCTCATCCGATCGCGCGGATCGACGAGGGAACAGGCAGGCCACCGGTCCCCGAGGCGACCGACGCGATGGTCGCCGCGATCGACGCCGCGGAGGTCGTGCTCGTCGCCGACTACGGCCGGCGCCTCACCGAGGAGACCGCCGTGCGCGCGGCGCTGGCCCGCGCGGCCCGCCGCGTGACCGTCGTGTGGGATCCGCATCCGCGCGGCTCCGCGCCGGTGCAGGGCGTCGCCGCGGTCACCCCGAATCTCAAGGAGGCCGCCGCCGCGGCCGACGTGGCGGGCTCCGGGATCGCGGCCGCCGACGAGGCCGCTCTGCGCCTGCGCGAGTCGTGGCGCGCCGCGGCGGTCGTCGTGACGATGGGCGAGCACGGCGCCCTGCTGCGCGCGAGCCGCGGCGGTCTGCCGTTCGTCGCGAAGGGCGACCGCGTCGACGGCGCGGACCCCTGCGGCGCGGGCGACCGCTTCGCTGCGACCCTCGCCGTCGCCCTCGCGGGGGGTGCCACGCCCACCGACGCCGTGACGACCGCCGTCGCCGAGACCGGCGCCTTCCTCGCCGCCGGCGGCGTCGCCGGGCTCGCCCGTCCCGCGAACACCGTGCGGCTCGGCGGCACCGATCGCGATGCGATCGCCGTCGCGGAACGCGTCCGGGCCGGGGGCGGCACCGTGGTGGCCACCGGCGGCTGCTTCGACCTGCTCCATGCCGGCCACGCCCGGACCCTGTCCGCCGCTCGCGCGCTCGGCGACTGCCTGATCGTCTGCCTCAACTCCGACGACTCGGTGCGCGGGTTGAAGGGTCAGGAGCGGCCGATCATGCCGGAGGCGGATCGTGTCGACCTGCTGCTCGCGCTCGAGTGCGTCGATGCCGTGCTCGTCTTCGGCGAGGACACGCCCGTCGAGGCGATCCGTCGCATCCGCCCCGACATCTGGGTGAAGGGCGGCGACTACACCGCTGCCGACCTGCCCGAGGCCGCCGTGATCGCCGAGTGGGGCGGCAGGGCGGTCACCGTGCCGTTCCATCCCGGCCGGTCCACGACCAAGCTCGCCGCCGCGCTCGCCGCGGTCGGCTGACCCCGCTCGAAGCCCGCTCCACCACCAGCGTCCAGGAGGACCCGCATGCCCGTCGCCGCCACCACCCCGACCCCGCTCGGCCGCAC
>NZ_JAODBE010000014.1 GCF_025463795.1 Amnibacterium sp.
GCCGAGGTCCTCGAGCAGCTCGGCGGCGACGCGGGAGCCGACCACCGGGTCGCGCGCGTCGCCGAGCGTCGCGCCGAGCGGTCGAAGCCGCCCGCGCAGCGAGGCCCCCGCCTCGCCGGTCACCTCCTCCAGCGCGAGCACCGACCGGAGCCGGCGGATGGTCTTCCTGGCGCGGTGCACCTCGTCGGGGCCCCCGGAGACCAGCGCGGCGACGTCGCGGTGCAGCTGCTCGGTCAGGCGCGCGACGACGCGCCGCACCACCTCCCCGGCCGTGGTGGCGGGGCCGGGCTTCTCGATCCGCTCCCCGCCGAGCGCCTGCGCCAGCTTCGCCGGGCTCGGGGACACCCGCGCACCGGCAGCCTGCAGCACGGGGTCGGCGGCCGCGAGCAGCTCGGCGGAGGCGTCGGCGTCGTCGCCGACCTGCTCGACCTCCCACTCCCGCCAGGTGCGCACGACGCCGGCGGCGATGTCCGTCGCGGTCACCCGGTCGTCGACCACCTCGACGGCTCCGGCGCCGGACGCGTCGTGCAGCACCGTGGCGGTGCGCTCCGTCGCGATCCGCGCGATGGGCTCGAGCGGTGCGGTGCGGACGCGGGACGCCACGAGCTCCCGGATCGCGGCGGGGACCACGTCCGGGGCCGCGGGATCGATCGGCGCCTGCAGCTCGGTGCGGCCGACGGCGGCCGGCAGCTTCACGTGCCAGCCCGCGTCGTGGCCGCCCGTGCGGCGCCGGAGCGCGATCCTGGCCCGGACGAGCACCCGGTCGGCGGTGTCGAAGTACACGGCTTCGAGCCGGACGGGATCGAACGGTTCCACCGCCTCGGCACCCGGCACGGTCGCGAGATCGGGCATCACGGCCCGTTCGTCGACCGCGTACTTGACCTCGATCTCCGCATGTGATGCCGCAGCCACGGTCCCATCCTCGCGCGTCGCCCCCGGATAGGATCCGGTGACCGCGAGGAGAGGCCGATGGGGGGAGCGCCGACGGCACCGCTGGGCACGCTGCAGGGCCGGTATCGCCTCACGGAGCTGCTCGGCCACGGAGCGAGGGCGACGGTCTACCGCGCGGAGGACCTCCTGCTCGGGCGGGACGTCGCGGTGAAGGTGATCGAGGCGGCGTCCGCGGATGCGGCCGCCGTCGTGGCCCACGAGGCGGAGGCGCGCCGGCTCGCGTCGCTCACGATGCACGGCCTCGTCACCCTGCTCGACGCCGGGGTCGAGCAGGCGCCCGACGGGCCGCCGAGGATCTTCCTGGTGCTCGAGCTCGTGGAGGGCACCGACCTGAAGCGGGTGCTCACCCGCGGCACGCTGCCGCCCCGGCACGTCGCGCACATCGGCTTCGACGTCGCGGAGGCGCTGCAGTACATGCACGACCGCGGCGTCGTGCATCGGGACGTCACGCCCGCGAACGTGCTGCTCCTCGACCACGGCGCCGACCGGCGGCCACGGGTGAAGCTCGGCGACTTCGGGGTGCAGGACATCGTGGGGGCCGCCGCCGCGGAGGGCGCCTACCGCAGCCCCGAGCTGATCGGGACGGCGAGGGCCACCCCGGCGGCGGACGTGTACGCGCTCGGGCTGGTGCTGCTCGAATGCCTCACGGGCACCTCGGGGCCGGCTGCGCTCGCCGCGGCCCCGCCGGACCCGTGGCGCTCCACCCTCGCCGCGATGCTCGACCCGGATCCCGGTGCGCGCCCCGACGCGGAGACGCTCGTCGCGACCTTCCGCCGCCTCATCGTCGAGGAGCGGGGACGGCACCGCAGCCCGGAGCGGGCGCCGGGGGAGGAGGCGCGGCTCGCCGCGGTCCGCGCCTACGGTGTGCTCGACACCCCGCCCGATGCGCCGTTCGACCGCATCGCGAACCTCGCCGCCCGGGTGCTCGACATGCCGATGGCCGCCATCGGGATCCTCGACAGCGACCGCGTCTGGTTCAAGTCCCGCACCGGCCCCCTGCCCGGCGAGGTGCCGCGCGACGCCGCGCTGCACGCGGCGCTGCTCGACGGCGAGGTCGTCGACCTGACGGACGCCGGTGGCGCGTTCGCCGCGGATCCGCTCGTCGCGGGCGACCCCGGCGTCCGGTTCGCGGCCGCCGCGCCGCTGACCACCGCCGAGGGGCTGCAGCTGGGCCTGCTCGCCGTGTACGACATCGCCCACCGGGCCCTGCCCGACGGTGCGGAGGCGACGCTCGCCGACCTCGCGGCGATCGTGCTCCACGAGCTCGAGCTGCGCCGGGCGGCGCGACGGGCGGCGCTGGCGCGCCGCTGACTCAAGCGGGGATGTGGGCCGGCACGGGCCCCGCGGCGAGCAGCACGCCACCGACGCCGAACGGCGAGAGCCCGAAGGCGGAGGACAGGGCCGCGAGCGACGAGCCGGTGTTCCAGCCGCGGAGCACGGCCCGCTCCTCGACGTCGTTCAGCGGGCGGTCCGCGACGGCCGGCGGGGCGATCGGCGCCTCGGGCTCGAGCATGAGCTCGACGAGCCGGCGCTGCGCCTCGTCCCGGTCGCAGCCGGCGAGCGCGGCGGCGTCGTCGATGCCGCCGAAGTTCCAGAAGGCGTCGAGCAGGCGCACGTCGAGCTCATCGGGCTCGCGGAACGCCGGCGCACGGAGCACGACCGGCGCGCCCTGCGCCGCGGCGACCGGATCGACCGCGGTCGTGATCCGGACGGGGCGGCCCGCGGCGGTCGCTGCGATCAGGGAGGCGCGGGTGCGGCGGTTCCGCCGGGCGTCGACGAGGGCGCGGAGCACGAGGAGCCCGAGCCCGGCGGCGATTCCCGCAGCCCCGACGGCGGGGCCCTCGGTGGCGCCGAGCACGACACCCCAGGCCATGGCGGCGAGCGCGATCCAGGGCATCCGGCCCTCCTCTCCCCGCTGACGCTATCGGCCGCCCGCCGCGCCGAGCCAGCCCCTCTGCCGGTGTCGGTGCTTCAGGGGACCGATCGGGGTACACGCGGGGGACGCTCGGGATACTCCGAGTGCGGATCTGGCTGACTGGGCGCGGACGCGGACATCGGTCCGCGCGAGGGGAGCGACATGACGGAACTCGACTTCGGCCCGGTGATGCTGGGCGGCAACGTGTTCGGCTGGACGGCCGATCGCGACGAGAGCTTCCGGGTGCTCGACGCCTTCCTCGACGCCGGCGGGCGGGCCCTGGACACCGCCGACGTGTACTCCGCCTGGATCAGCGGCAACGCGGGCGGCGAGTCCGAGTCGATCCTCGGCGAGTGGCTCGAGTCGCGCGGCGTGCGCGACCGAGTGGTCGTCGCGACGAAGGTGGGCAGCCTCGGGGGGCGCCGGGGCCTCTCGTCCGCGAACATCACCGCGGCGGTCGACGACTCGCTGCGGCGGCTGCGGACCGACCGCATCGACCTCTACTTCGCGCATCGCGACGACGAGACCGTCGCCCAGGACGAGACGATGGGAGCGTTCGACGCGCTCGTGAAGGCCGGCAAGGTCCGCGAGATCGGCGCATCGAACTTCACGCCCGCCCGCCTCCGCAGCGCGGCCCGCATCGCAGCGGCCTCCGGGCTCACCCCGTTCACCGTGGCGCAGGACCACTGGAGCCTCGTCGAGCGCGACGCGGAGATCGACCTGGTGCCGACCGTCGGGGAGCTCGGGATGGTCGAGGTGCCGTACTCCTCGCTCGCGAGCGGCTTCCTGACCGGCAAGTACCGACCGGGCGTCGACGTGGACTCGCGGCGAGCGGGCCGGGCGGCCGCCTACCTCGACGACCCTCGGAACGTCGACCTGCTCGACGCGCTGGACGACGTGGCCGCCGAGCACGGTGTCAGCGTGACGGCCGTGTCGCTGGCCTGGCTGCGCGAGCAGTCCCACGTCGCCGCGCCGATCGCGAGCGCGCGCACCGCGGAGCAGCTCGCGGAGCTGATGCAGTCGGCCGCGGTGACGCTCACGCGGCAGGAGGTCGAGCTGCTGTCCGCCGCCACCGAGCCCGTCTCCGCCTGACGGACGGCTTCGCCGAGCGATGGGTCGTGTGACGGCTGCGGCCGAGGTCGAGATCGGGCAGGGTGGGCACGTGGTGGATCCCTCGACGGCCGGCGGGCCGGTCCGAATCCGACGTCGCCGGTCCTGACGTGGCCGTGGAGGAGGCCGAGGAGCGGGCCCAGGAGCGGGAGGGGACCGGCGGCGAGTCCGCGATCACGGTGCTCGTCGCGCTCGGCGCGAACCTGCTCATCGCGATCGCGAAGACGGTCGCCGCGCTGATCACGGCGTCGGCGTCGATGCTGGCGGAGGCGGCCCACTCCTGGGCGGACACCGGCAACGAGGTGTTCCTCTTCATCGCCGGCCGCCGCGCCGCGAAGCCCCCGACCACGCGCCACCCGCTCGGCTTCGGGCGCGACACGTACGTCTGGTCGTTGTTCGCGGCCGTCGGCCTGTTCACCGTGGGCGCTGCCGTGTCCGTGCTGCACGGCATCGGCGAGCTGGGGGTGAAGGGGCCCGCAGCGGATCCCCTCATCAACTACATCGTGCTCGCCGTCTCGTTCGTGCTCGAGGGCGTCTCCTTCCTGCGGGCCTTCCAGCAGGTGCGCCGCAGCGCCGGCGCAGCGCAGCAGGACCTGCTGGACTACGCCCTGACCACGAGTGATCCGACCGTGCGCGCCGTCGTCTTCGAGGACGCCGCAGCGCTGGTCGGCATCGTGATCGCCGCGGCCGGCGTCGCGCTGCACCAGGTCACCGGGAGGGGCGTCTGGGACGCGGCCGGCTCGATCGCCGTCGGCGTCGTGCTCGGCCTCACCGCGATCCTGCTGATCCAGCAGAACAGGCGCTTCCTCATCGGCGAGGCCGTCGATCCGAGGGTCCGGGCGTCGGTGCTCGGCATGCTGCTGCAGAACGACGACGTGCTCAGCGTCACTTACCTGCACCTCGAGTACGTCGGGCCCGGCCTCGTGTTCCTCGTCGCGGCGGTGGACCTCACGGAGGACGCCCCCGAGCACGAGGTCGCCGTCCGGCTCCGGCGCCTCGCACAGGGGCTCGAGGAGCGGCCGCACGTGCGGCGGGCGATCCTCACGCTGTCGGTGCCGGGGGACGCGCCCGCGGTGCCCTGACGACCGCGGGCCCGCACTCTGGGGGTCCCGCCATGCGTGCCCTCGACGGCAGGATCCGCGATCCTGGTGCGGCAGCCGCGGACGCGCTCGGGGGAGCGATCCGTCTTCGGCTCGGATCGGGGGGATCGTGCGCGATCAGGCGCATTCGGAGCGGATCGCGGCGGTCGCGATCGCGGTGTTCGTCGTCGCGGTCGTCGCGCTCTGGCAGAACTGGCAGGTCGGCGTGGTCGTCGCCCTCGCAGTCGGCGTCGCGGGAACGGTCGTGATCGGCATCGGCATGCAGCGGCAGGCCGCCGCGGTGCCCCACGACGGCGAGATCGACTTCGACGCGCCCCTGCACGGCGACCTGGGCCGGGACGTGCGCCGCATGCGGGTGCGCCTCGGCGACGACTGGGCGGACTTCGCCCGGGCGGCCGCGGTCGTGACCGCGTCGCAGTGGGCGTCGACGGCCGGGCTGCAGCGCGACCTCGCCGTCCCGGCCTCGCGGGCGCGGCACCTGCTCGACCTGCTCGAGGCCGAGGGCTTCGTCGGCCCGCCGCGGGGCACGGCGCCGCGGGAGGTCCTCGTACCCGCCGAGTCCGCGGGCGAGGTGCGGCGACTGCTGCACGTCTAGCGACGACACGCCGGGCGTTCCTCTCGACTCGGTAACGACCCGCCGAGAGGGCGCTCAGGATCGCCCGATCCGGGCGTCCGGTCAGGGTCCGCCGGGGACAATGGACCCATCGCCGCGGACCCCCGCCGCACCCTCTCGCCAGCGTCGCCGTGCCGTCGCCGGCTGTCCTCTCCGTCGCGCCGTCACGGTGCCGGAACGGGGATGGTGCGCGCACGCCCGCGGCCCGATCCGATCCACCCGCGGGAGGCCGACCCATGCTCCAGCTCACGTCCGACCCGAAGCGCAGCGCGCTGCTGCTGCTCGCCGGCTTCGTCGCCGTCGCCGCGCTCCTGTTCCTCTGGTGGCCCGCCGGCACCGTCCTCGGGCTCGTCGCCGGAGGCTTCGCGGTGCACCGGATCGGGACGGGCATGCAGCGCGCGGCGGAGTCCCAGCCGTGGGCGGACCTGCACGACGTCACCGCGTGGCTCGACGACCGCGAGCCGCGGCCCGAGCACCAGGCCGTGGCCGTCGAGTCCGCCTCCGTCGCGCCTGTCCCCGACGAGGCGGAGCCCGCGGCCGTTCCTGAGCTCCGGGACGAGGTGCGCTCGCAGCTCACGGGCCTGAAGACGCAGCTGGGCGACGACTACCCCGACTTCGCCCGGGCCGCCCGTCTCGTCGTCGAGACGCAGTACGCGTCCGCCGCGCGCCTCCAGCGCGAGCTGCAGGTGCCGTACTCCCGAGCGCGCCGCCTCCTCACGGACCTCGAGCAGCAGCACCTCGTCGGCCCGGCGACCGGCTCGCTGCCCCGCCAGGTGCTGATGCCGAAGGACCGCCTCCCCGAGCTCGAGGCGGTCCTCGCCTCCTGACCGGCACGACGGGCCGGACTCAGCCGAGCGACTCCGGACGGCTCCGGGCGCGGGCCAGGACGTCCTCCGCGTCGTCGACGGCGCGGCGCGCTGCCCGCTGATCGATGCGCCGGTCCCGCACGTCGCCGTCGGCCGCCGTCAGGGCGTCCTCCGCGGCGTCGAGCCGGCGCCGCAGCTCGGCGATGCGGTCACGCAGGTCCGTGACCCGTCCGTCGGCCTCCTCGCGTCGGCGATCCGCGTCGGCGAGGTCGTCCTCGGCGTCCTGCTCGGCACGACGCGCCCGGTCCCGGACCCGCTCGGCGTCGGCGACGGCCCGTTCCGCGTCCCGTCGCGCCGCAGCGGCCACCCGGTCCTCGTGGGCCGCGCCGGACGACTCGTCCGCCGGCGTCGCCGTCGCCCTGACGGGCGCGGCGCCGAGCGTCGGCGCGGC
>NZ_JAODBE010000020.1 GCF_025463795.1 Amnibacterium sp.
GCCGCCGGGTGACCGAGGCGATCGCCCGCGTGCGTCTGCCCGCGCCGGCGTCCCGGGCGCCGGCCCTGCCGGCAGGCGTGTCCCTCGGCGTCCCCGGTGTCGCGCCCTTCCTCACGCCGACGCCGGACTTCTACCGCATCGACATCAGCCTGTCGCCGCCCCAGCTGGATCCGGCGACCTGGGCCCTCGAGATCACCGGTGAGGTCGAGCTGCCGATCCGGGTGACGTACCGGCAGCTGCTCGCGATGGGGCTCACCGAGAGCCGCACGACCCTCATGTGCGTCTCCAACGAGGTCGGCGGTGACCTGATCGGCACCGCCACCTGGCTCGGTGTACCGATCCGCGAGCTGCTCGCGCGGGCACGGCCCAGGACCGGCGCGGACATGGTGCTCTCGACCGGCGCCGACGGCTTCTCCGCCAGCACGCCGCTCAGCACCCTCACCGACGGGCGGAACGCCGTGCTCGCCGTCGGGATGAACGGCGCCGTGCTGCCGGCGCTGCACGGCTTCCCCGTGCGGATGGTGGTGCCCGGCCTCTACGGCTACGTGTCGGCGACGAAGTGGCTGCAGCGCCTGGAGGTCACCCGGTTCTCGGCGGCGACCGCGTACTGGACGACCCGCGGCTACTCCGCGCGCGGTCCCGTCAAGGTCTCGAGCCGGATCGACGTGCCGGGCGGCGCCGTGCGGCCGGGCGTCGTCGCGGTCGCCGGCGTCGCGTGGGCGCAGCACACGGGGATCCAGCGGGTGCAGCTCCAGATCGACGACGGGCCCTGGCGGGACTGCGAGCTCGCCGCCGAGGCGTCCGTCGACGTCTGGCGGCAGTGGCGCTTCCGCTGGACGGCCACGCGCGGCACCCACGTGCTCCGGGTGCGCGCCACCGACCGCACGGGACTGGTGCAGACGGCGCGGACGCAGGACGTCGCGCCCGACGGCGCGACCGGCCTCCACACGGTGCAGGTCCGGGTCGGCTGACTCAGCCCGTCCGTCCGTAGATCGCCACGTCGTGGCGCGCCGCCCCGACGCGGAAGGCGGCGTGCAGCACGCCCTCGAGCTCGAAGCCGGACCGCTCCGCGACCGCACGGCTGCGCCGGTTGTGCACCGCCGTGCGGATCTCGAAGCGCTGCACCCCGCGCTCCGTCCGCAGGTGCTCGACGACGGCGAGCACCGACCGCGTGACGAGGCCCCGGCCCTCGGCCGCCTGGTCGATCCAGTACCCGAGCTCGGCGGTCTCGCGCTGGAGGTCGATCCGCGCCCCGACGCTGCCGACGATCACGCGGTCCTGCAGGATCGTCAGCGGCAGCGACCGTCCCTCCGCGAACGCGGCGAGCTGGCTGCGCGTGTAGGCCCTGGCCGCCTCCTCGGTCTGCTCCCCGTGGGCCCAGTCCTCCCAGACGCGGAGCCGGTCGAGGTTCGCCACGGTGAGCCGGTGCGACTCGGCGACGGTGCCGAGGTCCCGGAGCGCGAGCGCGGCACCGCCGCCGAGGTCGTGCTCGAGGAACGCCATCACAGCAGCCCGTCCGCGAGCTCGGCGAGCAGGTCGAGGTCGTGCAGGTCGATGCACTGCAGGTAGACGCGGTCGGCGCCGAGGTCGGCGTACCGGCCGATGCGGTCGCCGACCTCCGCGATCGTGCCGCCGAGGTTCACGGCCCGCAGGTGCTCCGGATCCGCCCCGATGCGCTCGGCCCGCGCCCGGAACGCCGCCTCGGTGCGGCCGACAGCGACCGGCTGCGCGATGGAGTAGCGCAGGCCGGTTCGGGCCCGGCCGGCTTCCTCCGCCGCGTCCCCGACCCGGGCGAACGCCTCCCGGATCGTCGGCTCGTCGACGAAGCCGGCGTTGTACTCGGTGGCGTAGCGGGCCGCGAGCGCCGGTGTCCGCGCGGGACCGAGCCCCCCGATGATGAGCGGCAGCGGCCGCTGCACCGGCTTCGGCAGCGCGGGCGAGTCGGCGAGGCGGTAGTGCTCGCCCTCGAAGGAGAAGGTGTCGCCGAGCGGGGTGGTCCAGAGGCCGGTGATGATCGCCAGCTCCTCCTCGAGCAGCCCGAACCGCCGCTTCGGGAACGGGATGCCGTATGCGGCGTGCTCGGCCTCGAACCAGCCCGTGCCGAGGCCGAGCTCCGCGCGGCCGCCGGACATCGCGTCGACCTGCGCGACCTGAATGGCGAGGATCCCCGGATGCCGGTAGGTCGCGCTGGAGACCAGCGTGCCGAGCCGGAGCCGCTCGGTCTCCCGGGCCAGCCCGGCGAGCGTGGTCCACGCGTCGGTGGGCCCGGGCATCCCGTCGGCGTTCGGACCCATGTGCGCCATGTGCAGGTAGTGGTCGCTGCGGAACCACCCGGTGAAGCCGAGCTCCTCCGCCGTTCTGGCATGCGCGAGCTGCGTGAGGTAGTCCGCTCCCTGCTGGGGCTCCGTGAAGACGCAGACTTCCATGCCCGCCAGCGTATGCTCGCCCCTACACGGGAGTCCGGTGAGCCGGGCTGAGAGGAAGCTGATCCAAGCTTCGACCGTGGGGCGCGGGGGACCGCGTCCCGGAACCTGATCCGGATCATGCCGGCGCAGGGAGGCCTCTCCATCTCCGCCCGTGCCTGACGAAGGGCACGACATCATGACCGTTCTCGAACGGCCCCGCTCCACCACCTGGCGCGTCGTCGACATCGTCGTCGCGAGCGTGATCGCGGCGGCCTGCAGCGTCGTCTTCATCGCGTGGGCTGTGGCCTACCAGGGGCCCGCCGCGCTGCTCACCCCGCTCCTGCCGGGGCTGCAGGGCCTCGTCAACGGTCCCTGGCTGTTCGCCGGGGTGCTCGCCGGGCTCGTCGTGCGCCGCCCCGGTGCGGCGATCTACGCCGAGCTCGTCGCCGCGGTCATCGAGGCGCTGGTCGGCAACCAGTGGGGAGTCACGACGCTCCTGTCCGGCGCGGTGCAGGGCGCGGGCGCCGAGCTGGTCTTCGCGCTGGTGCTCTACCGCCGCTTCGGACCCGGCATCGCGTTCCTCGCGGGCGCCGGCGCGGGGCTCGGCGAGACGGTCGTGGACCTGCTGCTCTACTACCAGGGCTCGACGCCCCTGTTCACGGTCGTGTACGCGACCTCGACGATGCTGTCCGGCGCGGTCTTCGGCTTCCTCTCCTGGCTGCTCGTCCGGGCGCTCGCGCGCACCGGGGCCCTGTCCCGGTTCGCGGCCGGCCGAGACGCGAAACGCGTCGGCTAGCCGATGGCCGAAGCGGCCGCCGTCGAGGCGCGCGGGTGGGGGTGGCGGCATGCCGGCCGCCGGCCGTGGGCCCTCGACGGTCTCGACCTCGTCATCGAGGCGGGGGAGCGGGTGCTGCTGCTCGGCCCCTCGGGCAGCGGCAAGTCGACCCTGCTCGCCGCGCTCGCGGGAGTGCTCGCCGAGGACCAGGGCGAGTCGCGGGGGGCCCTGCTCGTCGACGGGCGGCCGCCGCGGGCGACGCCCGGCCGCGCGGGGCTCGTGCTGCAGGATCCGCAGTCCCAGGTGATCCTGCCGCGGGTCGGCGACGACGCGGCGTTCGGCGCGGAGAACCTCGGCGTGCCGGCCGACGAGGTGCGCTCCCGGGTCGTCGCGGCGCTCGCGGCGGTGGGGCTCGACATCCCGCTCGACGCGACGTCGACCCGGTTGTCCGGCGGCCGGCAGCAGCGGCTGGCGCTCGCGGGCGTGCTCGCGATGCGTCCCGGTCTCGTGCTGCTCGACGAGCCCACCGCGAACCTCGATCCGGCCGGGGTGACCGAGGTGCGCGACGCGGTGGTCTCGTCCGTCGCAGCGACCGGGGCGACGCTCCTCGTGGTGGAGCACCGGGTCGCCGTGTGGGCCGACGCGGTCGACCGGGTCGTCGTGCTCGGCGCCGACGGTGCCGTGGTCGCGGACGGGGCGCCGGCTGCCGTGCTGGCGGCGCAGGGCCGTTCGCTCGCCGAGCAGGGCGTGTGGGTGCCGGGGCGCTCGCCCGCCATCCGTCGCGCCCCGCTCGCGGCGTCCGGGCCGGTCCTGGCGACGTCGGGTCTCCTCGTCGGGCGGGACCGGCGTCCCGTGCTCGCCGTTCCCGACCTCGAGCTGCCCTCCGGCCGTCTGACGGCGCTCACCGGCCCGAACGGCCTCGGCAAGACGACCCTCGCGCTCACGCTTGGCGGCCTGCTGCCACCCGTCGCCGGGAGCGTCGTCCCGGCGCCGTGGCTCGCGGGCGGCCTTCGCGGGGGGCCCTCCGAGTGGCGCTCCCGCGACCTGCTCGGCCGCGTGTCCGTCGTCTTCCAGTCGCCGCAGCACCAGTTCCTCGCCGGCACCGTGCGGGACGAGCTCGCGGTCGGGCCGCGCGCGCTCCGTCGTCCGCCCCGCGCCGTCGCGGCTCGGGTGGACGAGCTGCTGGAGCGCCTCGATCTCGTCCGCCTCGCCGACGCGAACCCGTTCACCCTCTCCGGCGGCCAGCAGCGCCGGCTGTCCGTGGGCAGCGCCCTCGCCGTGCCGCCGCGCCTCCTGCTGCTCGACGAGCCGACCTTCGGCCAGGACGCCCGCACGTGGGCCGCGCTCGTCGAGCTGCTGCTCGAGGGCGTCGACGACGGCGCCGCGGTCGTCGCCGCGACCCACGACCCCGAGCTCGTGGCGCTCGCCGACGGCCGGGTCGCCCTCGAGCACGAACGCGCGGTGCTCGCATGACGCCGATCGGGGAGCGGATCAACCCGCTCACCGCGATCGGGGTCGCGCTGCTCGTCGACCTCGTGCTGCTGGCCAGCGTCGACGTCGTCACCGCGGCCGTCGCTGTGGCCGTCGAGCTGCTGCTCGCGCCCCTCGCCGGCCTCCGGCTCGCGCGGTTCGCGCGCCGCGCGCTGCCCCTGCTCACGGGCGCCGCGGTCGCCGGGGCGACGATCTCGCTCTACGGCCGCACCTCGGGTGCCGTGCACCTGCGATGGTGGCTCGTCGTCGTCAGTGACGGTTCCCTCGCCCTCGCCCTCGCCACCGCGCTGCGCATCCTCGCCATCGGCCTGCCTGCGGCGCTCCTCCTCGCCGGCATGGATGCGACCCGGCTCGCCGACGCGCTCGGCTCCCGCCTGCACCTGCCCGCGCGCTTCGTGCTCGCCGGCCTCGCCGCGGTGCGCCTCGTCGAGGTGTTCGGCGAGGACTGGCGGACGATCGCGCTCGCCCGCCGCGCCCGCGGCGTCGGGGACGCGAACCGGATCCGGCGCCTTCCCGGCCAGGTCTTCGCGCTGCTCGTGGTCGCCCTGCGGCGCGCGGGGCTGCTGGCGACGGCGATGGAGGCGCGCGGCCTCGGCGCGGCCGAGCGCCGCACCTGGTCCCGTCCGTCCACCTTCGGGCGGCCCGACCTGGCGGCGCTCGCCGCCGGACTGCTCGTCGTGGCGCTCGCGGTCGGCCTCGGCCTCGCCACCGGGAGCTACCGTGTCGTCCTCACCTGACGGCGCGGTTCCGGCCACGGCGCTGCTCGCCCGACTCCGGCCGGGGATCGGATCCACGGGCGTCCTGCTCCTCGAGGGCCGTTCGGGCAGCGGCAAGACGAGCCTCGCCGCCTGGCTCGCCCCGCGGCTCGGTGCGCGCGTGCTGCACCTGGAGCACCTGTACTGCGGGTGGGACGGGCTGGACGCGGCGGCCGAGGTCCTCGCGGACCGCGTCCTGCCGGCGTTCGCCGGCGGCCGGCTCGCGGAGTGGCCGACCTGGGACTGGGCGGCCGGCCGGCGGGCAGGCACGGGTCGGCTGCGACCAGGCGGCCCGCTCGTCGTGGAGGGCTGCGGGGCGCTCACCAGCGCGTCGAGGCGGTTCGCCGCGGTCGCGGTCGTGCTCGACGTCGCCACCCCCGTGCGCACCGCGCGGATCGCCCGGCGCGACCCGCCCTCGACGCTACCCGGCCATCGGCGGTGGGCGCTGCAGGAGCATCGGCACGCCCTGCGTCACCCGCCCGTCGCCCTCGCCGACCTCGTGCTGCGCGGCGGCGTGCGCATCCCTGAGGGTCCCTCCGGCGGCCTGCGATAGCGTCGGAGCATGAGCGCCAGCATCCCGTCCGCCGAGCCCGACCGCTACGTCGCCGAGTACCTGGACGGCCCGCTCGAGGGCACGACCGAGCACCGCTACCTCGTCGACGGGCAGCCGGAGCAGCGGCTCACGCAGGTCGCCCTCGTCGACGGCACGGAGGCCCTCTTCGACTACGTCGCCGACGACACCCGCGAGCTGAACGGCGAGCAGTACGTGCAGTTCCGCTTCGACGCGAAGGACAGCGACAACCTGCAGGGGCAGTCCGACCCGAACGAGGAGTCCCGCCACATCTGACCCGCACCGGGGCCGCGCCAGCCGCACGCACCCGTGCCGTGCGCATCCGCGCAGTGGGCGGATCGGGCACGGCACCGGACGCGAGCAGGCGGACGGCACGCTGCGGGAGACCCCCGTCGGCCTCCGGGTGGGCCCGTCAGGCCCACCCGAGCTCATGGAGCCGGTCGTCGTCGAGCCCGAAGTAGTGCCCGATCTCGTGCACGAGCGTCGTGTGCACCTCGTCGCGCAGCTCCTCCTCCGTCGCGCAGGCCGCGAGGTGGGGGAGCCGGAAGAGCACGATGCGGTCGGGCAGCTCCCCGAACCCGTACCGGTCGCGGTGCGGAAGGTCGACGCCGTCGTAGCGGCCGAGCAGCTCCTCGCCGTCGTCCGGCGCGTCCTCGACGACGAACGCCACGTTCTCGAGTCCGTCGACCATCTCGTCCGGGAGTGCATCGAGCTCGTCGACGACGATCGCCTCGAACGCCTCGGCCGAGAGCCATCCGTCGCTCATCCGTCGCTCCGGCCGAGGACCAGGTAGCGCTCGTCCTCGATCGGGGCGCCCCACAGCGCCGGATCGGGCAGCGGCACGACCTCCACCGTCCGTCCGGACTCCTCGACGAGCCGCCGCACCTCGTCGGCCGGGAGGCCCGCGCCGGTCCACCATCGGCCCTCGACGAGCGCGAGCACCCCGTGCGGTCGCAGCAGGCGCCCCCACGCTGCGAGCGCGGCGGCGGGATCGGGCAGCGCCCACAGCACGTGGCGCTCCAGCACGACGTCGAACGCGCCGTCGGGCAGCGGCGGCGCTGCCGCGTCCCCGAGGATCCAGGACACCGGCAGCCGGGCGGCGGCGGACTTGCGGGCGGCCTGGTCGAGCATCCGTGGGGCGAAGTCGACGCCGGTCACCCGATGCCCCGCCTCCGCGGCGAGCAGCGCGAGGCTCCCCGTCCCGCAGCCGAGATCGGCCACATCGGCGGGCGTCGCCGGCAGCACGGCGTCGAGCAGCGACCGCCAGGCGGCCCGGACCGCCGGATCGCGCAGCCCGTGGTCGGCGGACTCGTCGAAGTGCTCGGCCTCGGCGTCCCAGAACCCGGCGTCCGCGTCGCTCATCGCGCCCGAACTGGGAGCCGGGGGAGAGGGATGGGGTGGACGACGGGACTCGAACCCGCGACATCCGGCACCACAAGCCAGCGCTCTACCAACTGAGCTACGCCCACCACGATGCCCGACGCCGGGCGTCGAGCGGCCATGAGTCTACTGCACGGCCGGGGCGGATCCCGAAGGCGGCTGCGGCGCGAAGGCCTGCGTCACCTCGGCGGCCGCGGCCTGCGCCTGCTCCGACGTCGGACCCGGCAGGGCGACGAAGGCCGCACGCCGGTAGTAGTCGAGTTCGCGGATCGACTCGAGGATGTCCGCGAGCGCGCGGTGACCGCCGTGCTTGGCCGGGGCGTTGTAGTAGACGCGGGGGAACCAGCGCTTCACGAGCTCCTTGATCGAGGAGACGTCGATGCTGCGGTAGTGCAGGTGCGCGTCGACGCGGGGCATCCAGCGCACGAGGAACGACCGATCCGTGCCGATGGTGTTGCCCGCGATGGGCGCCTGGCCGGGACTCGTGAAGCGCTGCAGGTACTCGAGCACCCGCGACTCGGCCTCGCCGAGGCTCACGCCGTGCTGCATCGCCTCGATGAGGCCCGAGGCGGAATGCATCGTGCGGACGACCTCGCCCATCTGGGCGAAGGACTCGTCGCTCGGCTTGATGACGATGTCGAAGCCGGGGTCGAGGGGCTTCAGGTCGAAGTCGGTGACGACGGCGGCGACCTCGACGAGCTCGTCGATCCCCAGGTCGAGCCCCGTCATCTCGCAGTCGATCCAGACGAGACGATCAGCGGCGGCCATCCGCCCACTGTACCCAGCGCGTCCGAGGGCATCTCACGGACGTGCGGCCGCGCGACCGGTGTGCTCGGCGGAGGCGCAGCCGCCGCGCGGATCATGGCCCCATGGCATCCACCTCCACACCGCATCTGTTCCTCCTGGCGATGGATCAGCGCGACAGCATCGAGCAGAAGCTGTACGAGCTCGAGTCCGCGCCGACGCCGGTCGAGGCCGCGAGCATCGCCGCGAACAAGCTGCTGGTCTTCCGCGGGCTGCTGGACGCCGTCGCCGACCTGCCCGACGGCGCCCGGGCGGGCTTCCTCGTCGACGAGCAGTACGGGGCGTCACCCGCCGTGCTCGCCGGCCAGGACGAGTCCGTCGCGCTCGCGATGCCGATCGAGGCGAGCGGGCAGCAGTGGTTCGACTTCGCGTACGGCGCCGACTGGCGCAGCCACGCGGAGTTCTTCGGCACCGACCACGCCAAGGTGCTCGTGCGCGACAACCCCGGCCTCGACGCCGGCGAGCGGACGCAGCAGGCCGAGCGCCTCGCCGAGGTGTCGGCCTGGTCGACCGAGGGCGGGCACGCGCTCATCCTCGAGCTGCTCGTGGCCGCGACGGACGACGACCTCGCGAAGGTCGGCGGGGACAGCGGCCGCTACGACGCGGAGGTCCGCCCGGGCCTCACGGTGCAGGCCATGGAGTTCCTTCAGGACCACGGCGTCGAGCCGGCGATCTGGAAGATCGAGGGGCTCGCGACGCGAGAGGCGGCGGAGCGCATCGCGGCGGCCGCCCGCCGGGACGGCCGCACGGCCCAGTGCATCGTGCTCGGCCGCCACGCGCCGACGGAGCAGCTGGACGAGTGGCTGCGCATCGCGGCACCGGTCGAGGGCTTCCTCGGTTTCGCGATCGGCCGCAGCATCTGGTGGGACGTCCTGGAGGGTCGGCTCTCGGGCGAGCTCGACGAGGCGGAGGCGCGGCGGCGGATCGCCGAGAACTACACCGGCTTCGTACGCACGTACCTCGCCGCCCTCGAGGGCAGAGCGCCTACTCGAACCGCGGCCGCAGCGAGCGCGCGGACTGCACGAGCGGTGCCTCGACCCGGTTCCGCCCCGCGTCGAGGGAGGACGGCAACCGGCAGGAGATGAGCCGGCAGTCCTGGATCGCCCGAGCCGGCACCTTCCGCAGGTCGCAGTCGCGGAACGTCGACCCGGCGAGCTGCACGTCGCCCTCCAGGGCGAGCACGGTGACCGCGGTCAAGCTGCAGGCGAGGATCATCGACATCCGGCCCAGCTCCAGCGTCCCGCCATGGATGTCCTGGTTGCGCAGCAGCGTCGGCATGCTCCGGTCCTTCCGCGTCGCCCCGCAGGGTGTTCGCGGCGGACGCGGCACCGGTTTGCTCAGCGGCGCGGGGGCACCGTGTCGCCCCTCGTCCAGTCGTCGTGCGTCACGAGCCTGCGCGACGCCGGCGGCCGCCGCGGTCAGGAACGTTCCCGTCCGCGCCCGTAGCGTGGCAGGCATGCACTACCGCAACCTCGGGACCTCCGGCCTGCGCGTCTCCGCCGTCGGCCTCGGCGGCAACAATTTCGGCCGGACCGGTACGGTGACGATCACCCAGGAGGGCACCGACGCGGTCGTCGACGCCGCGCTTGAGGCCGGGATCAACCTCATCGACACTGCGGACGTCTACGGCGCCGAGTTCGGCGCGAGCGAGACGCTGCTCGGCGGCTCGCTGGGCGGTCGCCGCGACGAGGTCGTCATCGCGACGAAGTTCGGGCACGCCGAGATGCCGTCGCCGCTGCCGTCGTGGGGCGCGAAGGGCTCGCGCCGCTACGTGCGGCTCGCCGTCGAAGGGTCCCTGCGGCGACTGCGCACGGACTGGATCGACCTCTACCAGCTGCACACGCCCGACCCCGCGACGCCCATCGAGGAGACGATCGAGGCGCTCGACGAGCTGGTGACCGAGGGCAAGATCCGCTACTTCGGCCACTCGAACCTGCCCGGCTGGCGGATCGCCGAGGCGCACCTGACCGCATCGCTCACCGGCCGGCGGCATTTCGTCTCCGCGCAGGACGAGTACAGCCTCATCTCCCGCGGCGTCGAGCGGGAGGTGCTTCCGGCCGTCGAGCGGTTCGGGCTCGGCTTCCTGCCGTACTTCCCCTTCGCGAACGGCCTGTTCACCGGCAAGTTCAGCCGTACCGAGCTGCCGTCCGACTCGCGGATCGCCAGGCAGCGGCCGTACATCCACGAGCAGGCCCCGTGGGATGCGATCGAGTCGCTCGAGGCGCTTGCGACGGAGCGGGGTTCGAGCCTGCTCGAGGTCACCGTGGCCTGGTTCCTGGCGCGCCCGTCCGTCTCGAGCGTCATCGCCGGCGCCACCCGTCCCGAGCAGGTGCGGCAGAACGCCGCAGCGGCGGAGGTGCCGCCGGTGACGCCCGAGGAGCTCGAGCGGATCGACGCGCTCTTCCCCGCCTGAGCCGGGACGTCGGCGGCGGCGGACCTCGTCGCGAACGGAGGACGAAAGGGCCGTGTGGGTCCTCCGTCGGCGACCGGTTCCTCCGTCCGCGACGTGGAGCAGACGGAATGCGCGGATGAGCTGCCCACCCCTGCCCAGGTTTCCCCGGGCGCGAGAACGGGGACTTCGAGGGAGGACCGTCGATCAATAGCGTGAATGCGATCCCGTCCGACTACCCCGAACGAGCGCATTCCTGATGACGACCCTCGATCCCGTCGCCGCATCGACCGCGGCGGCCGGGACACCCCAGCCCGGCTGGTACCCCGACCCGCAGGACCCGAACGGGGCTGTCGACCGCTGGTGGAACGGCATCGCCTGGAGCGAGCACACCCGTCGTCGCGCCTCGGGCCCGGCCGCTCCTCTCGCTCCTGCCATCCAGCCGGCTCCGGCCGTCCGGACGTTCGGGGTGCTGCACAACGGACCGGCCTGGTGGTCGTTCGGTCTCGGCCTGGCGTCGCTCGCGATCGCGGTCGCGGCGATCGCCTCCGACGCGAACTCCGTGTGGTTGTCGACCAGCGGCGTGCTCGCCGTGATCAACGGCGTGCGTGCGCTGCGCCTGCGTACGGCAGGTCTGGCTTCCGCGCTCGCCGCGCCGATCATCGGCATCGCGGCCGGCACCATCGGCTCGCTCCTCATGCTCCTCCTGCTGCTGGTGCCCGTCGGGATCACCTCCGACCCGGGGACGAGCGGAACCTTAGACGGGACCTGCGGCTCCAGCGCCGGGTCAGCGGCGGCCGCACCCGCGGCGCCGTCCCGGAGCGCGGCACCGATCCCGACCCCGAGTCAGCCGCTGCAGGTGCAGCCGCCGAGCGCGCTGCCCGACGACGTGCTCACGACCTACACGGCGGTCGGGATCCGCTCGATCAGCTCCGCCTCCGCCGGATGCGGTGTGCTGACGGCGCCGGAGACGGCGATGCCGGCCTCCACCTACCGGGAGACCGAGGCGCGGCACATGCAGGACTGGCTGAGCTGGGAGTCGGACTCCCTCCGCAGCGGCCTGCAGTCGTACGTGAAGGACACGAACGGGTGGCCCACGAGACTCGACGAGGACCCGCAGACCCGGGTGCTCTTCACGATCGGCGACGACGGCTCGTGCGACGTGGTCGGGCCGATACCGAAGGGGGCCGAGGTGCGGTACGCGATGAGCCCGGACCATGGTCAGGTCGCGATCGCGCTCTACGACACCGCGCTGAAGACCGGCACGCTGTGGCGGAGCGTGGACGACACGACGTACTGGCTCTGAGCAGCCGGGCCGCCGGCGCGGGAGGCCCGCGGATGACCGCGCTCGGGACCCTCACCCCGGCACCGGGTGCGGTCACGAGGGGATGAGGTGCGGCCTCGCGTGAGCGCCGGCGCGACGGATCCGCTCCTCCCTCTGGCGCGATCGGCGCACGAGGTGGATCGTGAGCCCATGACGCTGCAGGCGGTGCCGAACCAGCAGCCCGACGGGCGCTGGACGTGGGAAGCGGCGCGGGCGAACACCCGCGCGGTGCGGGTGTCACCGCACCCGCCGTCGGGGCTCGTGACGCTCAGCCTCTGGCGGGAGGACCGATGCGTCGGGAGCCTGCGGCTCTCGCCCGCCGAGGTCGCGGGGCTCGTCGGCAAGCTGACGGGCGCACTCGCCGAGCTGCAGGATCCGTCGCTGCAGCGCGTCGGTGGTCTCGAGGAGCGGGTGCACGACCTGGAGGCGCGTCTGGCGGCGCTGGAGGCCGACGCCGCGGGATGAGCCGCCGCATACCGGCAGCGCGCAGGACCGACCCAGCCTTCTTCCGTGCGGCGAGCAGCGGGACCCCAGGCTCCTGCTGGCACGGTGTGCGGATGCCTTCCCGAACGAACCCGCTCCGATGAGCGGCTCCGCCGCCCACGGCCCTTCCCCGAGCCACCCGCCGCGCCGCAGCGAGGTCCCCGCGCCCGACCCGACCGGCTTCGCGTCCACCCGGGACTCCGAGGCGGCCCTGCCCTTCGGCATCCGGCTCGCGGGCGGCCTGGCGTGGCGCCTCATCGCGATCGCGATCGTCGTGCTGGCGTTCATCGCGCTGCTCGCACGGCTCGGCGAGATCGTCATCCCGCTCGTCGTCGCGGTCCTGCTCTCCGCTCTGCTCACGCCGCTCAAGAACCTCCTTCTGCGACGCCGTCTCCCGAAGTGGCTCGCGGTGCTCGTCACGTTCTTCGTGATGGTGATCGTCGTCGGCGGTCTCGTCACGCTGGTCGTCTTCACGGTGAACAGCGGTGTGAGCGGCTTCAGCACGCATGTCGTCGCCTTCTACAAGACCACCCTCGATGCGCTGCGGAACTCGCCCCTCGGCATCAGTCAGACGGATGTGAACAACGCCGTCACCTCCGCCACCGACTACCTGAAGTCGAACTCGAGCAAGATCGCCGCAGGGGCCCTCACCGGCGCGGACGTGCTCATCCACACCCTCGTTGCCGTGCTGCTGACGCTGTTCATCACCCTGTTCTTCCTCATCGACGGCCCCGGGATCTGGCGCTGGTGCGTGCGGCTCGCCCCGCGGAAGGCGCGTGCCGCGGTCGACGGGGCCGCGAAGGCCGCGTGGCTGTCCCTGCACGAGTACGTGCGGGTGCAGATCGTCGTGGCCCTGATCGACGGCATCGCGATCGGGATCATCGCCGCGATCCTCCGGGTGCCGTTCGCGGTGCCCCTCGGGGTGCTCGTGTTCCTCGGCGCGTTCATCCCCATCGTCGGCGCCGTCACGACCGGCCTGCTCGCCGTGCTCGCCGCGCTGGTCTACAACGGACCGATCAACGCCGTGGTCATGCTGGCCGGCGTCGTCGCGGTCAACCAGGTCGAGAGCCACGTGCTGCACCCGCTGCTGATGGGCGGTGCCGTGCGCCTGCATCCGATCGCCGTCGTGCTCGCCGTCGCCGGCGGATCGGTGCTCGCCGGGATCGTCGGGGCCGTGTTCGCGGTGCCGCTCGCCGCCGCCACGAACTCCGCGGTGAAGTACGTCGCCGGCGGCGAGTGGAAGGGCAAGGCGCCACCGCCGACCGGCCCCGTGCCCGAGGAGGGCGATCCGTCGCCGCGGCGCGACGACGATCCGCGCCCGCGCGACGTCACGACGACCGCGTAGTGCTTCGCCACGCCCGGCCGTGGCCGGACCGTTACCGAAGACCCCTGCTTCCCCGGCTGTTCCGGCGTCCCGCGCAGACCTAGGTTCGGCCTCATCGCGGTGCACGCCGCCGCGGCAGGCGAATGGGGCCTCGGGTCCCGGGAAGCGATCGCGATGTCCGTCCACACGACCACCTCAGCGGCTGCGATCCGATACGGCCGGCCGTTCGGCGACGAGAGCCCCGAGGACGAGCAGGCCGATCTGCCCGGACTCTCCCTGCGCGAGGTCGTGCTCATCGCCGCGGGCGCGGTGGCGGCGGTCGCCGTCGCGGTGCTCGGCGTCACCGGCCTGACCCTCCTCGGCTGACCTCCGCGTCCGCTCGCGCCGCTCGCGTCGGCGTGCGGCAGTAGTGTCGGCGCCGTCGGCCGAGGAGGTGGCATGGCGCACGAGCACGGAGCGGGGACGGCCGGGCGGACGCGGCTCGCGGTGGCCCTCTCGATCACCGCGGCGATCCTGCTCGCCGAGATCGTCGGGGCGATCCTCACCCGCAGCCTGGCCCTGATCGTCGACGCCGGGCACCTGCTCGCGGACGCCGGCGGCCTCGGCGTCGCACTGCTCGCCGCGACGCTCGCCGCCCGGCCGGCCACGGACCGCCGCACCTGGGGTTTCGCGCGCGCCGAGGTCCTCGCCGCGACGGCGCAGGCGGCCGTGCTGCTCGGCGTCGGGCTCTTCGTGCTCGTGGAGGGCGTCGGCCGGCTCCTCGACCCGCCGGATGTCGCCGCCGGGCCGCTGCTCGTCTTCGGCGTCGTCGCGCTGGCCGGCAACCTCGCCTCGATCGCCGTGCTGACCGGCGCCCGGGGATCCTCCTTCAACCTGCGGGCCGCGTTCCTCGAGGTCGCCAACGACGCCCTCGGCGCGGTGGGGATCGTCGCCGCTGCCATCGTCCTCCTGGCCACCGGCTGGCAGCGGGCGGACGCGGTCGCCGCGATCCTGATCGGCGTGCTGATCCTCCCGCGCGCGTTCGTCCTGCTACGGGAGACCGTCGACGTGCTGCTCGAGTCGACGCCCGCCGGCCTCGACCTCGAGCTCGTGCGGGCCCACCTGCTCGAGCAGCCCCACGTGCTCGCGGTGCACGACCTGCACGCGACGCAGATCGCGACCGGCTTGCCGGTGCTGACCGCGCACGTGACCATCGAGGACCGCTGCTTCGTGGACGGGCACACGAGCCGGATCCTCGACGAGCTGCAGGCCTGCGTCGCCGAGCACTTCCCGGTGAGCGTCGAGCACTCGACCTTCCAGCTGGAGCCCGAGCGGCACCGCGCCCACGAGCACACGCCCCACCGGTGAGTGCAGCGGGATCGACGACCGGCGGTCTGTCGGACGGCACGTCGCTGCGACCCGTCGGGGACGACGAGTGGGGCGTCGTCGCCTGGCTCTGGCAGGCGTTCCGGCACGACCTCGCCGACGTCGTGCAGGGGCTCCCGTACGCCGACGGCCGCTACCAGGCTCGCGCGCTCGAGGCGTTCCCGTCACCCGACGGCGCCGGCTACCTCGTGTGGCGACCGCATCCGAACACGGGGGAGGACGCGCCGGTCGCGTTCGCGCTCGTCGACGGGCTCGCCGCGGACCGGCGCACGATCGTCGGCTTCTGGGTCGCGCCGCCGCTGCGCCGCACCGGGCTCGGCCGAGCGCTCGCGGTCGAGGTGCTGACACGGCATGCCGGACCCTGGGAGATCGGGTTCCAGCACGACAACCCGTCCGCCGCGGCGTTCTGGCGCCGCGTCGCCGGCGCGGTGTTCGGGCAGGGCCGCTGGGCCGAGACGACCCGGCCGGTGCCCGGGCGTCCTCAGGTGCCCCCGGACCACTTCATCCGCACGGTGCAGCCGTGATGGGCGGGCCGGAGGCGGACCTCGTCGCGCGCCTGCTCGACCTGCAACGGAGCGATGGCGGCTGGGGCGTCGGCGTCTACGACGGCGACGAGTGGGAGTCGACCACCGACGCCCTGTGGCTACTACGCGAGCTCGGCGCCGATCCCTCCGATGCGCGGGTGCGGCGGGCCGTCGGGCTCGTGCACGAGCGCGTGCGGTGGGAGCCGCGGAACGGCGGGCGACCGTTCTTCGACGGCGAGACGGAGGCGTGCGTCAACGGTCGCGTGCTGTCGCTCGGCGCTGCGTTCGGGCATCAGAGCGCCGCCTTGGTCGACCGGCTGCTCGCCGAGCAGCTCGATGACGGCGGATGGAACTGCGACGCGCCGCGCAGTGTGCGGTCCTCCTTCCACTCGACGATCTGCGTGCTCGAGGGACTGCTCGCCGCCGAGCGGGCCACCGGCCCCGACGAGACGATCGCGGCGGCGCGGCTCCGCGGCGAGGAGTTCCTGCTCGAGCGGCGGCTGCTGCGTCGGCGCACGGACGGCACCCTGATCGACGAGACCTGGTGCACCCCGCACGTGCCGGGGTACTGGTGCTACGACGTGCTGCGCGGACTCGGGCACCTCAGCGCGAGCGGTCGTGATCCGGATCCGCGGATCCACGAGGCGGTCATGGTGATCCGCGGCCTGCAGCGCGCCGACGGCACATGGGCCGCCGTGCCGCATCCCGGCCGTCCGCTGCTCGAGCTCGGTCCCGTCGGGGACCGGATCGCGACCGCCCGGTCGCTGCGTGTGCTGGAGTGGGCCGGAACCGGCGCCTGACGGCGTCCGCGCAGCTCACACCTCGGCGGCCGGCCCGGTGTCGAGCATGCCGTTCGCGGCTGCGAACTCCAGCACCTCGTCGAGGTCGACGTCGCCCTTCGGTCCTCCCGTCTCCCCGACCACCCACCAGCCGGCGTCCGGCAGCCCCGCCGACGTCGCGTCCCTCCGTCGTTCATCCGGTCGTCCTCGCGGCTACAGCTCGACGTCGCTGCCCATCGTCACGGTCCGGGTGGACGGCAGCCGGAAGCGGGCGGCAGGATCGGCGGCGTTGTGCGCCAGACCGATGAACAGCGACCGCCGCCAGCGCGCCATCCGCGGCGTGCGGCTCGTGCGGATCGCGCCCCGGGAGATGAAGTAGGAGGCCTGCTCGAGCTGGTCCTCGGGGATGTCGATCACGCCGGCCCGGGTCGCGGCGCGGATCGCATCGGGCACGTCCGGCGCCTCGGAGAATCCGAACCGGATGGTGAGATGGTCGATGCCGTCGTCGGAGTAGCCGAGGTCGTCGTACGCGAACGCCCGTTCGAGCGGCACGTAGGGGATCCGAAGCACGCTCACCGACACGATGATGACCCGCTCGTGGAGCACGTGGTTGTGCTCCACGTTCGCACGGAGCGCCAGCGGCGTCGTCTCGGCGTTGGGGTGGGGGAAGATCGCGATGCCCGGGACCCTCTGCACGTTCTCGCGCCGGATGTCCTCGACGAACTCGGCGAGCGAGCCCTCCTTCTCCACCCGGTCGGTCGAGACGATCTGCCGGCCGCGCCGCCAGGTGGTCATGACCGTGAGCACCGCGACGGCGATGAGCAGCGGCACCCAGCCGCCGTGCGCGACCTTGGAGAGGTTGCCGGCGAGGAAGGTCAGCTCGAGGCCGCCGAACGCGATCGCCGCGAGCACGATCTTCCAGGGCCGCCAGTGCCAGAGCAGCGGCGCGACCATCAGCATCAGGAGGGTGTCGACGACGAGCGCGCCCGTCACCGACACCCCGTACGCCGTTGCCAGGCGCGCGGAGGAGCCGAAGGTCAGCATCACGGCGAGCACGCCGAGGAAGAGCAGGCCGTTCACGACGGGCAGGTAGATCTGCCCGCTCTCCTGCTTCGAGGTCTGGCGGATGGTCAGCGGCGGCAGCAGGCCGAGCTGCACCGCCTGGCGGGACAGGGAGAAGGCACCGGAGATGACGGCCTGGCTCGCGATGACGGTCGCGACCGTCGCGAGCACCACGATCGGGATCTCGGCCCAGTCGGGGAACAGCAGGAAGAACGGGTTCGACTTCGCGCTCGGCTGCCGCAGGACGAGCGCCGCCTGGCCGAGGTAGTTGAGCGTGAGCGCCGGGAAGACGAGGAAGAACCACGCCCGGCGGATGGGTGAGCGACCGAAGTGCCCCATGTCGGCGTACAGCGCCTCCGCGCCCGTGATGACGAGCACCACGGCACCCATCGCCACGAAGGCGATGAACGGGTGCGCGAACACGAACGAGACGGCCCAGGTGGGTGACAGCCCCTGCAGCACCGAGGGGTGCCGCACGACCTCGGCGACGCCGGCGACGGCGAGCACCGCGAACCACAGCACCATCACGGGACCGAACAGGTTGCCGACCTTGCCCGTCCCGAACCGCTGCACCGCGAAGAGGATCGTGAGGATCACGGCGGAGATCGGCACGATCAGGTGCGAGATCGCAGGCGCCGCGACCTGCACGCCCTCGACGGCGGAGAGCACACTGACGGCGGGCGTGATGATCGAGTCGCCGTAGAACAGGGCCACGCCGACGATCCCGACGACGATGAGCCCGTTCGACTGCCGGCCCGCGTGCTTGTAGAGCCGTTGCGCGAGGGCTGCGAGCGCCATCACGCCGCCCTCGCCGTCGTTGTCGGCCCGCATCAGCACCCCGAGGTACTTGATCGACACGATGATCGTGATGCTCCAGAACATCAGCGACACGACCCCGTACACGTCGCCGGGGGTGGCGCGCACCACGCCGCTGTCGATCGTGAAGACCGTCTTCAGCGCGTAGAGCGGGCTCGTACCGATGTCGCCGAAGACCACGCCGAGGGCGGAGAGCGCGAGCATCACGAGGCCTCTGCGCGGGCTGGACCGACCGCGCCGGCCCGAGGCGGGCTCGGCCTGCTCGACCGGCGCCGGCGCCGAGTCGCTGCCGGCGAGCATCTCCTCGCCGGGCGCCTCCTGCTCGGGAGCGTCCTGGGTGGCCGTGTCGTCGGCCGCCTGCGGCTCGGCGTCGTCGCCCGCCGCAGTGGGCCCTGCTGCCTGCCCGTCGGCCACGGCCGGATCCGCGATGGATCCGTCCCTGCCCCGGTTCGACGCCGTCGTCGCCACGATCCTCCTTCACAGAGGCCGCTTCCGGCCGTCTCGATCAGGCGAGGCTACGTCAGCGTGGGCCCGGTGTCGGCCAGGAGCGACCCCGGTCGCTCCGCGCCCGCCGACGCTCAGCGGTGCCGGCGGTAGTGCAGCTCGAGCAGGCCGCCGGTCGAGGGCGTGCTGGACACCAGGTCCAACCGGTAGCCCTCGGGCACGTCGTCGAACAGCAGCGTGCCCGTGCTCGTCAGGTAGGGGTACATGCTGATGCGGAACTCGTCGAGGAGATCGAGCTGCATGAGCGACCGCCACATGGTCACGCCGCCCCAGACGATGATGTGGCCGTCGCCCTCCTGCCGCAGGGCGTCGACCTCCGCGGCCGTGTCCCCGGACACGATGGAGGTGTTCTCCCAGTCGGCCGTCTGCAGGGTCTTCGAGAAGACGAGCTTCCTGCCGGCGTTGAGTATCGGCGACCACGGGTGGTCGACCGCGGTCGGCATGTTCTCGGCCATGCCTTCGTACGCGACGCGCCCCATCACGTGCGCGGAGGCCGACTGCAGGAGGTCGATCGACTCGTCGTCGTGGTCGGGGCCGCCGTGGTCGTCGAGCAGGTCGAAGCAGTAGGTCCAGAAGTCGGTGTCCGGATCGGCGAGCAGGCCGTTCAGGGAGTAGTTGAACACCAGCGCGACGAGCTTCTGCATGCTCGAACTCCTTCGTCCTGCGGTCCGGCGCGGTCCGGCTGCACTTCTGCAACCTACGGTCCTCCCGACGCCGGCTCAACACCGCCACCGCGAGAACGGGCACGCACGTGGCCGCCTGCGTGCCCGTTCCCGGCGATCCCCGGATCCCGCATGGGTAGCGTTGGGCCGTGTCTGCTGCAGAGAACACCGACGCCGAACCGGACGGCGAGCCCCGCCCCGAGCGCTCGTTCGCGGACCTCGGGCTCGCGCCGCCCGTGCTCAAGGCGCTGAAGGACGTCGGCTACGAGACCCCGTCCGCCATCCAGGCCGCGACGATCCCGTCGCTCCTGGCCGGCCGCGACGTCATCGGGCGGGCGCAGACCGGCACGGGCAAGACCGCGGCGTTCGCGCTGCCGATCCTCTCCCGCCTCGACCTGGCCCAGACGAGCCCGCAGGCGCTCGTGCTCGCACCGACCCGCGAGCTCGCGCTGCAGGTCTGCGAGGCGTTCGAGAGCTACGCCGCGCATCTGAAGGGCGTGCGCGTGCTGCCGGTGTACGGCGGTCAGGGCTACGGCGTGCAGCTCTCCGCGCTGCGGCGCGGCGTCCACATCGTGGTCGGCACGCCGGGCCGCATCATGGACCACCTCGACACGGGCACCCTCGACCTCTCCGCGTTGAAGTACCTCGTGCTCGACGAGGCCGACGAGATGCTGAGGATGGGCTTCGCGGAGGACGTCGCGACGATCCTCGCGGAGACCCCCGCCGACAAGCAGGTGGCCCTCTTCTCGGCGACGATGCCGCCGCAGATCCGGCGGATCTCCGCCCAGTACCTCCGTGAGCCGGAGGAGATCACCGTCGAGGCGAGGACGACGACGTCGGCGACGACCCGGCAGCGCTACCTCGTCGTGTCCTACCCGCAGAAGGTCGACGCCCTCACCCGGATCCTCGAGGTGGAGAACTTCGAGGCGATGATCGTCTTCGTCCGCACGAAGAACGAGACGGAGACGCTGGCCGAGAAGCTCAGGGCCCGGGGCTACGCGGCCGCGGCGATCAGCGGGGACGTGCAGCAGGCGCAGCGGGAGCGGACGGTGAACCAGCTGAAGGCAGGGAAGCTCGACGTCCTCGTCGCGACGGACGTGGCTGCGCGCGGCCTCGACGTGGAGCGGATCAGCCACGTCATCAACTTCGACCTGCCCATCGACACCGAGTCGTACGTGCACCGCATCGGGCGGACGGGACGTGCGGGCCGGTCCGGCGAGGCCGTCAGCTTCGTCACGCCGCGGGAGCGGCGCCTGCTGACCGCGATCGAGCGGGCCACCCGGCAGCCGCTCACCCAGATGCAGCTGCCGACCACCGAGGACGTGAACGCCACCCGGCTGGCCCGCTTCGACGACCAGATCACGGCGGCCCTCGAACAGCAGGAGCGCATCCGCCGTTTCCGCGACATCATCGGCCACTACGTCGAGCACCACGACGTGCCCGAGGCCGACGTCGCAGCGGCGCTCGCCGTCGTCGCCCAGGGGGAGACCCCGCTGCTGCTCGATCCGGAGGACGACCGGAGCGAACGCTTCGACCGCGCCGAGCGCGACGGCGACGGCGACCGCCGCCACGAGGAGGAGCGCAGGGAGCGCCGGAACGCGCCGTCCGGTCCACGGACGACCTACCGGATCGAGATCGGCCGGCGCCAGAAGGTCGAGCCGCGGCAGATCGTGGGGGCGCTGGCCAACGAGGGTGGGCTGCGCCGGGAGGACTTCGGCGCGATCGACATCCGCCCCGACTTCTCCCTGGTCGAGCTGCCCGCAGACCTGTCCGGGGAGGTGCTCGACCGGCTGAGCGGCACCCGCATCAGCGGCAAGCTGATCCAGCTGCGGCCGGATCGGGGGGCTCCGGGCCGGCGCTCCGCCGACGGGCCGCCGCGGAAGCCCCGCCAGCGCTGACCGGGCCGCCGGGCGCGCTCAGCGAACGTTCCAGGCACGGTGCGCAGGCTTGGTACGTCCGCTGACCGAGGAGGAGCGCTGAACCGCCGAGGCCGCCAGCAGCGCGACCGGTCCCCGAAGCCGCAACCCCCGCCCCGGGTCCCGGGCGTGCCCGACGCGGTGCTCATCGACCTCGACGGCACGCTCGCGATCATCGGCGACCGCGACCCCTACGACGCGTCGACGGCCGAGGTCGACGAGCTGAACGAGCAGGTGGCCTGGGTGGCGCACAGCTGGCTGTTCGACGGGACGACCGAAGCTCGGCAGGACCGGGCGGTGGTGCTCGTGTCCGGGCGTCAGGAGAAGGACCGCCGGCCCACCGAGCGATGGCTCGACCGCCACGGGGTCGTCTACGACGCCCTCCGGATGCGCGCGACCGGCGATCCCCGCAACGACGCGATCGTGAAGCGGGAGCTCTACGAACGCCACATCCGCGGGCGGTACAACGTCGTGCTCGTGATCGACGACCGACGACGGGTCGTGGACATGTGGCGGTCGCTCGGACTCCAGTGCTGGCAGGTCGCGCCCGGGGACTTCTAGACCGGATCCGGGTCGGCGGCACGGCGCGACTCCGACTCAGTGCAGGAGCCCCCGGGCGTGCTTCGCCTGCAGGACGCGGAGCACCGCGGCGTGGACCTGCTTGGTGAAGGCCGCGCTCGCCGCCATCCGGGCGAGGATCGCCGACTCCATCGTGCTCGCCTGAGCCGGCTTCACGGTCAGGACCATGTCCCCGCCCGCGGCGACGAAGCGGACTGCGCGGTCACCGACCGCGTACGAGGCCACCTGCTTCGCCGCGCCGAGGTCGTCGCTGATCACGACTCCGTGGAAGCCGAGGGTCGTGCGCAGCAGGCCCGCGACGATCGTGTGCGAGAAGGCGGCCGGGTTCTTGCCGTCGATCCGGGTGTAGACCGCCGTCGACAGCATCACGAACGGGGTCCTGGCGGCGATGGCCGCGGCGAACGGCTTCAAGGAGGCGCTCGTTGCGGTGGTGATGGGGTCGGTCACGTGCGCCGTCGTGTCCGTGTTGGCCGTCACGCGGCCGAGCCCCGGGAAGTGCTTGACAGCGGTGTCCACGCCCTCGGACGTCAGCCCGCGGAGGACGGCGATGCCCTTCTCCGTCACGCGCGCGACGGAGTGGCCGTACTCACGGTCGAGATCACCGATCGGCGGATTGCGGGTGTCGCCGGTCGGAACCGTGTCGAGCACGGGAGCGAGGTCGAGGTCGATCCCGGCCGTCCTCAGCTGGGTGCCCCAGGTGGTGGCCCAGTACTGCAGGTCGGCGGTGTTCCACGTCCCCTGCACGAGCGCCGTCGAGTAGTCGGTGAAGCCCGGCCCGCGCATGCGCCGCACGAGTCCGCCCTCCTGGTCCGTCGCGACGAAGAGCTTCGTGGACGCCGGGGCGGCCTTCTGCAGTCCGGCGGTGACGCCGTGCTCGGCCGAGACGCTGAGCGTGCTGGTGCCGTCGAGGATCACCGACCCGACGTGCTGGGATCGGATGATCGCGAGGCAGGTGCTGGAGACCGTCGTGCTCGGGCATCCGACCATCAGGAGCTGCCCGACGCGCTGCGCGTCCGTCATGCCGTTGAAGATCTGCTGCGCGGTCGGCGCAGCAGAGGTGGCACCCCGTGCGGCAACCGCAGGGCCGCCCTGCCCCACGGTCAGCGCGGCCACCAGCAGCGCCGGGGCGAGGAAGAGAACGGCGGTCCTGTGGAGGCGGAACGGACGGCCGGGGCGGATCCCGGCTCCTGTGGCGGCGCCGTTGCGCGGCCCGGAATCCGCGGGCGTGATGAGGCCCGGAGCGGCGGCCTGCGAGGTCGTCCCTGGTACCCGCGAGGACCCTCGTGGGAGGGCGCCCCGGGCGAACCGGCGGACCATCCGCGCACGGTACTCCCGCGGGGGGATCGACACGCCCGCCGGGGCACGCCGGGATCGCGGCCGTCGCGGACAGGCGTCGCAGGACCCGCATTCGACCTCGGCACTCGGAGGGCATGTCGTGGGGAGCCTGATCCTGACTCGACCCGGCCGGCCGAACCCGTCGCGTGGGTGGACGAGGCGACGCCGCAGCACGGGTGCACGTGCGGAGCAGGATGGACGCATGATCACGGCCGAGTACACGATCCCCGGGCTGCATGTGCGCGAGCACGAGATCGCGGTGCCGTTGGACTGGACCGGCCCGGACGGCAGCCCGACGATCACGGTCTTCGCCCGCGAAGTCGTCGCGGCCCATCGGAGGCACGAGGATCTGCCGCTGGTCCTGTTCCTGCAGGGCGGCCCGGGCGGCAAGTCGCCGCGGCCTCTCGACGCCGGCGGGTGGTTGGGAGTGCTGCTCGACCGCTATCGGGTCGTGCTGCTCGATCAGCGCGGCACAGGACGCAGCACGCGGGTCGATGCGGCCCGGATGGCATCGTTCGGCTCCGCCGAGCAGGCCGCGACCTACCTCGCCTTCTTCCGCGCGGATTCCATCGTCCGTGACGCCGAGCACCTGCGGCGAACGGTGTTCGACGGCCGGCGCTGGACGACGTTCGGGCAGAGCTATGGAGGCTGGATCACCCTCGAGTACCTCTCGGCCGCGCCGGAGGGACTGGCCGCCTGCATGGTCACGGGCGGGCTCGCCTCCCTCCATCCCGACGCAGCGGACCTCTACCGCCGCACCTACCCGCGGGCGCTCGCGAAGAACCTCCGGTTCGAGCGGCGGTACCCGGAAGACATCGCGCTCATCGGGCACATCGCGGACCTGCTCTCAGACGGCGACGTGCGGCTACCGGACGGCGATCGGCTCACGGTCCGCCGCCTGCAGTTCCTCGGCGGCGCCCGTTTCGGGATGCAGCACGGCTTCGAGGAGCTGCACTGGCTGCTCGACACGGCCTTCGGCAGTGGTGGGCGCCTCTCCGACACGTTCCTGGAGTCGGCCCTGACGGCCACCTCCTTCGCAGACGATCCGCTGTGGGCTGCGCTCCAGGAGGCCGCCGAGTACACCGACGACTCCTCCGGCGCCACCCGGTGGGCGGCGCAGGCCGAGCACGACCGTCACCCGGAGTTCGGGGAGGACGTCCGCCCGCTGCGGTTCACTGGCGAGATGTTCTTCCCCTGGATGTTCGAGGAGATCCGTCTGCTCCGGCCGTTCGGGCCCGCGGTCCAGCTGCTCCAGCAGCGTACGGACTGGCCCGCCCGCTACGACCTCGTGCGCCTCGCCGCCAACGAGGTCCCCGTCGCGGCGGCCGTGTACTTCGACGACCTCTACGTCGACGCCGACCTGCAGCTGCAGACTGCGAGCGAGGTCGCGAACCTGACGACCTGGGTGACGAACGAGTGGGAGCATGACGGCATCGCGGCGAGCGGCGGCGAGGTCGTGCGGCATCTGCTGCGGCAGCTCGACGAACGGGGCGGCCACCTCCGCTGATTGTCTCCGGCCTGGCGCGACCGAACGTCCGCGGCGTACGCGTGATCCGCCTGCCGGCGGCAGCTATCTCGCGGACAGGCTCCCGCGGTGAGAGCGGATGGCCGAAGCGATTGAAGGGTGGTGGAGCGACCAGTGGTTGCTCCACCACCCCCGATGCTCAACCGGCGTGCAGCGCGCCCACGTCGGCTCCGGCGCCTCGACGGACTGCTCGAGCGGGGCCCACGTCACGGGCAGCTTCTCGATCTGGCCGGGTCGCCGGTCCTGGGGACCTGCGCCCCGAGCAGGACTCGAACCTGCAACC
>NZ_JAODBE010000024.1 GCF_025463795.1 Amnibacterium sp.
CGGCTTCGACCGCGTGCTCGCGCCGCTCGCGGACGAGCTCGGCCTCGACCGCTGGCGCGCCAACGCGCTCGGCGTCGCGGACGAGCGGCTCACCGGCCGGGTGGACGGCCCCATCGTCGACGCGGACGCGAAGCGCAGCGCCCTGCTCCGGTGGGCGGCCGAGGCGGGCGTGCCGCGCTCCCGGACCGTGGCGATCGGCGACGGCGCGAACGACCTCCTGATGCTGGACGCCGCGGCCCTCGGCATCGGGTTCGACCCGAAGCCGGCCGTCCGCGACCGCGCCCAGGTCGTGCTGCCCGGCCGCGACCTCACGCCCGTGATCGGGCTGCTGGGACTGGACTAGCGAGCCGGACCGCGCGATCGAGCGAGGAACCGCCTCCGCCCGGGGTACGTGCGGGTCAATGCCCCATGCCGAGGCCGCCGTCGACGGGGATCACGGCGCCGTTCACGTACGCCGCCTGATCGCTCGCCAGCCAGAGGACCGCCTGCGCGACCTCGCGGGGCGTCCCGAACCGCCCGGCGGGGACGCGTGAGAGGTAGTCCTCCATCGTCGCCTTCGGCACGGAGGCGATCATGTCGGTCTCGACGAAGCCGGGCGTGACGACGTTGGCCGTGATCCCGCGCGCCCCGAGCTCGCGCGTGACCGCGCGGGCGAACCCGATGAGCGCCGCCTTGGAGGAGGCGTAGTTGGCCTGCCCCGCCGAGCCCAGGAGGCCGACGACGCTGCCGATCAGGATCACGCGACCGAAGCGGGCCTTCAGCATCCCCTTCGATGCACGCTTCACCACCCGGAACGCGCCACCGAGGTTGGTGGTGACGACGGAGTCGAAGTCCTCCTCGGTCATCCGCAGAAGAAGGGTGTCCCGGGTGATGCCGGCGTTCGCCACGACGACCTCCACCGGGCCGAGGGCCTTCTCGACCGCCTTGAAGGCGTGGTCGACGCTATGAGCGTCACGCACGTCGGCATGCACGATGAGGGCACCCTCCGGGCCCTCTCCCGTGCGCGCCGTGACCGCGACTCGATGGCCGGCGGCGATGAACTCCTCGGCGATGGCATAACCGATCCCGCGATTGCCGCCCGTGACGAGCACAGTCCGTGCGGTCATCGCGCACCCCTTCCCAGTGAACCTTCCGGGAGCCTATCGGGGCCGCCAGGACGCCCCCTGCCGGGGGCGTAGCCTGGCGGCACTGTGGTCCACCTGATCAATGCGCCGGCCCTGCGACGTCGCTCGTCGCCCGAGGTCCAGTCCGCCACGTCGCTCCGGAACTCGCCGCTCGAGGACCGGAAGAAGCGCATGCGGAAGTACACGATCACGATGAGCGTGCGCACGGTGTGCCTCGTGCTGCTGGTGGTCGTGCCGGACTGGTGGCGGTACATATTCGGCGTCGGCGCCGTGATCCTGCCGTACATTGCCGTGGTGCTCGCGAACGTGGGATCGAGTGGGGCGGCCGAGCCGGTCCGCCCCGGCGTGGTCCCGCCCCCGGCGATCGAGCAACGCCGGCAGTGATCGTCGGCGCGGCCGCAGGGCCGTGCTCGAGGGCGGGCTGCCGCGCGGCCGCGACCTGGCGGATCGACTGGCGCAACCCCCGCCTCCACGACGCGACCCGGACGAAGACCTGGCTCGCGTGCGACGAGCACCGCCCGTTCCTGGTGGACTTCCTGACCGCCAGGGACTTCCCGCTCGAGGTGCGCCCGACGGTGGTGACCTAGGCGATGCACCAGGTCCTCGCGGTCCTGCAGGCCCTCGCCCGCGACGGCCGGTGGCGCAAGCCGCTCGCGCTCGCCGTCGCCTTCGCGATCGGCTGCGCACTGCTGTCGTGGTGGCAGTTCGCGAGACGTGCCGAGACGGCGCACGCGAACGCGCTCGTGGTCGCGAACTACAACGCCGAGCCCCGGCCGCTCGGCGACGTCCTCCGCGGACTCGGCGGTTACTCGTCCGATCAGCAGTGGATGCAGGTGCAGGTCACCGGCACCTACCTCGTGCGGGACCAGCTGCTCGTCCGCGACCGGCAGCTCGGTGGCAACCCGGGATTCGAGGTGCTCACCCCGCTGCGGCTCCCGGACGGCGACGTGTTCGTCGTCGATCGCGGCTTCCTCAACGTGGGTACGAAGCAGGACCGGCCGGACACCGTCCCTCCTCCCCCGTCGGGCCGCGTGACGGTCGTCGCCCGGCTCCAGGCGAACGAGCACGCGATCCCGGGGCGCAGCGCGCCGGCCGGTGAGATCCCATCGATCGACCTCGGCGCGGTGGCGAAGGACGTGGGCGCGCCGACCTTCACGGGCGCGTACGGCCTCATGGTGAGCGAGACGCCGCCGGCCGCCAGGAACCCGATCCCGCTCGAGCCGCCGTCGTTCGGTGACGACGAGGGCACGCACCTCTCCTACGCGATCCAGTGGATCATGTTCGCCCTCATCGCGTTCTTCGGCCTGGCTTGGTCCGTCCGGCGCAGCCTCCGCGATGCCGGCGACCCGGACATCCTCGAAGCGGACGAACGCGCGGCGGCCCGACGGAGCACCCGCGCGCCGTCCGACGAGGCGGTGGAGGACTCCCTCCTCGACGCGGACCGGTAGCTCGACGCCGACCGCGGCCGACCCGTCACATCAGGCCGGAACGCTGAGCGGGCGTCGACGCACCCCGGGCGATGACCCGCGTGCCGATGTCAACTGACACTGATCAGGTCCGCGTAGTCCGGGTTCCAGTGGTCCTCCGTGCCGTCGGGCATGATCAGCACCCGCTCCGGGTTCAGCGCCTCGACCGCCCCCTCGTCGTGGCTGACGAGCACGACGGCGCCTGCGTAGTTCGCGAGCGCGCCGAGGATCTCCTCGCGGCTCGCCGGGTCGAGGTTGTTCGTCGGCTCGTCGAGGAGCAGCACGTTCGCCGCCGACACGACGAGCATCGCGAGGGCGAGCCGCGTCTTCTCGCCGCCGGACAGCACGCCGGCACGCTTTTCGCCGTCGTCCCCGGTGAACAGGAACGACCCGAGCACCCGCCGAGCCTCCGTCGCCGAGAGGTTCGGCGCGGCGGAGAGCATGTTCTCGAGCACGCTGCGCTCGACGTCGATGGTCTCGTGCTCCTGGGCGTAGTAGCCGATGCGGAGCCCGTGGCCGGGCTCGACGGCGCCGGTGTCGGGCGCGTCGACGCCGGCGAGGATCCGCAGCAGCGTCGTCTTGCCCGCCCCGTTCAGGCCGAGCACGACGACCTTCGAGCCGCGGTCGATCGCCAGGTCGACGGCGGAGAAGATCTCGAGGGAGCCGTACGACTTGCTGAGGTCCCGCGCCATCAGCGGCGTGCGGCCGGACGGTGCCGGATCCGGGAACCGGAGCTTCGCGACGCGGTCGGACTGCCGCACCTCCTCGAGGCCGGACAGCATCCGCTCGGCGCGGCGCACCATGTTCTGCGCCGCCACCGCCTTCGTCGCCTTGGCACCCATCTTCGCCGCCTGCAGCTGCAGCGCCGACGCCTTCTTCTCGACGTTCGCGCGCTCCCGCTTGCGACGCTGCTCGTCGCTCTCCCGCTGCTTGAGGTACGCCTTCCAGCCCATGTTGTAGACGTCGAGCACCTGGCGGTTCGCGTCGAGGTAGAAGACGCGGTTGACCACGTCGCCGACGAGGTCGACGTCGTGGCTGATGACGATGACGCCGCCCTTGTACGTCTTCAGGAAGTCACGGAGCCAGACGACCGAATCGGCGTCGAGGTGGTTCGTCGGCTCGTCGAGGATCAGCGTGCCGGCGTCGGAGAAGAGGATGCGGGCCAGCTCGATGCGGCGCCGCTGGCCGCCGGAGAGCGTCGAGAGCGGTTGCTCGAGGATGCGGTCGGGCAGCTTCAGGTTGGACGCGATCGCGGCCGCCTCCGCCTCCGCGGCGTAGCCGCCACGGGCGAGGAACTCCTCCTCGAGCCGGGCGTACCGGCCGAGCGCCTTCTCGGCGACCAGCGGGTCCGCGGACCCCATCGCCTCGGTCGCGGCGGCGAGCTGCAGCGCGACGGTGCCGATTCCGCGGGCGTCGAGGATGCGGGTGCGGGCCAGGTGCTGCGGGTCGCCGGCGCGCGGGTCCTGCGGCAGGTAGCCGATCTCGCCGAAGCGCTCGACGCGGCCGGCGCTCGGCTGCGCGTCGCCCGCGAGCACCTTGGTCAGGGTCGTCTTGCCGGCGCCGTTCCGGCCGACGAGACCCACCTTGTCGCCGTCGCCCACCCGGAACTCGACGTCGGACATGAGCAGGCGGGCACCCACGGTGATCTCGAGATCGTGCACGGCGAGCACAGCGAGACCTCGATTCCGGTGGAGGGAACCCACGACGGGCTCCGGGAAAGCAGCCCTCTAGTGTAGTTCAGGGCCCGCTGCCGGGCCGTCCGCGTGCAGACCCTAGGAGTGCCGTTGTCGACCGTCTCCCTCGCCCCGCGCCGCCCGGTCCTCGCCGACCGGGTGCTCCCCCGGTCCCTCGTCGTCGACGCCGCACTCGTGCTCGCCGGCGCCGCGCTGACCGCCGGCCTCGCGCAGCTCGCGATCCCGATCTGGCCCGTGCCGATCACGGGGCAGACCTTCGCGGTGCTGCTCGTCGGCACGACGCTCGGATCGCTCCGCGGCGCCCTCTCGATGGCCCTCTACCTCGTCGCCGGCGTGCTGGGCGCGCCGATCTTCGCCGAGCAGCACTCCGGGAACCTTTTCGCGCTCACATCCGGCGGGTTCATCATCGGCTTCATCGCCGCCGCCGCGCTCGTCGGATGGCTCGCGCAGCTGCAGTGGGACCGGGTCGTGCTCCGCACGATCGTGTCGTTCCTCGCCGGCGCGGCGGTCATGTACGCCTTCGGCCTGCCGTGGCTCGCCATGGTGCTGAACGGGTTCGGCCCCTCGGTCTGGCACGGCGCGCTGCGCTACGACTCGCTCTGGGCGGCGGTGTGGGGTGCCGGGTTCTTCCCGTTCCTGCTCGGCGACGCCCTGAAGGCGCTGCTCGCAGGCCTGCTCCTGCCCCTCGCGTGGAGGGCGCTCGGCCGCTCCGGTCGAGCGAAGTAGTCCCGGCGCCCGCGAGCACGGGGACGGGTCCCGTCAGAGGGTGACGTGGAGCGCCGGGACGTCGGGGATCGTGGCGGTGAACGCGTTGCTCGCCCAGCCGGCGATGGTCCCGCAGTTGCCGCCGTTCCAGGCGCCGGAGACCACGCCGGACGCCTTCTTCCAGTCGACGGTGTTGCCGGCGACCTCGATCGCCGAGCACGCGGTCCCCTGGCCCCACACGTAGATGCCCACGTTGGACGACGTGCGCTGCTGCCCGAAGACGGTGTTGCCGGTGACGTGGATGTCACTGCCTCCGGAGACGCCGATACCGATCTGCCCGGGGTTGATGAGCGTGTTCCCGCGGACGACGATGTGCGAGCCCCCGCCGTCGCCGACGAGGATCCCGGACCCGCTCGGGCTCACCCAGTCGGTGCCCTCGAAGGTGTTGTTCTCGATGACGAGCGGGGTCGAGGCGCTCGATCCGCCGCTCTTGTAGATCGAGACGATGTCCTCGGTGTTCCCTCCGATGCCGACGTTGCCGCTGATCGCGCCACCGGTCGAGTTCTCCCACTGGGTGAAGTTGCCCCGGTGGGATCCGTTGCGCTGGTAGGGCCCGGTGATGTTCCGGTACCGGTTCGACGTGATGGTGACGTCGGTCGAGTTGACGACGTAGATCGGTTCGGCGTCGTCGAGGAAGTCGTTCTGGGTGATCGTGACGTCGCTGCAGTTGCGGATCGTGATCGCGGGCACGTCGTTCCCGATCCCGCTGAACGTGAGTCCGCTGATGGTGACGTGGGACTTGCCGTTGCAGGTCACGGCCGGCGACGACGGTCCCGAACCGAACGCGGCCGTGGACCCCGCCGGGACCGTCGACGGGGTGGACGTGGTGGGCGTCGGGCTCGGCGAGTCGGTCGGGACGACGGGTGACGGGGTCGTGACCGCCGGTGTGGTCGTGCGCGTGGTGGGCGTCGGCCGGACGACGGGTCGGTGGGTCAGGGCGGGCCAGGTGGGGACCGGCGTCCAGCGAGCCGCGGCAGCCGCGCTCGGCGTGCCGATCACCGGCCGATGGACGGTGCGGCAGAGGTGCATCGCGACGGCGACGCGGGCGAGGGCGAGGGCGTACGGGGACCCGTGACGACCGCACGACGCCGCCGAGATGCGGCCTGCGGGATCGGCCTGCACACCCTGCGTGCTGGCGACCGCGGACGCACCTACCAGGACGACGGTCACGACCGCGACGCTCGCGAGCAGCCCACGCAAGGCGCCGCGAGGGCGGCGTCCCCGGTGGCTCCCGTGCGGTCGAGGCCGTCGGGAGCCGTCGCGCTGCTCCGTCGCTTCGTACCAGGTCGTCCGTCGCATCATGGCGTGTCCTCACTGCCGGCCGCACGCCTCGGCGTGCAACGGGCGGGTCGAGCCGGACCTACGGCTCCACCCCGTTCTCATCGTCTCGCGTCCCGAACAGCGGCAGCACGTGGCCGCCCGAATCCGTGGACCGTACGCCCGCGCCACATCGCAGCTCGGTATCGACGCGGCGTGTCGGCGAATGGGATGAGGATCCCGCGCTAGGGATGCGGCCGGGCGGATCGTCGTCTCCGCCGTTCGAGGCGCACGAGGCGCAGCCCGCCGCCGGGAGCCGACCTGTGGAACGGGAGGCCGGGCCGCCGCACGGCACCGGCCCGACGCCCACAGCGCCTCGGCCGCGCTCGCGCATCCACGACCATGGGCACCAGCGTCAGATCTGGAAGCCGATGGCCCGCATCATGTCGCGGCCGTCGTCGGTCATCCGATCCGGTCCCCAGGGCGGCATCCACACCCAGTTGATGCGGAACCGCTCAACGTGGCCGTCGAGGGCCTGCGCTGTCTCGTCCTCGATCACGTCGGTGAGCGGGCAACCGGCGGACGTCAGCGTCATGTTGATGACCAGGGCGTCGTTCTCATCGTCCCAGTTGAGGTCGTAGATCAGGCCGAGGTCCACCACGTTGACACCGAGCTCCGGGTCGACGACGTCCTTCAGCGCCTCGGAGATCTCGTCGAAGCGGTCCGGCGCGAGGGAGACGGTGCTCATGACGCCACCGGCTCGCCGACGTACCGGTCGTAGCCCTCGTCCTCGAGCCGATCCGCGAGCTCGGGGCCGCCCTCCTCCGCCACCCGGCCGGCGACGAAGACGTGCACGAAGTCGGGGGTGATGTATCGGAGGATCCGCGTGTAGTGGGTGATCAGCAGCACGCCGAGCCCGGTGTTCGCCTTCGCGCGGTTGACGCCCTCGGAGACGATCTTGAGGGCGTCGACGTCGAGGCCGGAGTCGGTCTCGTCGAGGACGGCGAACCGCGGCTTCAGCAGCTCGAGCTGCAGGATCTCGTTCCGCTTCTTCTCGCCGCCGGAGAAGCCCTCGTTCACGTTCCGCTCGGCGAACCCCGGGTCCATCCGGAGCGCGGCCATCGACTCGCGCACGTCCTTGACCCAGCCGCGGATCGCGGGCGCCTCGCCGTCGATCGCGGTCTTGGCGGTGCGGAGGAAGTTGGAGACGGTGACGCCGGGGATCTCGACCGGGTACTGCATCGCGAGGAAGAGTCCGGCGCGGGCGCGCTGGTCGACGGTCATCGCGAGCACGTCCTCGCCGTCGAGCAGGATGGCTCCGGACTCGACGTGGTACTTGGGGTGCCCGGCGATCGTGTAGGCGAGGGTCGACTTCCCTGAGCCGTTCGGGCCCATCACGGCGTGGGTCTCGCCCTCGTTGATGCGGAGGTCGACGCCGCGCAGGATCTGCTTGGTGCCCTGGTCGGTCTCGACACTGACGTGGAGGTCGGCGATGGTGAGCGTTGACATGCGGTGTTCCTTCGGTCGGGCCGCCGCCGTCAGGCGGGCAGCTCCTCTGCGGGGATCGGCGTGGGGTCGACGAGCACGTCGGAGCCCTCCACGCTGACCCGGAAGACGGGGACCGGCTGGTAGGCCGGCAGGGTGAGCGGGCGACCGCTCGCGAGCGAGAATTTCGAGCCGTGAGCCCAGCACTCGAGGGTGTCGTCCTCGACGAAGCCCTCGGCGAGGGAGATGTCACCGTGGGTGCAGGTGTCCCCGATGGCGTGGATGGTGCCGTTCGAGTCCTGCACGACGGCGACGGGCGTGCCGCCGAGGTCGACGCGCAGGGCGGTGTCGACCTCGAGCTCGTCGACGGCGCAGACGCGGATGCCGGTGCTCATCGAGGCTCCCCCGCGAGCTCGGCCTCGATCGCGTCGTGCAGCCGGGTCTCGAGCTCGGGCACGCCGATCTTCTGCACGACCGCGGCGAGGAATCCGCGGACGACGAGGCGTCGCGCCACCTCCTCGGTGATGCCTCGGGCCTGCAGGTAGAAGAGCTGCTCGTCGTCGAAGCGGCCGGTGGCGGAGGCGTGGCCCGCGCCGGCGATGTCGCCGGTCTCGATCTCGAGGTTCGGCACGCTGTCGGCACGGGTGCCGTCGGTGAGCACCAGGTTGCGGTTCTGCTCGTACGAGTCGGTGCCGGTGGCGTCCGGGCCGATCAGCACGTCGCCGACCCAGACCGTGTGCGCCCCGGCGCCCTGCAGGGCGCCGCGGTACTCGACCCGGCCCTTGGTGTGGTCGGCCTGGTGGAACAGGAAGACCTGGCTCTCGAGGTGCTGGCCCGCGTCGGCGAAGTAAACGCCCAGCAGCTCGCCCTCGGCACCGGACCCGGCGAGGGTCACGGCGGGGTTCACCCGCACGACGAGGCCGCCGAGCGAGACGACCACGTGCTTCAGCCGCGCGTCGCGCCCGACCCTGGCGAAGTGGTTCGCGACGTGGCGGGCGTCGTCCGCCCAGTCCTGGAGCGTCACGACGGTCACCTCGGCGGAGTCGCCGACGAGGATCTCGACGTTCTCGGCGAGCACGGCCTCGCCGGCGTTGTCGAGCACGACGACGGCCCGTGCGAACGGGGCGACGTCGATGATCGTGTGCGCGGCGCGGGGAGTGCTGCCGAGGCGGTCGCGGCGCACGGTCACATGCACCGGCTCCTCACCGGCGATGCGGATGTCGAGGGCCTCCGCGAAGTGCGACCAGGCGTTCGCGGACGCCCGGTCCTCCGGGATGCCCGCCGTGCCGATGCGCGCATCCGTCCGGTCGGACCAGCCGACGGTCGAGGCGCCGTCCCCCTGCACGGTGATGGGGTAGCGGCCCCCGTCGAGCTCGCCGTCGATCAGCGCGCCGAGGCGGTCGACCGGCGTGAGCTTCCAGCCGGCCTCCCGGCCCGTGACGGGCGGGAACGCGGTCACGTCCGTGGAGGAGAAGCGCTCGTTGCGGGTCTGGACCGGCACCGCGGATCGCTCGTGCCGGCTCGTCGCGTCCGCGATGAGCCCCCGTCCGGTGGGCCCGGCCGGCCGCGTTCCCGTAGCGCTTCCCCCGACGTTCGTCTCGCCGGCCGGCGTCGAGCGGCCTGTGGTCGTGGTCGCAGTGGTCTCGTTCGTCATCCGTGTTCCGGCGCTCAGCCGACGCTGCCTTCCATGCCCATCTCGATCAGCTTGTTGAGCTCGAGCGCGTACTCCATCGGGAGTTCCCGCGCGATCGGCTCGATGAAGCCGCGCACGATCATCGCCATCGCCTCGTCCTCGGGCATGCCGCGGCTCATCAGGTAGAAGAGCTGCTCCTCGCTCACCCTCGAGACCGTGGCCTCGTGGCCGAGCTGCACGTCGTCGACGCGGATGTCGATGGCCGGGTAGGTGTCCGACCGGGAGATCGTGTCGACGAGCAGGGCGTCGCAGCGCACCGTGTTCGCGGAGTGATGCGCGTTCGGGTCCATCCGCACCTCGCCGCGGTAGCCCGCGCGGCCACCGCCGCGCGCGATCGACTTGGAGACGATCGACGACTGCGTGTACGGGGCCATGTGGATCATCTTGGCGCCGGCGTCCTGGTGCTGGCCGGGACCGGCGAACGCGACGGAGAGGGTCTCACCCTTGGCGTGCTCGCCCACCAGGTAGATGGACGGGTACTTCATCGTCACCTTCGAGCCGATGTTGCCGTCGATCCACTCCATCGTCGCGCCCTCGTGGGCGATGGCCCGCTTGGTGACCAGGTTGTAGACGTTGTTGGACCAGTTCTGGATGGTCGTGTACCGCACGCGGGCGTTCTTCTTCACGACGATCTCGACGACGGCGGAGTGCAGCGAGTCGCTCTTGTAGATCGGCGCCGTGCAGCCCTCGATGTAGTGCACGTACGAGTCCTCGTCCGCGATGATCAGCGTGCGCTCGAACTGGCCCATGTTCTCGGTGTTGATCCGGAAGTAGGCCTGCAACGGGATCTCGACGTGCACGCCCTTCGGCACGTACACGAACGAGCCGCCGCTCCACACGGCGGTGTTCAGCGACGCGAACTTGTTGTCGCCCGCAGGGATGACGGTGCCGAAGTACTCGGTGAAGAACTCCGGGTGCTCCTTCAAGGCCGTGTCGGTGTCCATGAAGATGACACCCTTCTCCTCCAGCTCCTCCTGGATCTGGTGGTACACGACCTCGGACTCGTACTGGGCGGCGACGCCGCCGACGAGGCGCTGGCGCTCCGCCTCCGGGATGCCGAGCCGCTCGTACGTCGCGCGGATGTCCTCGGGGAGGTCCTCCCACGACTGCGCCTGGCGCTCGGTGGACTTCACGAAGTACTTGATGTTGTCGAAGT
>NZ_JAODBE010000036.1 GCF_025463795.1 Amnibacterium sp.
CGCCGCCGGGCCGGCGAGGCCGACGCGCGCGCCGCGATCGTCCGCGCGGCCGCCGAGGAGTTCGCCTCCGCCGGGTACGACGGCGTCTCCCTACGGGCGGTGGCGCGCAGCGCGGGCGTCGACCCCGCGCTCGTGCACCACTACTTCGCGGACAAGCCGGACCTCTTCGCCGCGGCGCTCGACCTGCCCATCCGGCCCGACCGCATCGTCGCGGAGCTGCTCGCCGGTCCCCATGACGCGCTCGGCACGTCGATCGTGCGGGCGCTCGTCACGCGCTTCGCGGAGCCCACCACCCGGACCGCGGTGCTCGCGCTGCTGCGGACGGCGATGGTCCACGAGTTCGCCGGGCGGATGCTGCGCCAGTTCCTCCTCCGTGAGCTGCTCCAGCGGGTCACGGCCGGCCTCGGCCTCGCCGACGGGGAGCGGCGGGCCGCCTTCGCCGCGTCACAGCTGATGGGCCTGATGGTGGCGCGCTACGGGATCCGGATCGGTCCGCTGGCGGAGGCGACCGACGACGAGGTCGTCGCGACGATCGGCCCCGTCGTGCAGTGGTACCTCACGGGGGATCCGCTTCCACCACGCCCTTGACCCTGAAGCGCCGGCGGAGGATTCTCATCAGATGATGAAATACGCCGTCGAGGTCGACGGCCTCGTCGTGCACCGGGGCCGGAACGACGTGCTGCGCTCGATCTCGACGACCGTGCCGACGGGCGCGATCGTCGGGCTGCTCGGGCCGAGCGGCAGTGGGAAGACCACGCTGATGCGCGCCCTCGTCGGCGCGCAGCGCATCACGGCCGGCACCGCGACCGTGCTCGGCCTGCCCGCCGGACATCCGCGGCTGCGCTCGCGCATCGGCTACGTGTCGCAGAGCCCGAGCGTCTACGACGACCTCACGACCCGCCAGAACCTGGCCTACTTCGGCCGGGTCGTCGGCGCCCCGTCGAGGGATGTGGATCGCGTGCTCGACGAGGTCGATCTGCGTCCGCAGCAGCACGATCTCGTGCGGGACCTGTCCGGCGGCCAGCAGAACCGCGTCTCCCTCGGGGCCGCGCTCCTCGGCTCCCCCGAGCTGCTCGTGCTCGACGAACCCACGGTCGGCCTCGACCCGCTGCTCCGCCGGGACCTGTGGACGCTGTTCCGGTCGATCGCCTCGCAGGGCACGACGCTCGTCGTGAGCAGTCACGTGATGGACGAGGCGCAGCGCTGCGATCGCATCCTGCTCCTTCGGGACGGCACCCTGCTCGCGGACGTCACGCCGGCGGAGCTGCTCGAACGGACCGGCACGGCGGACGCGGACGACGCGTTCCTCGCGCTCGTCGGAGCCGCGGCATGAACCCCCGGCTCACGCTCGCGACCGCCGGCCGGGTGCTCGCCCAGATCCGGCACGACCCGCGCACGATCGGCCTGCTCGTGCTCGTGCCGAGCCTCCTGCTCGGCCTGATGGCCTGGATCTTCACCGACACCGCGGTCTTCGACGTCGTCGGTCCGGCACTGCTCGCGCTCTTCCCGTTCATCACGATGTTCCTCGTGACGAGCATCACGATGCTGCAGGAGCGGCGATCCGGAACGCTGGAGCGGCTGATGGCCCTGCCGCTCGGCCGATTCGACCTGATCCTCGGCTACACCCTCGCCTTCGGGGCGCTCGCGGTCGTGCAGGCCCTGGTCGCGGTCGGCTTCGCGGTGCAGGTCTGCGGCCTCGACGTCGCCGGCGACCCGTGGCTGCTCGTGGTCGTCGCCCTCGTCGACGCGCTGCTCGGCACCACCCTCGGGCTGATGGCGAGCGCCTTCGCGCGGTCGGAGTTCCAGGTCGTGCAGTTCCTGCCGGCGCTCGTGTTCCCGCAGGTGCTGCTCGGCGGCATCTTCGTCCCGCGCGACCGCATGCCGGACGTGCTGCACGCGATCTCCGACTGGCTGCCGCTCTCGCACGCCATCGAGGCGCTGCAGGCTGTCAGCTCCGCGACCGACGGCACGGGCACCGTCGTCCGGGAGACCGTGATCGTCGCCGCCTTCGCGGTGGCGTTCGTCGTGCTCGGCGCGGTGACGCTGCGCCGGTCGACCCGGTGACGGATCAGCGGCGCCGACGGCCGCGGAGGCGCCGGAGCACGACCCAGAGCCAGATCAGGTAGCCGATCACGACGAGCGCCGCGAAGCCGCCCTTCAGCGTCACGATCGCGAGCACGAACAGCACCGTGATCGCGACGGCGCTGAGCACGGCCAGGAGCACCTTCATCCGGTCGAGCGGGGGCTCCGCGCGGCGGGTGCGGATCCGGCGGACGCGGGAGTCAGGCATCCGCGCTCGTTCCCCGTCCGCGCACGAGGCTCCAGACGGACCACACCAGCAGTGCGACCGACGCCCCCGCCACAGCGCCCACGACCGTGTCGGTGAACCAGTGGGCGCCGACGACGACCCGGCTAGCGGCGACGAGGCCGACGTAGGCGCCGCCCGCGATCCACGCCCAGCGCCGCCGCAGCAGGAGTCCGCCGAGGGTCGCGAGCACGGCGGCGTTCGCGGCGTGGCCCGAGGGGAAGGATCCGAGGCCCTCGAAGAAGGCCGTCACCGGCCCGGGCCGCTGCACCAGGGACTTCATCAGGATCACGGAACCGGCGCTCAGCGCGGACGCGAGGCCGAACGCGACGCCCGCCTGGAGGCCCCAGCGGACCACGACCGCGAGGGCGACACCCACCGCGACGACGATGCTGACCGGCTGCTCGCCGATCACGGCGAGGAACTGCGCCACGGCGTCGATCGGAGCGACGGCGCTCAGCGGCTGCAGCGCTGCGCGAGCCGCGGCGTCGAGCCCGATCCCCGGCGTCGACGGAAGCCAGGACACGGCTGCGCCGACGAGCCAGCACCCGGCGAGGCCGCCGGTGGCCCAGAGCGCGAGCCGCCGCGCGACGCGACGCGCCAGCCACGGGACGGGCGCGGA
>NZ_JAODBE010000053.1 GCF_025463795.1 Amnibacterium sp.
GGCCGATCGGAGAGGCGTGACTGCGCCTCCTGCCTACACTCACGAAGATGGGAAGCCGGGCACGAGGGCGGCAGGGCAACCTTCCGGTCGAGCTCAGCAGCTTCATCGGGCGGCGCCTTGCGCTTCAGGACATCAAGGCGGCACTCGCGGTGTCCCGTCTGGTGACCCTCGTGGGTGCCGGCGGTGTCGGCAAGACCCGTCTGGCTCTGCGCGCATCGGCCGATCTCGCGCGCGGTCTGCCGGACGGGGTATGGCTGGTCGAGCTGGGCGGCCTCGCCGACGCGGAGCTTGTGCCGAAGGCCGTGATGACCTCGGTGGGGTTGGGCGACGAGTCGGGTCGATGGCCGCTGTCGCGACTCCTGGACCACCTCACGGGGAGGCGGCTGCTGCTCGTTCTGGACAACTGCGAACATCTGCTGGACGCGTGTGCGGTCCTGGCGGATTCGCTGCTGCGCGAGGCACCCGACCTGCGCATCCTGGCGACCAGTCGGCAGCCGCTCGGCGTCGCCGGCGAGCGGGTCGTTCCGGTTCAGCCGCTATCCCTGCCGGACGGCGCCGACGAGAGGTCGGCCCGAGGCGTGACCGAGTCCGAGGCCGTCAGCCTCCTCGTTCAGCGAGCTGCCGCGGCGGGTGCCCCCCTCGTGGTGACCGAGGCGAATATGGCCGGCGTGGTGGAACTCGCCCGGCGACTTGATGGCATCCCGTTGGCGATCGAGCTCGCGGCAGTGCGGTTGCGATCGTTCAGTGTCGAAGACCTTGTCGAGCGGCTGAACGACCGGTTCCACCTCCTCGTCGGCGGTAGCACGGCCGCGCCGGCCCGGCAGCAGACACTGGAGGCCACGATCGCGTGGAGCCACGACCTGCTGAGTAGCGAAGGCCGGGCGGTCCTGCGTCGCCTCGCGGTCTTTCCCGCCTCCTTCACCTTGGCGGCCGCCGAGCACGTCTGCGGTTGGGGGACGGTGACGTCGCCCACCGTGCCGCAGGCGCTCGCAGCGCTGGTGGACCGTTCGTTCGTGACGTTCGAACGGACTTCGAGCGGCGGCCGGTATCGGATGCACGAGACCATGCGGGAGTTCGCCTCGCTGCGACTCCATGACGCGGGCGAGGAAAGGAACTGCAGAGACGCACATCTGTCGTTCTTCGCTGCCCTGTGCCGGCGCGTGGACTCCGATGGCCGCACGGCTGATGACGAGCTGACACTCGAATTCCTGCAGGCCCTCGACCTCGAGGCGGACAACCTCCGGGGCGCCCTCAGGTACTGCCTCACCGATCTCGTGGATGCCGACGTGGGCTTGGAGATGGCGGCGGGCCTTGGCCGGTACTGGGCCAACCGGGCATTGAGCGAGGGCGTCCACTGGATGGACAGCCTCCTCCAGCGACGCGGCACCGACCCCGCGGCGCGTGCGCGGGCGCTCTTCGTCCGGGGCTACCTCGCGGTCGCGCAAGGCGACCACGTCGCAGGGCTGGATGCGATTGCGGAGGCCGCTGACATCGCGCGTGGGTCGAACGCCGCCGTCCTGCTCGTGCGAATCCTCGCCATCGCCGCCGCGCTCCACGTCATGGCCGGCGACCTCGCCGCTGCCCGTCCGCTGTCCACTGAAGCGCAACGGCTCGCGGACACCCTCGATGACGACATCGCGGAGATCGCCGCGGCCCAGTCCGAGGCGCTGATCGCGTCGTTGGACGGTGACTTCATCCGCATGCGCGCGATCGGGCTCGGGGCCGCGGAACGCTGCAGACGCGTCCACGAGATCTACATGCTGAGTACTCACCTCACGAGCGTCGGGGTCGCCTCGATGATGGTCGGCGAGCACGACCAGGCGGAGGCGGCGCTGATCGAGGCGCTCCGCGCGACCTTGGTCGTCGATGACCGGCCCGGGCTCGTGCTGCGGATTCACGCGTTAGCAGGAAACGCGGCCATGGCCGGCCGAGGAGCGCGGGCCGCGACGCTCCTGGGCGCCGCGGCGATGTTGCGGACTGAATCGGGGTACTTGCTGAGCCCGTTCATCCGGCCGCTGGTCGAGCGAGCGGAGACCCTGGCCCGCGCTGACCTCGGCCCTCAGCGCTACCAGAAGGCGTTCGACGAAGGCGAGCAGCTCGACCATTCGGCCGTGGTGGCGCTGGCTCTCGGGATCCAGGTCGTTCGAGCTCCTGCCGCGGAACAGGAGCATGCAGACCCGCTGACCAAGCGTGAGCGGCAGATCGCCGAGCTGCTCGCCGAGGGGTTGAGCAACAAGGACATCGCGCAGCGCCTATTCCTCTCCGAGCGCACGGTGGAGACCCACGTCTACAACATCCTCAACAAGCTCGGGTTCGACTCCAGGGTCAAGATCGCATCCTGGGCTGCCGCTCCCGGATAGGCGACCACAACTTCCAGCCCGCGCCGCGAGCCGGGCCGGGCAGGTCGGGCCGCTGATCTCGCGGATGTGACCGGTAGGCAGTAGTGCCAGTGCAACCAGCGCGCGCGCGCCTTGGGCGGCCGATGCCTCGATCAGGCAGATGAGGTGATCGTCCTGCTGGGTGATCCCGGCGAAGAGGGCGCGAGGAACCGTCGCGCTGCCGCTGAGCCGCGACTGCGCCATCTGTAGTGCTTCCAGTGCGCGGGCGCAGTCTCTCGGTCCTATCTGTTGGATCGGGATCTCGACGAGGAAATGGCGCATGCCCGTCAGGCTCCTCAACCGTCTTCTGCACCGCATCCAGGCGAACGCTGAACGGGTACGTAGGAGTCGCTCCACTGCCCGCGGTGCTGGTGGTCCGGGTCGGCTCACCTACGTGTCCGCTACGTGTTCGCCCGGATCTCAAGAACCGCCCTGATGCGGAGGCTGTAGCCACACACGAACAAGGAGATCTCATGACCCAGTCCACCCTTTCCGGCAGCCCACTCTCCGCGCAACAGATCCGCGCCCCGGGAGGCTCGTCCGCCAACCGGCCCAGCTCACGGATGACGCAATCGCGAATCATCGGCGCACTGTTCCTCGCGGGATTCCTCGTCTATGGAACAGGTTCCTCGATTGCGAGCTCCCTGGCAGCGCCCGCGAACTTCCTGGCCACGATCGGGCCGGTTCAGTCGCTCCTGACTCTCGGTGCCTTTCTGATATTGCTCAACACCGCCGTGGACGTCGCGAAAGCGGTCCTCTTCTTTCCCATCTTGGAGCGACACAGCACGCGGACGGCGCTCACGTACCTCGCCGCCATCATCGTCGAGGTCCTCTTTCTGAGCATCGGCGCGCTCGCCCTGCTCATGATCGTCCCGCTGGCCCAGCACGCCGGTGAACCGGGAGCCAGCACTCTCGCATCCCTGCTCGTCCAGCTGAACGGCATGTCGTATCAGATCGGCGAGATGGCACTCGGAGTCGGTGCGACATTCCTCTGCCTGCTGCTGTTCAAGACCGGCCTCGTCCCGCGGTGGCTGGCCCTCTCGGGGCTGATCGGCTACCCGTGCCTCGTCGCCGGAACCATCGCCGAACTGTTCGGGGTCCACATCGGCCTCTACCTCATGATGCCGGGGTTCTTCTTCGAACTGGTCCTCCCCGCCTGGCTGCTCATCAAGGGCTTCCAGAAGGCGGCCTACTCGGGCCGAGTCGAAGCGATTTCGGTTCGCTGACCCCGGCCGTCTCCCGGCCCGCCCTCCCACCCACCCTGCGTTCCGCAGCCGTCCACGCACACGAACAGGACTTGAGAGAAATGACCACCCACGCACCCGTGCCCCATCCGACCACTGCCAGTACTGCTGGCACCGCCATCCCCTCCTCGATGAAAGCGATCGTTCAGGACCGGTACGGCAGCCCGGAGAGCGTCCTCAAGCTGGAAGACGTCGCAGTGCCCGTGCCGCACGACGGTGAGGTGCTGATCCGGGTACACGCCGCATCCATCCACGTCGGCGACCTGGTGGCCATCGAGGGGGAACCCCTCATCGCCCGCGCGGCAGTCGGGCTCCGCAAGCCGAAGAATCGCGTGCCCGGTACGGATGTCGCCGGGACCGTCGTCGCTGTCGACGGCGGCTCCACGGGGCTCCAGGTCGGGGATGAGGTGTTCGGCTGGTGCGCAGGTGCCTTCGCGGAGTACGTATGTGCACGGGCTGATCACCTCGTCCCCAAGCCATCGAACCTCACGTTCGAGCAGGCGGCAGCCGTCGGGGTATCCGCATCCGCCGCCCTGCAGCTGCTACGAGGGCGCGTTCGTCCAGGACAGAAGGTGCTCGTCAACGGTGCATCGGGAGGCCTCGGCTCCTACGCGATCCAGATCGCCGCAGCGTTCGGCGCCGAGGTCACCGGAGTGTCCAGCGCCTGCAACCTCGACACCGTCCGATCTCTGGGCGCGGCCCACGTCATCGACTACACCATGGAGGACTTCACCCTGGGCAAGCAGCGCTACGACTTCATCCTCGACAACGTGGCGAACCACTCCCTGTCACACACACGACGAGCGCTCACCCCGGACGGGGTCCTCCAATCCAACAACGGCACCTCCGGCGGGCGCTGGTTCGGCACCATGGGGACCGTCATGAAAGCGGCCATCGTGTCGAGATTCACTCGTCGTCAGTCCGCCCCGACCATCAAGTTCCCCAGACGTGAGGACCTGCTCGCGATTGCCGCCCTCATCGAAGCCGGCAAGGTCACCCCGCTCATCGGCCGGACCTACCGCCTTCAGGAAGCAGCCCAAGCCGTCAGCCACATTGCAGGCGGCCACGCACGAGGGACCAGCGTCCTCACGCTCGATGCCCGCGCCGGCTCGCGCGCCGGGTAACCACTTCTCGCTCACCCGCTGGCGGCGCCCATGGAGAGGGCGCCGCCAGTCTGGGCGGGGTGGGGAAGGTTCGAGCACGAGCCGTGCACGCCGTCGGTCCTGCTCCGACGGGCGAGATCAGCCGCTCCCGGCCGGCCACCGAACCCGACGATCCGGAGGTCCTCGAGCGGATCGAGCAGGCCATCGCGCAGGTTGCGCCCAAGGGACGTCGGTCCCGGCTGCCGCCTCAACGTCGGTGCGACATGTCTTCCGGCGGCAGAGGGGATCGACGAAGTGGACCGCTGCGAGGAACTACGCCTGGAGGCCGATCCGCGGGTCCGACCGGAATCGATGACTCGTGCTCCCGACAAGCGGACGTGAGGCCGATGCATACGGTCGGCGAAGGCTGCCGGCCGTATGCATCCGTCTGGCGTCAGTCGTCCTGGCTGGAGCTGCTCGTGCCGGCGCCGGAGTCGTTCTGGTCGCCTCCGGAGGTGCTGTCGTCGCCCTGGTCGTCGTTGCTGACGGTCTCGTGGTCGTCGGACTGCTGGTCGTCGACGTGGTCGGACGAGCCGCGGTGGAAGGTGTCGTGGCCGTCGCCGCCGCGGTCGGTGTCCGCGCCGTCTCCGCCGTCGAGGCTGTCGTCACCGGAGTCGCCCTGCAGGGCGTCGTCGCCCTGATCGCCGGAGAGATGGTCGTTTCCGGTCCCGCCGATGAGGTGGTCGTCGCCTCCGCCGCCGTTCTCGGTGTCACTCCCGGAGCCGCCGTTCTCGACGTCGTTTCCGTCGCCACCGTTGAGGGTGTCGTTGCCGGGGTCGCCGTTGAGGTGGTCGCTGCCTGCGCCGCCGCTCTCGACGTCGTTGCCGGTGCCACCGTCGAGGGTGTCGGAGCCGCCGCCGCCGCTCAGGTGGTCGCTGCCTGCGCCGCCGGAGAGGTGGTCGTTGCCGGAGCCGCCCTCGATCGTGTCGGTACCGCCACCGCCCATGACCCGGTCGCTGCCGGCGCCCGCGTCGATGCGGTCCCTGCCGGATGATCCGCAGATGAGGTCGTTGCCGCCGCCGGCCTTGATGATGTGGCCGGCGCTGCGGACGACGATCACGTCCGCCCCCGAGCGGCCGTGCACGACGTGCGGGCTGTGTGCGGTGACGACGATGGTCGCCGCGTGGCCGAAGCACGTGGGCATCGGCGTGGCGGACGCCGAGGTCGCCTGGAAGGCGACGCCGGCGAACGGAAGGACGAGCGCCGCTGCTGCGAGGCGCGATCGGTGACTGAACATGTGGATCCCCCAGGGTAGAAAGGGCCGTGGGTACGGCGCGATCGGAGCGTCGCAGCAGGCCGGACACCGTGCCAGTCCCACTCCGAGGGGGCGCTGCCCGTTGCTCGATCAGGTGGCCCCGGGGTGCCCCGCAAGGGTTCCTCCGGCCAATGGCGGTCCTCCGCGATCGATTCGTCGACGCGTCTTCGAGACGGCTGGACGCTTCGTCGAGCCTCCCGGGTGGTCAAGGCCTTCAACACGACCTTCGCTGGCAAGAAGGCCGGGGAATGACCACGACGGTGCTACTGGCCGGTGACGACTCCGCCGTGAAAGCTTCCGTCATCGAGCTGGTCACCGCGGCCGGACTCAAGGCGATCGACGTCGGGGGCCTGAAGCGGGCACGGGAGCTCGAAGCGTTCGGGTTCCTGCAGATGAGTCTCGCCGCTGCCGAGAAGCTGAGCTGGACCGGCGGATTCGTACCCGTCGGTTGACTTTGCATCCCTGTTCCAATGCAGCAGTCGCCAGAGTACGAGGTGGATCAGGGACGGTGAATTTCCGTGCTTGTCGCTCGGAGTACGAAGTCGTCCAGCTTCGGCAGAGCGTGGGCCAGCGTGTGGCCGGCTTCTTGGGCGATGTGCTCCGCCTCGCTGAGTTGCATGTCGGCCACCAGGAGCGTCGCGGCTCCTTGCAGCCTGTGGCCGACCCACCGGAGCTGCAGTCTCGGCACTGCAAGCACCCCCGGAGTGCCTGTCAGGGCGTGTTCGGCGCGGTCCAGGAGTTCAGGGTCGATGCCGTCCATGAGGCGTCGGCCGATGCTTTTCACGGTTCCCCAGAGCAGGACGATGATCGCGGCGGAGATCACCAACCCGACGATCGGGTCGGCGAGGGGGAAGCCGAGCATCACCCCTCCGGCGCCGAGGACCACGGCCAGCGAGGTGAATCCGTCGAGGCGGGCGTGGACGCCGTCGGCGACGAGTGCGGCGGAGCCGATCTGCTGCCCGACGCGGATGCGGTAGATCGCGACTGCTTCGTTGCCGGCGAAGCCGATGAAGCCGGCCACGACGACCCACCACAGATTCTGCAGGTGCAGCGGGTGGAAGAGACGGTCGATGGACTGCCACGCCGCGACGATCGCGGAGAGCGCGACGACCGCGACGATGAAGAGGCCGGCGAGGTCCTCTGCGCGCCCATAGCCGAAGGTGTACCGGCGAGTGGCGGCGCGGCGGCCGAGGATGAACGCGATCCACAAGGGGACGGCCGTGAGGGCGTCGGAGAAGTTGTGAATCGTGTCGGCCAACAGGGCGACCGAGCCGCTGATCAGGAAGATCAGCAGCTGGAGCACGGTCGTGCCGAGCAGGAGGAAAAGGCTGATCTTCAGCGCGCGGACCCCCTGGGTGCTCGCCTCGAGAGCGTCGTCGATGGAGTCAGCGGCATCGTGGGTATGGGGAACGAAGAGTCCGTAGAAGAAGCCCTTGATCCCGGCCGGGTGCGAATGCCCTCCGGGCCCGTGGGAATGACCGTGGCCATGCCCGTGGTCGTCGTGGCTGTGCCCGTGATCGCCGTGGGGGTGATCATGCGTCTCGTGCTCGTGCTCGTGCTCGTGCTCGTGCTCGTGCTCGTGCTCGTGCTCGTGCTCGTGCTCGTGCTCGTGCTCGTGCTCGTGCTCGTGCTCGTGGTGCTCGGTGCGAGGGGTGCTCATCGGGCAGCCGTTGGATGCGTGTGGTGGTGGCGGGGGATGCCGCCGAGGGTGTGTTCGGCCTGGAAGATCGCGTCGGCGACGAGTTGGCGGGCGTGTTCGTCGGCGAGTCGGTAGAACACCCGTGTCCCGTCCTGCCGGGTCGTCACCATGCGTGCCAGCCTGAGCTTCGCCAGATGCTGGGACACCGCGGCGGCCGGCTTGTCGACGATGTCGGCCAGGTGGTTCACGGACAGCTCGTCGTCGCGCAGAGCCAGGATGATCCGCACCCGCGTAGCGTCGGCGAGCATCGCGAACACCTCCACGGCCAGCTCGACGTACTGGCTGTCCGGGTGCCGACCGCATGTCACCGCATCGGCCGCAGCCCTCTCGGTCCGGTTCCCGTCGCCGAGGACCACCTCGCGGCGTGCCGGCGAGGCCTCTGCAGCTTCAGGCTGCATCGCCGTCCAGATCGAGGACGTCGAACTCGAGCAGGCTGGCGCCGGTCGCGACGGCGCGGCCCGGGCCGGAGTGGTTCTCCCGAGCCTGGCTCGAGGACCACGACTGGTAGCTCTCTTCACTGTCCCAGGTCGTCACTACGAAGTAGCGGCTCTCGCCCTTGACCGGACGCAGCAGCTGGAACCCCTCGAACCCCGGGAACGCGTCCACCGCGTGAGACCGGCCGGAGAACCGCCTCTCCAGCTCCTGTCCTCCCTCTTCGGGGACCTGCAACGCGTTGATCTTCACGACGGACATGCGACTTCCTCTCCATCGACCGGCCGCGACTGAGCAGACTGAGTATTGCCGCCGGGGTCACTCGGTCCATGCAAGCCTGCGCGGACGTGCAGATAATAACGTGCTCCCACGGGCGCGGCGACCGCGCCGGTCTCAGTCTCGAAGGGGACACAGGACATGGTCGGGGGCTGGACCCGGGACGGAGGACGCCCCGAGCAGCGCGCGAGGTTCCGGGGTCAGGTCTCGATGATGTGCGGCTCGCGGGGGTCGCTGAGATGCGCCTACTCGGCTTGGAACAGGGCGATCGTGTTCCCGTCCGGGTCTTTGAACCACGCGGACCGGCCGAGCCCGGCGGTGGTGGCGATGTGGGCGACCGTCTTGAACCTCGGGAAGTCGTAGTCCTCGAAGACCACGCCGCGTTCGGCGAGGTCATGGACGTCACGATCGATGTCCGAGGTCCAGACCCGAACCTGGGTGTGATCGGCTCTGTTCGCCGCGGGGCGGCCGTAGATCAGGAGAGTGCCGGTTCCCGTGTCGAACAGGAGGTGATTCGGGACGGTCTCGGATGAGAGCGGAAGCCCCAACGTCTGCTCGTAGAACTCCTGGCTTCGCGCCAGGTCGGTACTGGCGAGCACCGCTGAAAGCCGGACTGGGTTCAACATCGCAACCTCTCTCATTGCCGTGCGCAGCATCGTCCCGGCAAGGCCCGAGCGACGACAGAGGCTTTCGGACCACAAACCCCGTAGGCGCTGCGATATTCGGCTCGACCGCCGGTCCGGTTCCCGGCGCAGCCTCCCCGCCAGGAGGGTTCATGCAAGAGGAGCGGCGGTCGACGCGATTCTCGAGGCCGCGCGCGAAGGGCACCGAGAATGCCCGAGGTCACCTCCATGTCGGCCTGCTGCCGTGCGTCCGCTGACCGTGATGCGGCCGCCGCGACCGATGTCGTTCTAGCTCCCTGCTTGCCGGAGGAGGACGATGTGGGACATGACAGGGTGGTCGCAATGACGACGACTCGCGCAGTGCCCCCGAAGACCGACCAGCAGGACGAGCGGGACATCCGACGCGTGGTCCAGCTGTACGGCGACGGGTACGGCACCGGCGAGACCGGCATGTTCGACGAGGCGTTTCACGAAGAGGCTTGGATCTTCTACACGCGCGCCGACGGGGTGCTGGGCGCCGAGCGGCTCAAGCCTCGCTCGTTCCAGGTGTGGGCGTCATTCCCCAGGGCGACGATTCGCGTGCTGAATCTCGTTCGATCCGGCGACGTCGCAAACGTCATGCTCGTCTGCGATTGCGGTTCCGAGGGCACCTGGGTCGATCTCCACAACCTCCTCAAGATCGACGGCGCGTGGAAGATCACGAACAAGACCGCGACCCACATGAGCAGGGCGGGAGACGCGACCACGTCCACCACCACGCCGGCGAGATCCGACGAGCACGGCGAGGCGGACATCCGCCGCGTGGTCCAGCTTTACGCCGACGGGTTCGGCAGCGGCGAGACCCGCTTCTTCGAGGAGGCGTTTCACGAGCGGGCCTGGATCTTCCTCACCGAACCCGACAGCACACCACGCGCGTGGCCGCTGAACGAGGAGGCGTTCACCGAGTGGGCCGCCTACGAACGCGCGACGATCCGCGTCCTGATGATCACCCGGTCGGGCGACGTGGCGAACGTTCTGCTGGTCTGGCAGAGCGGCGAGCCCGAGAACACCTGGGTCGACCTCCACAACCTTCTCAAGATCGACGGCGTCTGGAAGATCACGAACAAGACCGCGACACACATCAGCCGGGCCGGCGAGCTCCCCGAGGCCTGAAGCTGCGTCCTGCTCGAGGGTCGGTAGCCGACGGTTGGGGACTTGGTCGGTAGCCGCCACATCCGGGCGCCTCGGCCCCTCGGCCGCCTCGGCAGATATGCCGCCGACCAGCGCATCCGCAGGCCGCGGCTCGCAGACCCGCGAGCCGGGGCTACCGGCGCGATTCCCTGGAGCGAGACTCGCTGGCGGTCAGGGAGCGTTCGGCCCCTTGGCGGACGCGGTAGCAACGTCCTCCTCGGTCACCTCGGCGTGGTCGCCTTTCGTGAGTTCAGCGCGGTCTTCCGGAGAGGATTCGCGGTCGCTTGACGATCCGCCTTCCTGCAGCTCGAACAGCCCGGCGTCGACGAGCAATCGGCGCTCGAACGCTGTGATGGTTCCGCCTCAAGAGCTCACGTCGGGGTACCGGGTGCTGTTCCTACGGCGGTGACCAGCGCGCGGCGGCTGTGGACGCCGAACTTCTCGAAGATGGCGGTGAGATGCTCCTGCACCGTGTTCGCGGAGATGTGTGCCTGGGCAGCGATCTGGCGGGTCGTGAGCCCCCGCAGCACCAGGGCTGCGACCCGCTCCTGCGCCGGCGTCAGTCCGCGCGCGGCCAACAGGACGGACACCAAGCGCTGCGCGGATGCCGATTCGATGACGACCGCGATCTGGCGGCCGCTCGGGCCGTCGATCCGCGAGGCCCGGACGGAGGCCCAGGTCCCGGCGGCAGTGCGCACCCGCACTTCGAGGCGGCCCTGGGTGGGACGGGGCTCGCCTCGGGTGTCGGCCACCTCGTCGGCCAGGAGGCGTGCCGCGACCGTGTAGATCGGAACCGGCAGCTCGAACGGAGACGGCCAGTCCTCCTCGGTCATCTCGGCAAGCCATTGCTCGGCCACGGCGTTCATGGACGCCAGATGCAACTCGTCATCGAGAAGCACGATCCCGACGTCCATCATCATCGAACTCCTCGACAGCTGGTCGAGAACCTGTGCCCGGCGAAGTCCCTCGGCCACGTGCGGCGCGATGCGACGCAACACCGCGATCTCAGGTTCGGAAAAACCCGCGTCGGCATTCGAACGATGCAGACACATCACCCCCCAGCTGTGTGAGCGCGAGCGGAGGACGACGCGGAGTTCGTCGCCGAGACCGAGCGGGGCCATGATGTCCGTGTAGCGAACACTCGCCGTGCGATCGCCCTGCGTCGCGGCGTCCAGCGAGCCGATCGGATCCGGGCGGAGGGACAAGTCGACGAAACGGTTCACGTCCGGCGCCCCGAACTCGTTGTCCAAGAAACGCGCAGCCGCACCGCGCAACGGTTCCTCACTCACCGCCGTGGTGAACAGCAGCGTGACCGGATCGATGGAGGCGAAGAACGCGGCGTCAATCGACATGACCGACCGGAGCCGGTGCAGAACTTCCACGCGCAGAGCAGCCGCATCCAAACCCACGTAGCAGCGCTCCATCAAGAGGGCCACCTGCCGGTGCCGCACCACGCCCAGGTTGCTCACGGCGCAACGGTAGGCCTGGAGCGGCACGATCCCCACCCCAAGGTTCTGGTATTCCGCGACCCGCCCAGCAGAGCCATCGTGACGCATGCCTACCTTCGGACTGCATCTCACCGATTTCTCCGCACCGGAGTTCACCGGTGGCCGGTTGCTCGACGCCGTCACCGACCTGACGACGGCTTTGGAGCAGACACCCGCTTTCACCACGCTCTGGGTCACCGACCACGTCCAGTTCCTCGGACCGGCCGGACCGTACGCCCCCATGCCGGAGGCGTACTCGCTTCTGAATGCCGTCGCCGCACGGACATCCCGGCTGCAACTCGGGGTGCTTGCTACGTCCGTGCTCTATCGACGCCCCACCCTGCTCGCCAAGCTCGTGTCCACCTTGGACGCGCTGTCGGGCGGGCGAGCGATCCTCGGAATCGGCGCGGGGCATCCCCGCACGGAAGCGGAGCATCGGGCGTACGGCTACGACTTTCCCAGCATCGCGCGACGGATGGAGATCCTCCAGGACGCGTTGGAGGTGATCCGCCCGATGATCACCAGGACCCCCGATCCGGACTCGCCGCCGAACTCTCCACGTCCGATGCGGCCAGCAGGCATCCCCGTGCTCGTCGCCGGAAGCGGGGAGCAGCGTCTGCTCCGGATCGCTGCACGGCACGCAGACATGATCAACCTCTCATTCCCCTCCGGGGACAGTCGCGACCGCATCGCGCACAAGCGCCGGGTGCTCGCCGGCCACTGCGCGACCGTCGGTCGTGACGAAGGCGAGATCGCCATCACCTATAAGGGGATGCTCGCCGTCGCGCACGAGTCCGAGCAGGCCCGCGCGGAATGGGACGAGTGGAGGACGGCGCGGGGAATGCCGGAGATGAACAGCGCTGCCGGCGTCTTCGTTGGAGACCCGGACGAGGTGGCCGACCAGCTCGCACCCTGGTTGCACCTCGGCATCGACCACTTCGTCTTCGAACTGCCTCATGCCACCCCGGAGTCGATCGCGGTGGCCGGCCGCGCAATCGCGCATCTGACGAGCTCCGCGGCGGTGGCCTAACGCGGCCAGGTCCTGCTTCGCTGCACCAAGAGCCTCGTCGTCCTCCGGTATGCCCGGCCTTCAGGTTCCTTGTCATCAGGGGGTCGCGGGTTCGAGTCGGCTGGGGTGGATGGAGGCCAGGCCATCTCGCCCTCGGCGGAGGCCTCTCCTCGGCTGCGAGTCGTCCGCGCCCGGCTCCCGCCGACCGAGCGGGTGCAGCAGAATCGGCTGCCGTGACGGATGCGGAACCGGAGAGTCGGCCCGCGTGGGACCTGCACGTGCTCACGCTCGCTCTCGAAGCGATGGAGCGCGACCTCGAGGCGGCGACGGATCCTTCGGAGCACCGGGAGCTCACCGAGCAGATCCGCATGATCACCGCGCACATCGATCGTCTGATCGGCGCTCCGCCGCTCGGCCGGTGAGCGCCGCCGAATCGCAGATGCTCAGGGGTTTCGGGCGTCACCGTCAGTCCCGGCGAGCAGCTCAGCGAGCGCTCGGCGTCAATCGCGCGGGTTCGCGACGCAGCAGGGTTCCGGTCGTCGCAGCTACTCGGTCACACCCAACGCGAGGGACGTCTCGCACGGGCCCGGGTGCCGCTGCTTGTTGCAGGTCCGGCAAAGACCCGTGAACCCGCTGGCGTGGATGATCTGCGCGGCGAGGATCCGGTCGCCCTGCTCGTGGACCTTGTCCCACAGGGCGTCGTTGTCCTCGTTCAGCTCGGCGAGCTTCGCCTCGTGCGCGCCGTCCAGCGCGAGGAGGTCGTCGGCCAGCTGACTCGTGCTCAGCGAATCGAGGTGCTCGATCAATTCGTCGCGTTCACTCATGGGCTTCGCCTTCTCGAGCAAGGAACGCCGCGGCGACCGCAGCTCGGACCGGACCGGACAACTGTCGTGCATGCGCCGCGGTTCCGCAACGCTTCCTCCCGGGCGGTCTCCTGATTCGCTCCGTCGACCGGTGCCCGCCGGCAGCCGTGGCCGATCCGACCCTTCGTGGATCCGCGCGGCGCTCGGCTCCGCAGTCGGCCAGGAGTCAGGGGTGCACGGCGGCCCAGACCCGCTCGGCGACGTCGTCGACCGTCCCGGATCCGTCCACGCGCCGCAGCAGCTCGATCTCCTCGTAGACGTCGAGCAGCGGCCGCGTCTGCTCGGCGTACATGCGCAGCCGCACCCGGAACGCCTCCACGGTGTCGTCCGGTCGCCCGTCGAGGAGGGCGCGGGCGGCCATCCGGCGTGCCGTGACCTCCTCGTCGGCCTCGAGGGCGATGACCGCGTCGATGGCGAGCCCGCGCTCCGCGAGCCACCTGTGGAGGAAGTCGAGCTGCGGCAGGGTGCGCGGGTAGCCGTCGAGGAGGAATCCGGGCGCGCAGTCGTCCCGGAGCAGCCGCTCGGCGACGACCCGGTTCGTGAGGTCGTCGTCGACGTACCGGCCCGACGCCATCACCGCCTGCACCTCGGCGGCCAGGTCGCCGTGCGCCGCCTTGAGCGCACGGAACATGTCGCCCGTCGAGATGGCGGGCACCCGCAGCCCGGCCGCGAGGATCGCCGACTGGGTTCCCTTCCCCACACCGGGCGGGCCGGCGATCAGCAGCCGCGGCACGTCGACGTCCCCGCCCGCGGCCGCGCTACCTGGCCGCTCCCGCCACTTGGGCCGCGAGGGCGGTCCAGGTCTCGACGACCGTGTCGGGGTTCAGCGACATCGTGTCGATGCCCTGATCCAGCAGCCACGCGGCGAGGTCCGGATGATCGCTCGGACCCTGCCCGCAGATCCCCACGTACTTCCCCCGCCGCTTCGCCGCGGTGATCGCGAGGCTGAGCATGTGCTTCACCGCCGGGTCGCGCTCGTCGAAGCCGGCCGCCACGAGGGCCGAGTCGCGGTCGAGCCCGAGCGTCAGCTGCGTCATGTCGTTGCTGCCGATGGAGAAGCCGTCGAAGTGGTCGAGGAAGGCATCGGCCAGCACCGCGTTCGAGGGCAGCTCGCACATCATCATCACCTGCAGGCCGTTCTCGCCCCGCCGGAGGCCGTTCGCCGCGAGGAGGTCGATGACGCCCGAGGCCTCCGTGACCGTGCGGACGAACGGGATCATGAGCTTCAGGTTGGTGAGCCCCATCACGTCCCGGACGTAGGTCATCGCCTCGCACTCCATCGCGAAGCAGTCGGCGAAGGCGGGGGAGAGGTACCGGGACGCGCCCCGGTAGCCGATCATCGGGTTCTCCTCGTGCGGCTCGTACAGCTCGCCGGCGACGAGGTTGGCGTACTCGTTCGACTTGAAGTCCGACAGGCGCACGATCACCGGCTCCGGCGCGAAGGCCGCCGCGATCATCGCGACCCCCTCCGCGACCCGCTGCACGAAGAACTCGCGCGGGCCCGGATAGGCGGCGATCCGCTCCCGGATCTCGTCACGCACCGCGTCCGGCAGGGACCCCGGATCGGACGCCAGGTCGAGCAGCGCCTTCGGGTGGATGCCGATCTGCCGGTTGATGATGAACTCGAGCCGGGCGAGCCCGACGCCGTTGTTCGGCAGCTGCGCGAAGGCGAACGCCTGGTCGGGCGTCCCCACGTTCATCATGATCTTGACGGGGATGTCCGGCATGTCGCCGAGCGTGGTCTCGTCGACCACGAACGGCAGCTCGCCGTCGTAGACGAAGCCGGTGTCGCCCTCGGCGCACGACACTGTCACGCGCCGGCCGTCCGCCAGGTCGTCGGTGGCGCTGCCGGTGCCGACGACCGCGGGGATGCCGAGCTCGCGGGCGATGATCGCCGCATGGCAGGTCCGGCCGCCGCGGTTGGTGACGATCGCCGAGGCCCGCTTCATGATCGGCTCCCAGTCGGGGTCGGTCATGTCCGCGACCAGGACCTCCCCGGGCACGAAGGCGCTCATCTGGTCGACGCGCGAGAGCACCCGCACGGGGCCGGCCCCGATCTTCTGCCCGATCGCCCGTCCGTCGACGAGCAGTGTGCGCGCCGACGCCGGGCCCTCGATGCGGTACCGCTTCGTCGAGGTGGTCGACCGCCGGCTCTGCACCGTCTCCGGTCGTGCCTGGAGGATGTAGAGGAGGCCGTCCAGCCCGTCCCTGCCCCACTCGATGTCCATCGGCCGGCCGTAGTGCCGCTCGATCGTGGTCGCATGCTGCGCGAGTTCGGTGACCTCGGCGTCCGTGATGGAGAACAGCCCACGGTCCTTCGCCGGCACGTCGATGAACTCGGTCGTGCGGCCGACGGACCGATCCTCCGTGTAGACCATCTTGATCGCCTTGCCGCCGACCTGCCGCTTGAGGATCGCGGGGCGGTCCGCGGCCAGCGCGGGCTTGTATACGTAGAACTCGTCCGGGTTCACGGCCCCCTGCACGACCGCCTCACCCAGGCCGTAGGAGGAGGTGATGAACACGGCGTCGGTGAAGCCGGACTCCGTGTCCATCGTGAACATCACGCCGGACGCGCCGACGTCCGAGCGCACCATCCGCTGGATGCCGGCGGACAGCGCGACGACGTCGTGCGCGTACCCGTGGTGCACGCGGTACGCGATCGCGCGGTCGTTGTAGAGCGACGCGAAGACCTCGCGCACCGCCGTCAGCACCTGGTCGATCCCGCGCACGTTGAGGAAGGTCTCCTGCTGGCCGGCGAAGGACGCGTCGGGGAGGTCCTCCGCGGTGGCCGACGACCGGACGGCGAACGACGCCTCCTCGCGCTCGGCGGCCAGCTCCGCGTACGCCGCGCGGATGTCGGTCTCGAGGTCGGGCGGGAAGCGCTCCTCGAGGACGGCGGCCCGGATCTCCCGGCCGACGACGGCGAGGCGTTCGACGTCGTCGATGTCGAGGTCCGCGAGCAGCGCGTCGATGCGCTCGGTCAGGTCCTGCTGGCCGACGAACCGCCGGTAGGCGTCGGCGGTGGTGGCGAAGCCGTCGGGCACGCGGACGCCCAGGCCCGACAGCTGGCTGATCATCTCGCCGAGCGACGAGTTCTTGCCGCCGACCTGGTCGAGGTCGGCGAGGCCGAGGTCCCGGAACCAGCGGACGTTGGAGCCGCTCGGCGTGCGGTGCTCGGCGGTGGGAGAGGGGGCGGTGACGCTCATCGGTACTGCTCCTTTGCAGTGGAAGGCGGTCGTTCAGGCGTGAGCGAGGTGCTGCAGGATGACGGTCGACATCTCCTCGACCGACTTGGCGGAGGAGTTGACGGTCGGGATGCCGTGGGCGCGGAAGAGGGTCTCCGCCCGGCGCAGCTCCCACGAGCACTGCTCCATGGAGGCGTAGGTCGAGTTCGGCCGGCGCTCGTTGCGGACCTGCGAGAGCCTGGCGGGCGTCGTCAGGATGCCGAAGCAGCGGTCCCGGAGGGCGCGCACCGGTTCGGGCAGGTCGGTGTCCTCGAGGTCCTCCGGCACGAGGGGGTAGTTGGCCACGAACACGCTGTGCTGCAGCGCCAGGTACATCGTCGTGGGGGTCTTCCCGCATCGCGACGGGGCGAGCAGGACGACGTCGGCCTCCGCGTAGTTGCGGAGGCTCTCGCCGTCGTCGTGCTCGATGGCGTACTCGACCGCCCGCATCCGCCGGTCGTACCGGCTCATGTCGCCGACGCCGTGGGCCCGGATCGCGAGGTGCGCGGCCTGCAGCCCGAGCAGCTCCTCGAGGTGGCCGAGGTGCGATGTGACGAGGTCGATGATCGGCGCCTTGCTGGTGGTCAGCACGCCGCGGATGGTGTCGTCGGCGATCGTCGCGAACACGAGGGGCGTGCGAGGGCCCGCCATGGCCGCGTCGAGGGTGGCGACCGCTTTGCGGGCGTCGCCGATCGACATGATGAACGGGATCCGCGTGCGCTCGAACCGCACGCCGGGGAACTGGACGAGCAGCGCGTTGCCCATCGCTTCGGCGCTGATGCCGGTGGACTCGGCGACGAAGTAGACGGGGACGGGCGCATCGGCGGCCGGCGGGGCGTCGAGCGGCGCCAGCGGATCCGGGCTCGCCGTCATGGCTGCTCCTGACGCATCATCGACGTCCGTGCCGCCGGGGCGCCCTGGTGGCGCGCCGAGCCTACTGCGCATCCTCAGGCCGTGGGTGCCGGTTGGAGTCAGGGCCGACGGTCGGACGCGAGCCGGAGCGCCTCCCCGTGCGCGCGCACGAACGCGCCCACCGTCGAGTGGACGTGCGCCCGGATCGCGGCCTCGTCGAGCGCTGCTCCCGCGAGTAGTGCGCGGTCCTGCAGCGGCCCGATGACGGCGTAGGCGAACTGGTCCGCCGCTGCCGCAGCGTCCGTCACACCGAGCCGGGCGAACGCCTCGGTGAGCAGCCGCAGCGTCGCCGCCGGCCCTCGCTCGAAGTAGGTCCTCGCGATGTCGGGGTGCCGCGTGGACTCGCCGATGGCCAGCCGCCGGAGGCCCACCACCTCCGGGCGCAGCACGCCGCCCGCGAGCGCCATCGCCGCCTCGATCAGTCGCTCCTCGACCGGTCCGTCCGCGTCGAGGGGCTGCACGGCCCGCGCGAGGATCACGGCGGACTCCTGCGTCACGGACTCGACGAGGGCGGTCAGCAGCGCCGGTTTGTCGGCGAAGTTGCTGTACACCGTCGCCTTCGAGACGCCAGCACCCGCTGCGATCCGATCGACGGACGTCGCGTCGAAGCCCTCGTCGAGGAAGAGGGTGCGTGCGCTCTCGAGCACCGCCGCCGCCTTGCGCCTCCGCATGCCGCCTCCTTGACAGTGAGCGCTCGTCCTGCGCTACGGTCAAACTGTACCAACCGGTTCGGTTTGAAAGGAACGATCATGAGCGGCAACCGAGGCGACGCGGCCGACTGCACCCCCGAGGCGCGGGTGACGAAGTCCCTGCTCGGGTACGGCGTGATCGCCGGCCCCTTCTACGTGGTCGCGTCCGTGCTGCAGGGGCTCCTGCAGCCGGGATTCGACTTCACGCGCGACAGCTGGAGCCTTCTCTCCCTCGGCCAGGCGGGCTGGGTGCACGTCGTCGCGTTCCTGGTGACCGGGGCGATGGTCGTCGCGGCCGGCCTCGGCGTGCGGCGGCACGTCGGGCGCGGCCCTGGCCGGACGGCCTGGGCGTACCTCGGGCTCTACGGCGTGCTGCTCCTGCTCGCCGGGGTGCTGCTGCCCGACCGGCCGGGGTCGTTCTCCGGCCACGGTCTCGGGCACCTCGCGGCCGGCGGACTCGGGTTCATCGCGTTCGCGATCACGGCCTTCGTGCTCGCTCGTCGCTTCCGGCGCGAGGGGGCGCGCGGATGGGCCGCGTTCTCGGTGATCGCCGGCGTGGGGCTGCTCCTCGGCTTCGTCGCCGTCGCGGCGGGCAGTGCCGCCCCCGCAGCGATCCTCAGCTTCACCGCCGCGGTGGTCCTGTCCTGGGTCTGGCTGTCGCTCGTGTCGGTGCGCCTCTACGGCGAGGCGGCCGCGGAGGGCAGGATCCCGGCCGAGCGCCGCACCGGCGTGCCCGCCGCACGGAGATGAGCGTCGACCGGCGGTGACCGGCGGGCGAGGCTCGTCGGGTCACCCCGGTGGACAGGACGGGACGGCTATCGGTGCTCGCCGAGCTCCCAGGGCAGGTGGTCGTCGTCGAGCGCCACCTCGTAGGCGGGCGGCTCCTCGAACGGCGCCTTCGAGACGACGTCGCCGAAGAGCTCGATCTGACCCACGTTGCGGACGACGGAGCCGACGCCACCGTCGTCCCCGCCGAGGCCGAGCACGCGTCGCACCCCGGTGATGAAGCCCATGGCGGAACGCTAGGACCGTCGGTCGTCTCGCCGCGAGCCCCCGTTCGGACGTGCGGCAGTCAGGGACGCCGCCCGTCCCCGGAACGGGTTCGGGTCAGGCCTCGGCGTGGTCGTCGAAGCTGAGCGACACCGAGTTCATGCAGTAGCGCTCGCCGGTCGGGGTCTGCGGTGCGTCGTCGAACAGGTGCCCGAGATGGGATCCGCAGCGGGCGCAGAGCACCTCGGTGCGGGTCATGCCCCACGCTCGGTCGCTCTTCAGCTCGACCGCGTCGTCCGAGACGGGCTCGAAGAAGCTCGGCCAGCCGGAGCCGGAGTCGAACTTCGCCGTCGACGTGAACAGGGGCGCGTCGCAGGCCTTGCAGCGGAAGATCCCGTCACGGTGCTCGTCCAGTAGGGCTCCGCTCCACGGTCGCTCCGTCGCCGCCTCGCGCAGGATCGTGAACTCGTTCGGGTCCAGCGCCGCTCGCCACTCCGCGTCGCTCTTCGTCACTTCGTATGCCATGGGGTTCCTCTCGCCTCGCGGACGCAGCGGATCGACGCATCTTCGGCGCGTCGGCCTGTCGCTCCACCCGCTCGTGATGGAGCGCTCCTAGCATCGCTCCTATTCCGGAGGCGGTGGCCGGCCCGATGGGTCGAGGAAGGCGGTGGCACGTGACCGACGACCACGCTGACGCGACGCGGCACCTGCCCGAGCTCAGCGCGCGCGACCTCGCGATGCTCGCCTTCGAGCGGTCGTCGTGGAAGCACGGCGGCCAGAAGGAGGAGGCCATCCGCGAGGAGTTCGGCATCTCCGCCGCCCGCTACTACCAGCTGCTCGGGGCGCTGATCGATTCGCCGGCGGCCCTGCAGGAGGACCCGATGCTCGTGAAGCGCCTCCAGCGCCTTCGCGACGCCCGAACGGTACGGCGCGCCGATCTGCTGCGCCGGCACTCGAGCTGAGCGCCACGGGAGCCGTGCCGATCCTCGGCACGGCCTTCACAGACCACCCCCGAAAGGCGATGGCCACCACACCGCGCGACCGCTTCGACGACGTCCCCGCCGATCTCGCTCGCGTCGGAGCCCATCGCGCACCACGTCCCGCCGGCCGCGGCTTCGTCGCCTTCGCGTGGGCTGCGCTCGCCACGGGGGTGCTCGTCGGCGCGGGCGTGCTCGGCCTCGGTGCCATCGAGGGCAGGATCAGCAACGTCGGCTCGGTCCCGACCACGCCGACCGCAGCAGCCCCGACGCCGACCGTCGATCCGAACATCGATGTGGTGCTGCTCAACGCGACGACTGCGAACGGCCTCGCGGCCGGCGCCGAGAGCATGCTCGTCAAGGCCGGCTGGAAGGTCGGTTCGACCGCGAACGCCAGTGCGACGGATGTGAAGGCGACGACCGTGTACTACACGACGGCATCACAGGCCGGAGCGGCGGCGGGCCTCGCGAAGTCGCTCGGCATCACCCGCACCGCCCTCTCGCAGCAGTTCGCGGTGCCCGGGCAGTCGCGCCTGACCGTCGTGCTCGGCGCGGATTACGCCGCCGCCCACTGATCGGTGGGCCGTCCGCTCGTTTCCGGTCGGTTACGGCGGTGTTGAGATCCGGGGTCGGATCGCCCTTCCCCTGTCTGGGGTGTCCTCCCGCTCACTAGATTCGTCGCGATCCCGGACGCGGTGCACGAGGTCCGGCGGACTCACGTAGGAGCGGCGTCATGGCCACCGGCATCGTCAAATGGTTCAACTCCGAGAAGGGCTACGGCTTCATCACCGTGGACGGGGAGGGCCAGGACGTCTTCGTCCACTACTCCGCGATCGACATGAGCGGCTACCGCACCCTCGCGGAGGGGCAGCGGGTGGAGTTCGAGGTCGGCACCGGCTCGAAGGGACCGCAGGCGGAGGCCGTCCACCCGGCCTGAGCCCGCGCCACCGCGCTGTCGACGGCGCCGCGGCGCCTTTCCTCGCCCCCTTCCCGGCCGGCCGCCGTCCCGCCGGCGGTGAATCCCGGCGTGGGCTGTGTCGGCTTGCACTCGACCGGGTGGACTGCCAAGATGGATTAGCACTCCGATCTGTCGAGTGCCAAAGCGGGCACGGCTCCGAGGCCACGCCCGCCTCCCATCCGTCACGTCCAGGAGGGACGACAAACACTTATGGCGAAGATGATTGCCTTCGACGAGGAGGCCCGACGCGGTCTCGAGCGCGGGCTGAACCAGCTCGCTGACGCCGTGCGCGTCACCCTCGGCCCGCGCGGCCGCAACGTGGTGCTCGAGAAGAAGTGGGGCGCCCCGACCATCACGAACGACGGCGTCTCCATCGCGAAGGAGATCGAGCTCGAGGACCCGTACGAGAAGATCGGCGCCGAGCTCGTCAAGGAGGTCGCCAAGAAGACCGACGACGTCGCCGGAGACGGCACCACGACGTCCGTCGTGCTCGCCCAGGCGCTGGTCCGCGAGGGCCTCCGCAACGTCGCCGCGGGCGCCGACCCGATCAGCCTGAAGCGCGGCATCGACAAGGCCGTCGAGGCGGTCTCGCGCGAGCTGCTCGCCTCGGCCAAGGAGGTCGAGACCAAGGAGGAGATCGCGGCGACCGCGTCCATCTCCGCCGGCGACGAGCAGATCGGCGCCATCATCGCCGAGGCGATCGACAAGGTCGGCAAGGAGGGCGTGGTCACCGTCGAGGAGTCCAACACCTTCGGCACCGAGCTCGAGCTCACCGAGGGCATGCGCTTCGACAAGGGCTTCCTGTCGCAGTACTTCGTCACCGACCCGGAGCGCCAGGAGGCGGTCTTCGAGGACCCGTACATCCTGATCGTGAACAGCAAGGTCTCGAACATCAAGGACCTGCTGCCGATCGTCGACAAGGTCATCCAGACCGGCAAGCAGCTGCTGATCATCGCGGAGGACGTCGAGGGCGAGGCGCTCGCGACCCTGATCGTGAACAAGATCCGCGGCATCTTCAAGTCCGCCGCCGTCAAGGCGCCGGGCTTCGGTGACCGCCGCAAGGCCCAGCTGCAGGACATCGCGACGCTCACGGGCGGCCAGGTGATCTCCGAGGAGGTCGGCCTCAAGCTCGAGAACGTCACGCTCGACCTGCTCGGCCAGGCCCGCAAGGTCGTCATCACGAAGGACGAGACCACGATCGTGGACGGCGCCGGTGACGCCGACCTCATCGCCGGCCGCGTGCAGCAGATCCGCAACGAGATCGAGAACACCGACAGCGACTACGACCGCGAGAAGCTCCAGGAGCGTCTCGCCAAGCTCGCCGGCGGCGTCGCCGTCATCAAGGCGGGCGCGGCGACCGAGGTCGAGCTGAAGGAGCGCAAGCACCGCATCGAGGACGCCGTTCGCAACGCGAAGGCGGCCGTCGAGGAGGGCATCGTCGCCGGTGGTGGAGTCGCCCTCATCCAGGCGGGCAAGACGGCGTTCGCGTCGCTCGAGCTCACCGGTGACGAGGCGACCGGCGCCAACATCGTCAAGGTCGCCATCGAGGCCCCGCTCAAGCAGATCGCGCTGAACGCCGGTCTCGAGCCGGGTGTCGTCGCCGAGAAGGTGCGCGGCCTGCCCGTCGGTCACGGCCTCAACGCCGCGACCGGTGAGTACGTCGACATGCTCGCCGCGGGCATCAACGACCCGGTGAAGGTCACGCGTTCCGCGCTGCTCAACGCCGCGTCGATCGCGGGGCTGTTCCTCACCACGGAGGCGGTCGTCGCCGACAAGCCGGAGCGTCAGCCGGTCAACGCCGGTGGCGACGCCGGTGGCGGGATGGACTTCTAGGCCACACCACCCACGGCGGAACGGGCCGGGCGTCCTTCGGGATGCCCGGCCCGTTCCCGTTCCTGGGGGTGCGGGCCGACGGGTCGACTCAGGCGGATCCGGGAGATGGGCGCGCGGAGCCGAGAAGTCGGCTCCGCCTCGAACGCCCACTCGCCCGTCATGTCCGAAGCGGACCGCCGACCCGGCAGCGCGTTTCAGCCGAACAGGCGGGCGTTCGCCACCTCGATGTCGGCGTACTGCTGCGCCGCCGTGCGGAGCGCCCGGTCGATGCTCGACAGCACCTGCTCGAGGTTCGTCTGCGTCGTGCGCCACTGCTGCACGACGCCTTGGAACGCGACCGCGGCCTGACCGGTCCACGAGCCCTGCAGCGCGCCCAGCTGCCCCTGCAGCGCGTTCACCTCGCCCTGCAGCCGGCCGACGGTCGCGCCGACCGCCGCGGCGGCGCTCGCCACCTCGTCGCTGTCCACCGTATAGCGGGTCATCCGCGTGCTCCTTCCGTCGTTGCGCGCCGTGCGGCGCGACGGGGAGGGACGGTAGTCAGGCGACGGCCGCGTCCTGGTCGGAGTCCTCGTCGACCTCGACCTCCGGCTCGTCGTCCTGGGTGGGGAGGAGCGGAAGCGTGACTCGGAACGTGGCACCGCCGCCGGGCGTCTCGGAGATGCCGATGTCGCCGCCGTGCGCGTTGACGATCGCGGCCACGATCGCGAGACCGAGGCCGGCGCCGCCGGTGTCCCGGGTGCGGGAGGAGTCGGCGCGCCAGAAGCGCTGGAAGATCTTGTCGCGGATCTGCGGCGGGATGCCGTCGCCGTGGTCGATGATCTCGAGCACCGCCCGGGAGCGCACGCGATCGACGTAGGTGGCGATCTCGATGGGGGAGTCGTCCGGCGTGAAGCGGATGGCGTTGCCGATGAGGTTCGTGAGGACCTGCCGGAGCTTGTCCTCCTCGGCGAGCACCACGGGTCGCACCGAGCCCGAGATCGACGAGGTGACTCGGGCCTCGTCGTCCGCCTGCTCGTCGGCGCGCCGCCGCGCCCGGAGGAGCCGGGCGCTCGCGAGCCGGATCGATCCCGTGATGCTCGAGTCGGCGGGGGCGCCGTTCCGCCGGAACAGCCGCGCGGCGGTGGTCAGCGCGGCCTCGGACTCGTCCTGGCTGATCACGGGCCGCAGGATCTCGATCGCTCCGGTGGGCATCTCGGGGTCGTGGGCGATCACCCGGATCATCCGCTTCGGGGCGAGCGCCCGCGCGTCGAGCGCCGCGTCGTGCGCGAGCGGCAGCAGCTCGACCGGCGTGCGCTTCAGCTCCCGCGACTCGTCCAGCCGGGCGAGGGCGAGCAGGTCGGTGACCAGCGCGCCGAGGCGCACCGCCTCCCGCTCGATGCGGTCCATCGCCTGCGCGATGTCCTCGCGGCTCTGCAGGGCGCCCATCCGGTACAGCTCCGCGTAGCCGCGCACCGAGACCAGCGGGGTGCGCAGCTCGTGGCTCGCGTCGCCGACGAACCGGCGCATCTGCTCGATAGTGCGGGCGCGGTCGGCCAGCGCGCCGTCGATCCGGTTCAGCATCCGGTTCAGCGAGCGGTTCAGCCGGCCCACCTCGGTGTTCGGCGTGGTGTTGCCGAGCCGCTGCCCGAAGTCGCCGTCGGCGATGGCGGCGGCCGTGCGCTCCACCTGCCGCAAGGGCCCGAACGTGGAGCCGACGAGCAGCCGTGTGACGACCGCCCCGAGCAGCACCACCACGATCCCGAACACGAAGAACAGCGTGAACAGCTGCGCGATCAGTCGGTTGACCGTGTCGAGGGGCAGGCCGAGCGCGACCGCCGTGCCGTCGGGCAGCCGGCGCACCTCCATCCGGAAGGTGGCGGCGCCCGCGTCGTTCTTCACCGTGAAGGCGGATGTGCCCTGCTTCTGCAGGAAGGCGGCGTCCACGCGTGGCATCACCGGCGCGTTCGCCCGCCACTGCGGGTTCCTGTCGATCACGTTCCCCGACGCGTCGACGTGCGCGTAGACGTACTGCGTCGCGACTGCTGCCTCATCCGCGGTGGCCGTGCTGGCGCTGAGGTGGTTCAGCGTCTGACTGATCTGCGTGTCGGCGTCGCGGATCAGGTAATTGCGCAGCACGGTCATGGTGCCGAACCCGCTGACCACGAGCCCGACGGTCATCACGAGGACCGTGACGGCCGTGATCTTCGTGCGCAGCGAGATGGCGTTCCACCACTCGGCCAGCGACGCGTGCATGATGGCCGTCAGTGTACGAAGCCGGGCCGGGATGGAGCCGGGTGCGCCCGGCCTCGAAGACGGCTCAGACCTTCGCCGCCTTCAGCATGTAGCCGAAGCCGCGCTTCGTCTGGATGATCGGCTCCGTGCTGTGCGCGTCGAGCTTGCGGCGCAGGTACGAGATGTACGACTCCACGATGCCGGCGTCGCCGTTGAAGTCGTACTCCCACACGTGGTCGAGGATCTGCGCCTTCGACAGCACCCGGTTCGGGTTCAGCATCAGGTAGCGCAGCAGCTTGAACTCGGTGGGGGAGAGCTCGATCGGCTCGTTGCCGACCGTGACCTCGTGGGTGTCCTGGTCCATCGTGAGCTCGCCGGCGCGGATGACGGCGTCCTCCTCCGCGTGCATGGTCCTGCGCAGGATCGCCTTGATGCGCGCGACGATCTCGTCGAGGCTGAACGGCTTCGTCACGTAGTCGTCGCCGCCGACCGTGAGACCGGTGATCTTGTCCTCGGTGTCGTCCTTCGCCGTGAGGAAGAGGATGGGTGACGTGTACCCGGAGGAGCGGAGGCGCTTCGTCACGCCGAACCCGTTCATGTCGGGGAGCATGACGTCGAGGATGATCAGGTCCGGCTCTTCTTCGAGCACCGCTGAGATCGCTTGTGCGCCGTTGCTGACCGCCCGTACGGCGAATCCGGCGAAGCGGAGGCTCGTGGTCAGCAGGTCGCGGATGTTGGGTTCGTCGTCGACGATGAGAACGCGTGGTTGGTCGGCCATGCGGCAGATTCTCTGCGGGCTTCCTGGGTGCTCTCTGACAAGACACCGTGTGGTTCCGAGATCTGCGGCGTACGCCCGCTGGTGCTGACCGGTGGCCGCGCTGTCAGTGGCCGCGGGTGCGGGCGACGACGCCCACGGCGATCACCGCGAGGGCGAGAAGCAGCCCGATCACGAGGCCGGGCAGGGGCAGCACCTGCACGACCGAGAGCACGCCGCTGTGGAACGCGCTGTCGGGGACCCCCGCCCCGCGGGCGATCAGGAGCACCGCGATGTCGAGCACGCAGAGGAAGATGACCGTCCCCGCCATGACGGCGAGCGACCGCTGGGCGCGGGACGCCGCTGGGGGGTCCTCATCGGGTCGTGCGGCCATGCCGGGGAGCCTATCGGGAGGCGCCCGCGGGCCCCGGCCCCGGCGCCGCTACACTGGATCGGCCGATTCCGGCATCTCTCGCTCTTCCGTCCCACCCCGAGGTCAGCATGCCCACCGGCAAGGTCAAGTTCTACGACGAGGCGAAGGGCTTCGGCTTCATCAGCGGTGACGACGGCCAGGAGGTCTTCCTCCACGCGTCCGCACTGCCCGCCGGCACCACGGTGAAGGCCGGCACGAAGCTCGAGTTCGGCGTCGTCGCCGGCAAGCGCGGCACTCAGGCGCTCTCGGTTCGCGTGCTCGAGAACCCGCCGAGCCTGCACAAGCTGCAGCGCCCGTCCGCCGACGACATGGCGGCCAGGATCGAGGACCTCATCAAGCTGCTCGACCGCGAAGGCGCGAACCTGCGCCGCGGCCGGTACCCCGACGCCGAGCACGGCCGCCGCATCGCGGCGCTGCTGCGCCGCGTCGCCGACGACTTCGACGCCTGAGCGTCGCGTGTCGGTGCTTCAGGACGATCGGACGGCGCTCGCCCTGCAGGCGCTCGCCGAGGTGACGGATCCCACCTCCGTCGGCGAGCTCATCGAGGTGACGGAGCCTGCGCCCGGCGTCCGCGACCTGGTGTTCGCCTGCCGCCTGCCCGGCTACGTGGCCTGGCGGTGGACCGTCTCGACGACGCGGATCGACGACGGGGCGCCGACCGTGCTGGAGGTGGAGCTGGTGCCCGGCGAGGGCGCGCTCGTCGCGCCTCCCTGGGTGCCGTGGGCCGAGCGGCTCGCCGAGTACCGCCGCACGCATCCGGACGAGCCCGTCGACGGCCCGGAGGATCTCGACGACGACGACGACGAGGACGACGAGGAGGACCTCGACGAGGACCTGGACGACGTGGACGCCGACGCGCTCGAGCTCGACGGCGTCGAGTTCGAGGACCTGACCGAGGATGACGACGAGCCCACCGGCGACGAGCAGGTCGACGTCGAGCAGCCCTCGGTCGAGCAGGACGGCGAGGCCGAGCCTGCCGACGGCGGGCACACCGAGGGGCGTCCGGACCCGGCCTGACGCCTCAGCCGATGCGGGGCAGGCGCTCCACGACGTACTCGATGCAGCCGATGAGGGCCGCGACGTCGGCCGGCGGGACCGACACGAAGGTGCCGATGCGCAGCTGGTTGCGGCCGAGCTTGCGGTACGGCTCGGTGTCGACGACCCCGTTGGCGCGGAGCGCTGCGGCGACGGCCGCCGCGTCGACGCCCTCGAAGTCGATCGTCACGACGACGGGGGAGCGGTCCTCCGGGCGCGCGACGAACGGGCGCGCGTACGCCACCCGCTCGGACCAGTCGTAGAGCATCGTCGACGACTCCGCGGTGCGGTGCGCGGCCCACGCGAGCCCGCCCTGCTCGTCGATCCACCGCAGCTGCTCGTCGAGCAGCACGAGGGTGCTGATCGCCGGCGTGTTCAGGGTCTGGTCGAGGCGGGAGTTCGTCAGCGCCGCGGCGAGGCTGAGGAACTCGGGGATGTACCGGCCCGATGCGGCGATGCGCTCGATCCGCTCGACCGCGGCGGGCGAGCAGAGCGCGAACCACAGGCCGCCGTCCGACCCCATGTTCTTCTGCGGCGCGAAGTAGTAGACGTCCGCCTCGCCGGCGTCGAAGGCGATGCCGCCCGCGGCGCTCGTCGCGTCGATCACCGTGAGGGCCCCGGGTGCGTCGATGCGCTGCACGGGCGCCGTCACGCCGGTCGAGGTCTCGTTGTGCGGCCAGGCGTACACGTCGATGCCGTCCTCGACGAGGGGTTCCGGCCGGGCGCCGGGGTCGGCGGATCGGACGCTCGGCGCCTCCAGCCACGGGGTCCCGGCGGCGGCGGCGAACTTCGCACCGAACTCGCCGAATGCGAGGTGCTGGCTGCGCCGCTCGATGAGGCCGAACGCGGCCGCGTCCCAGAACGCGCTCGATCCCCCGTTGCCGAGCACGACTTCGTAGCCCTCCGGGGCGCCGAGCACGGCGGCGAGCCGGCGGCGGACGGATCCGACGAGCGACTTGACCGGCCGCTGGCGGTGCGACGTGCCGAGCAGTGTGCGGCCCGCGGCGACGAGGGCGTCGACCTGCTCCGTCCGCACCCGCGAGGGACCGCAGCCGAAGCGGCCGTCGGCGGGAAGGAGATCGGCCGGGATGGTGAGGCTCGCCACGAGCACGGAAGCCTACCGGCGCGCCGTCCATGCCGCCGATCACGCCGACGCGAGACGACGCGAAGGCCGGTGCTGCGCTCGCACGGCCGCGTCAGCGGGACCCGGCCGCTCCGGCAGGACGATTCGGGCCCGTTCGTCCTGCCGCCGCGGCATCGTCCTGCTGTCGCGCCGGCGGGCCGGGGTGGGGCTGCGCCGTCCGGGTCCGGGCGCGCAAGTAGGATCGACCACGGCCCGCCGGGGCCCCACGGAAGGAGCGCGCCCGCCGTGACGGACCTCGTCGACACCACCGAGATGTACCTGCGCACCATCCTCGACCTCGAGGAGGAGGACATCGTCCCCCTCCGGGCCCGCATCTCGGAGCGCCTCGGCCACTCGGGACCGACCGTCTCGCAGACGGTGGCGCGGATGGAGCGCGACGGTCTCGTGGTGCTCACGGGCGACCGGCACCTGCAGCTCACCGCGGAGGGCCGGGTGAAGGCGGTGCACGTGCTCCGCAAGCACCGCCTCGCCGAGCGGCTGCTCAGCGACGTGATCGGGCTCGACTGGGAGTACGTGCACGACGAGGCGTGCCGCTGGGAGCACGTGATGAGCGAGCAGGTCGAGCGCCGTCTCGTGGATCTGCTCGGGCACCCCACCGAGTCGCCGTACGGCAACCCGATCCCGAGCCTCGACGACCTCGGCGCTCCGCCTTCGGCGCGGTTCCTCGAGGGCGTGGTGTCGCTCGTGCCGCACGTGGCGGCGCAGGACGGGCCGACGCAGGTGGTCATCCGCCGGCTCGCTGAGCCCGCCCAGTTCGACCCGGCGCAACTCGGACAACTGAAGGCGACCGGCGTCCTGCCGGGCGCGACGGCGACCGCGAGCGCCGTTCCCGGCGGCGTGCGGCTCGAGGTCGACGGCTTCGAGGACGCGCTCGTGCTGCCCACCGAGCTCGCCGCGCACGTCTTCGTCGCGGCCTGAGGGGCGCACCTTCGACTTTAGATCGAAGGTTCAGCGTGTCGCCCGGCGATCCGTTGGCATTTCGTTACGTTGGGCCCTGCTCGACGGCCAGCCAGGTCCTCGGGCACGGCGATCACGGTGTCCCCCCGCCTGTTCGTGAACGCCGGAACCGCGCGAGCAGCACCGAACAGGACGGCCCGATCGGCCGCGGGACCGGGAGGATCCACCATGGCCGAATCCCACGGATGGGGAACGCCGAACGGTGTTCAGCAGACACCGACCGTCACCCCGCTGCCGTCCCGGCGAGCGATGCGCGATGCGCGCCTCGACGCCGTCGACCCGCGCTCGGTCCGGCGTCCTGAGCACGCCGGCCGCCGCACCACGGTTCCGGTCCGGCCCGCGGCACGGACCGCATCCGTCCCCGTCGCCCCGCGGCGCACCCGCTCCCGGGTCGTGTTCTCCGCCGTCGTCATGACGCTCGCGGCCGGCCTCGTCGCGACGCTGGCCCTCCCCTCCTACGCCTTCGATCCCAGCCACGGCACCCGCAGCGCCGAGCGTTCGCAGGGCATCGACACGACGACCGGCGGCGACCAGCAGCTGCCGCAGGTCGCCGCGGACGTGCGGAGCGTCAAGGTCACCCGCGACGCCGTGACCGCCACCAGCGCGGCCGAGCTCAAGCGCGCGGCGCTCGCGAAGGCCTACTCCGCCTACACCGGCCCGACCGCCGCGCAGCTCGCCGCCAGGGCTGTGCCGTCGGGGTCCGGCCTCTCGGGGGTCCTCGCGACCGCCCTCCAGTACCAGGGTGTGCCCTACGTGTTCGGGGGCGCGGACCCGAGCGGCTTCGACTGCTCCGGCTTCATCATGTACGTCTACGCCAAGTTCGGCGTCTCGTTGCCGCACTCCGTGCACCAGCAGGACGCGATCGGGACCCCGATCACCGAGGCCCAGGCGCAGCCGGGTGACGTCGTCATCTTCAACGACGAATCGCACGACGGGTTCTACGCCGGCAACGGGATGATCCTCCACGCGCCGTACCCCGGTGCGAACGTGCGGGAGCAGCCGCTCTGGTCGTCGGACGTGCACTTCGTGCGCTTCGCCGTCAAGTAGCGCCGCTGCGGCGATGCGCGCGGAGGCGCGGGCGGCGGTTCGCGGGTGCGGTGCGCGCGCCGGGCTCCCCGCGGTCGATCACGGTCGCATTCCGTCTCGCGGAGAAGCACGGCGTCCTGTCGCTCCGACGGGTTAGCCTGATCCCGATCCGGCGGAAGGGCATCGGGATGAGTGCACGCAGGTGGGAGCGGTCCACGCTCACCGGCCTGCGGAGCGCCTGTTCCGGGGCGCTGACCATAGCGCCGTCGCGCAGCAGTGCAAGGGTGTCGTCCGTCGGACGGCGCCTTTCTTCGTTTCCGGGGCCCGTGCGCTCCGGCGATGCCGCGCATCGCGCCCCTGGTCGGATCGATTCGAGTCGAACCCCTGCAAGCCGTGCAGGCCGCTTCGAGAGGAACGCCGATGCGCACCCTGGTCCTGAACGCCGGATACGAACCGCTCGCGGTGGTGTCCTTCAAACGGGCGCTCGTGCTCGTGCTGAACGGCAAGGCGACGGTCGTCGCCGCCGATGAGGCCCATCCCGTCTTCGGGTCCTCGGGCTCGTGGGACCGGCCGAGCGTGATCCTGCTCACACGCTACGTGCGGATGCCGGGCGCGCGACGGGTGCCGGTCACCCGTCGGGGCGTGCTGCGCCGGGACGAGTTCCGCTGCTGCTACTGCGGCAAGGGGGCGACGACGATCGACCACGTGCTGCCGCGCTCGCGTGGTGGCGCCGACTCGTGGGAGAACCTCGTCGCCTGCTGCCTGACGTGCAACAACACGAAGGGCGATCGCACGCCCGCGGAGATGGGCTGGGCGATGCGGGTGACCCCGCGGGTGCCGCACGGCACCACCTGGCTGGTGCGCGGCGTCGAGCGGCCCCAGCCCGACTGGCGGGAGTTCCTTGCCCCGGCCGCGTGAGCCGGCGCCGATCTACCTGGACTGCGACACCGGGATCGACGACGCCCTGACGCTCGGCTACCTCGTGGCGGCGGGAGCGGAGCTCGTCGGGGTCGGCTCGGTGAGCGGCAACGTGTCGGCGGAGCTGGGCGCCCGGAACACGCTGGACGTGCTCGCCCTCGCGCACCGCGCCGACGTACGCGTCGCGGTCGGCGCCCACGACCCGATCCGCGGCTCGTTCCACGGCGGCGCCCCCGGCGTGCACGGCGCGAACGGGATCGGCGACGTGGTGCTCCCGCGCAGCGACGCGGCGCCGACCGGCGAGACGGCCGCGGCGATGCTCTCCCGACTGGCCCGGGAGCACGCGGGCCGGCTGCACGTGCTCGCCGTCGGCCCGCTGACGAACCTCGCGCTCGCCCTCGACGCGGATCCGGAGCTCCCGTCCCTCGTGGCCGGGGTCACGATCATGGGCGGGGCCGCGCTCGTGCCGGGCAACGTCACCGCGGTCGCCGAGGCGAACATCTTCAACGATGTGCTCGCCGCGGCGCGGGTGCTCGATGCCGAGTGGCCGGTCACCGTGGTCGGCCTCGACGTGACGATGGAGGCCCGGTTCGAGCAGCGGCACCTCGACGCGCTGCTCGAGGGGCCGCCCGTCGCCCGTGCGCTCGGGGCGATGCTGGGCACGTACTTCCGCTACTACACCCCCGTGCTCGGCCGGCCGTCCTGCGCGCTGCACGACCCGCTCGCAGCGGCCGTCGCGCTCGGCGAGCTCGAGCCGACGCTCGCTCCGGTCGTGCCCGTGGAGGTGGACACGACGGAGGGGCCGGGGCGCGGGCAGACCATCGCCGACCTCCGCAGCCGGTTCATCGGCTATCCGGCGCTGCCAGGCACCCGCCACCGCGTGGTCCTCGAGGTGCCCACGGGGTTCGGCGACAGGCTCGCGGAGGCGCTGCTCGGGCTCTGAGTGCGGCCCAGCGGCATCGCGCCGCGAGCAGCTGCAGCGCCCTTCGCAGCAGGACCGGGCCGGGCAGTGCGTGCCGAGCCGGCGGAGATCAGACCGCGGTCGGCCGCGGGAAGACGTCGATGAGGGAGCTGCCCGGGTTCAGCGCGGCGAACGGCAGCATGCGCACGAGCCCGCAGTCGGCGCAGAGCAGGTAGCGCGTGCTGTCCGCCTTCGCGACTCGGAACTCGCCCGCGCAGTGCGGGCAGGGCGGAACGGATCGGAACAGCCCCTCGACGCCGGATGCGACCATCACGTTGGGATCATCGATCCGTGGCGCGCGAATGGCAAGCCCCAGGTTCCTGGGGCATCCGGCGCTACGCCAGGCCGCGATGCGCCGCCCAGAGGACCGCGGCCCGCTCCGCCGCCGCCCCGACGAGGGCGGTGAAGCGCTCGTCGTCGGGCACAGGGAACGGCACGTAGCCGGCCCGCCCGCCGCCGCTCGGCCGTCCGTAGGCCTTCACCGCGAGGTGCCCGTCCGGTAGCAGGCGCACGTTCAGCGTCTGCAGCACGAACTCCTGCCCGCGGCGGGAGTCCGTCCAGCGCAGCTCCACCGGGATCGTGACATTGATCGCGAGCGCGCTGACCTCCACCGGCTCGCTCATCCGGTGCCCGTGCGTCCTCTCGGCCGGTCGGGTTCCCGCCCCATCACGATGCGGCGCGTGGCCAGCCGCAGCTCCATCTCGTGCAGCACCATCGCGGCGAGGTCCTCGAGCGTGGCCACGGACTCGGGCGGGAAGGCGTGGGGTTCCCGATCCAGGACGGCGAAGGAGCCGATGTTCTGCCCGTCGGGGGTGATCAGCGGGACCCCCGCGAAGAAGCGGACGTCGTCGCCCGCCATGGGAGCCCCGGCGACGCGGGGATCGCTGCGAGCGTCCTCGATGACGAGCGTGTCCTCGTGGAGGCCGCCGCTCAGCGCGAATCCCCGCTGGCGCTGCACCTCCTCGACCGCGATGCCGTGGTGCGACTTCAGCCAGATGCGGTCCTCGTCGACCACCGTGACGATCGCCATGGGCACGGAGAAGAGGCGGGCGGCCAGCGCGGTGATCCGATCGAAGGCGCCGTCCGGCGGGGTGTCGAGGAGGTTGTAGCGCCGCACCGCGTCGAGCCGGTCGGACTCCGGGTCTCGGGCGGGTTCGACGGCGCCGAGGAACTGGGCGACATGGGCGCGGAACGGCTCCATCGCGTCCGCGGCGGCCGGCCGGTCCCTCGGGTTCCGCGCCGTCATCCGGCGCACGACCTGAGCGAGGTCGGCAGGCAGATCGGCGGGGATCACCGGGTCCCGGTCGAGGCGGGCGAGCGCGCTGTCGGTCACGCCGCCGGGGAAGCAGGGCCGGCCGGTGAACGCCTCGATCAGCACCAGGCCGAACGCGTACACGTCGGTCTCCGGGCCGAGCAGCCGCCCCTCGACCTGCTCCGGGCTGAGGTAGGCGGCCGTGCCCGTGGTGAACTCGCCCGGGTCCTGCTGGTCCGCGTGGGTCAGGGCGATCCCGAAGTCGGCGAGCTTCGCCCTGGGCGGCCGATGCCGCGTCTCGACGAGCAGCACGTTGGCCGGCTTGATGTCGCGGTGCACGATGCCGGCCTGATGGATGTGGTCGAGCGCCAGCAGGATGTCCCAGCCGAGATACGCGACCTCGACGGGTTCGAGCGCGCCGCGGCGGAGCCGCTCCCGGAGGTCGGAGCCTTCGACGAGCTCCATCACCAGGTAGACCTGCGGCTCGCCCTTCGCGTCGAAGTCGACGCCGGCGTCGAGCAGCATGACGAGCCCTGGATGGTTGAGCGACCCGAGGAGGCGCGCCTCGCCCTGCTGCGCCTGCAGGTCCTCCGGCCGAACGGCGCTCGCCGCGAACAGCTTGATCGCCACCTCCCGGCCGAGCAGGGTGTCCCTGGCCCGGTAGACGGTCGACGCGCCGCCGCGACCGAGCAGAGGGCCGAGCCGGTACCGGCCGGAGAGCATGCGCGCGGTGCTCCCGCTGCCCACGGGGTCGAGCATCGTCCCTCCCGTGGATCGCAGGACGCCCGTGGTGCACGACGGGCGAGGCGGCCGGGTGGTGCGGTGCCCGAGCCGTCGCACGCATCGTCGCACAGGCAGGAGGCCGGTGCGACGCGCGGACGCGGCGGCTCCCGGAATCGCCTCACCCGACCACCTCTAGGATCCGTTCCCGTGGTTGCCTACATCGACCGCCCAGGGTCCAGGATCGCCTACGCCGTGACCGGCGACCCGTCCGAGGCGCCGGGCGTGCTCGTCGCCCACTCCTTCCTCGCGAGCCGTCAGCTCGAGGACGAGATCGGCGTCTTCGACTGGTCGCCGGTCACCGGCCTCGGCCGGCGGCTCATCCGCTTCGACGCCCGCGGTCACGGCGAGTCGACCGGGGAAGCGGACGCGGACGACTACCGGTGGCCGGCGCTCGCGGACGATCTGCTGGCCGTCGCGGACACGGTGGCGACGGACGAGCATCCGCTCGATGCGATCGCCGAGTCCACGGGCTGCGGAACGCTGCTCTGGGCGGTGACCCGGGAGCCGCAGCGGTTCCGGCGGCTCGTGCTCGTGATCCCGCCGACCGTGCGCGCGGAGCGGACGGAGCAGGCCGAGCTCTACCGCGCGGCCGCCGCCCTCATCGAGCTGCGCGGGGCGGAGGCGTGGACCCGCCTCGTCGACCACTTCCCGTCGGCACCGCTGCTCGACCGGGGCGGGTGGTCCCGCGCGCGCCGGATCCCCGTCGGCCTCGAGGTGCTGCCGTCGGTGCTCAGGGGAGCCGCGTCGAGCGACCTGCCCGACGAGGAGACCCTCGCCGCGCTGCCGCATGAGACGCTCGTGCTCGCGTGGACGACCGATGCGAACCATCCGACCTCATCGGCGGAGTACCTCGCCGGCGTGCTGCCGCATGCGCGGCTGGTCGTCGCCGACGACCCCGAGCAGGTGCGCGGATGGGGTGCCCTCGCGGCCGCGCACCTCGCGGGCTGACCGGCGTCCGCGCCCGACGGGGTCAGTGGCCGAAGAGGTTCGCGTCCGCGGACGACAGGTCGGTGTTCGCCTTGGACCCGTCGGGGGACGTGTACCCGGCCTTGTCGAGCGCGGACTGCAACGAGGCCTCGTAGGCGTTGCTCGTGTAGGTCGCGCCGCTGACCGCGTCGACGGCGGCGGTCCGCTTGCTGAGGACCTCCTGGCGGAGCAGCGGGATCGCCTGCTGGCTGATCTCGGCCGACCGAGGGTCGCCGTCGTTGTAGGCGAGCACGGTGACCTCGGTGATCCTGCCCTTGGTGATCGTGACCTTGACCTGCGTGTTCCCGTAGCGGTCCGTCTCCAAGGCGCCGGTGGCGGTCGTCGAGATCGCCTTCGTCGAGCTCGAGCCGGAGCCGGCGCTCGAGCTCGCGGACGCGCTGCTCGAGGGCGACGCGGCGGCGCTCGACGAGGAGGAGGTGCTGTCCGGGGAGCTGGACGAGGCGCTGCTGTCGCTGCTCGCCGAGCTCGTGCCCGTGAGGCTGGAGACGGGGAGCGGCTTGAAGAGCAGCACGCCGGCGGTGCCGAGAACGGTCGCGGTGAGAACGATGGGTGCGCGTCGCATGACGTGGCCTCTCAGAAGACGAAGGACTCGAAGTGGATGCGGGCGTCGGGGATCCCGGCCCGGCGGCACTCGGCGGCGATCGCCGCGGTGAACGCCTCGGGTCCGCAGATGAAGACGTCGCGCTGGTGCACGTCGGGGAGTGCCTTCCGGAGGGTGGACGCGGTGATCCGCACCTGATCACGGGTGCCGAGCGCCTCCCAGAGCCGGCCGGATCGCCGCTCGACCTCGTCCGCGATCTCGTCGACGAGCACCAGGTGCTCTCGGCTGCGGGCCCTGAGCAGCACGGCGACGTCCGCATGCTCGTCCAGGTCCTGCAGGATGCTGCGCAACGGGGTCGCGCCGACACCCGCGCCGATCAGCAGCACCTTCGGGTTGACCGCGGCGTCGGCCGTGAAGCGCCCGTAGGGCCCCTCGATGAAGACGGGCGTGCCGATCGCCATCGCGGCGAGGTCGCCGCTGTGGTCGCCGAGGTTCTTGACGGTGATGCGCATGCGGTCCCGGTGCGGCACGTGGGACAGCGAGAACGGGTGGGCCTCCCACCAGGCGCCTCGGGTGAGGAAGCGCCACTGGAAGAACTGGCCGCCTGCAACCGGGAGACGGTCGAGTCGTCGCCCCTCGAGCACGACGGAGACGACGTCGTCGTTCTCCCGCACGACTGCGGCCACGCGGATCCGGTGGCGGAGCGAGCGGATCACGGGCACCGTGAAGCGCCAGTAGAGGACGGCTGCGAGCAGCCCGAGCCAGAGCGCGGTCCACCAGATCGTCGCGAGGGGATGCCCGGCGAACGAGGCGCCGTTGTCGACCTGGTGCGCGAACGCGAAGAGCAGGGCGAGGTACGTGTAGAGGTGGATGCTCCACCAGGTCTCGTACTTGAAGCGGCGGCGTGCGCGCTTGTACGAGGTGATCCCGGCGAGGAACAGCAGCAGGGTCGCGACGGTGGCGCCGAGCATCCCCTGGTACGTGAGGATGAGCTGCCAGAGCTGGGCGAGGATCCCGGTCTGCGCGAGACCCGCGTAGCCGACGGTGATCAGCACCACGTGGCCGAGCAGCAGGTAGAGGCCCCACGGGCCGAGCGTGCGATGCCAGCGGATGAGCCGGTCCTGGCCGATCGCCCGCTCCAGCGGACCGATGCGGGCCGAGAGCGCCGCGGTGACGAGCATCGCGTAGCCGGCGAGCAGCCCGGTCATGCGGCCGACGGCCGTGATCGCGCCGGGCACGGTGCTGATGCTGGAGAGCGACTGGGCCGAGACGCCGAGCGCGATCGTGATGCCGAGGCCGAGTCCCGCGAGGGCGGCGAGCACGTCGACCACGATCGGACGGCCGGGTGCGGGCATCCGTCTCGGCCGGTGACGCGGCGGCAGGGCGGTGAAGCTCATGGTGTCCGGGGCCTGTTCCGTGGTGGTCATGCCGCTCCCAGGAGACCGGCGGCGTGCGGCACCATCGTGACCGGCACACCGTGGACGGAGGTGGGGAACCCGGCGGTCGCGGTGACCCGCCCGTCGGCCCAGATCGTGTACGAGTCGTAGCCCGGGAGGCCGGCGACCCAGGCCGGGCCGGCTTCGCCGAGCGCGAAGGCCGCGGTCGAGTACGCGTCGGCGAGGCCGAGGTCGGGGCCGATCACGGTGACGGAGACCGCGACATGCACGGTGTGCCCGGTCGCCGGGTCGACGATGTGCTCGCCCCTCTCATAGGTGCCCGACGTCGCGACGGCGAGGTCGGTCCCGTGGACCGTGGTGGCGATCGCCTCGCGGTCGAAGGGGTGCTGCACGCCGACGACCCAGGTCGTGCCGGGCGCCGGCCGCCCGGCGAGCAGGACGTCCCCACCGGCGTTGATCGACCAGTCGGCGCAGCCGTGCGCCCGGAGCAGGGCGGCGGCGCGCTGGGCGGACCAGCCCTTCACGTAGGCCGAGGGGTCGAGCCCGCCGTCCCGCCAGGCGCTGAAGGCCCCACCGGACGACAGCGCCACCGCGTCGCACGCCTCGAGGACCTCGACCAGCTCGGGGGAGCGGTCGCGCTCCGCGAGCTCGCCACGGCCGGCGCGGCACACCTCGCTGTCGGGGCGGTACGGGCTGAACCGGCGGCCGACCTCGTGGAACCAGGCGACGGCGTCCCCGATCGCCGCGGCGTGGTCGCCGGACCCGCGGAGGTCGAGCGACACGACGGTGCCCATGACGGGCTCGGCGTGCACGGTGCGGCGGACGGGTTCGGTCACGTGGTCGAGTCTCACCGGAGGTCCTACTCCGCCCCGATGCGTTCCCTATGAGGCGCCGATGAGGGGCCCCCATCCTTCGAAACCTCGAATGTCCGGAATGCTCCCCGCTGCCGGCCGGATCCGCATGGCGGCGCCCGACCGCCGCCGGCGACGGGCAGCAGCGCCGGCAGCGCTCCCCACCGACGGGCGGGGACTACCCGATCGACACGCGGCGTCACCGGGGCCGACACGAAGCCGGGCGGCCGACGCTGTCGCCGTGACCACCCAGACGCGGACCGCTACCCCACCAGCACGCCAGGAGGCCCTGCCGCCTGCCACCCGGCGCACCTACGCCGTCCTCATCGGCCTCACGGCCCTCTCCATCCTTCTCCAGTCGATCACGGCGGGGAAGTTCGTGAACCAGAAGGGCGGGTCGGTGGACGCGTGGACGAACCTCCACGGCTTCATCGCCTACCCGGTGATGCTCCTCGCCCTCGCGACGGCGGCGTTCGCATACGTGCGCATGCGGAGCTCGGCGCCGCGGCTCTGGCTGTGGACGACCCTGCTCTTCGTCGCGATCGTCTGCCAGTGGCTGTCGGGGCACGCCATCACGACGTTGGGCCTGGACTGGGTGATCCCCATCCACGTCGTGCTCGCCTTCCTGATCTGGGGCCTCGCCATCGTGCTGTGCGTCCGCTCGGCGACGCTGCGCCGGGTGGCCGACTCCGTGGGGGTCTGAGCGGCCCACCTGCCGATTCCGTCCGTCCTCAGTGCCGGCTCGGCCAGAATGCGTTCGACTGCACGGGCGGTCCGGCGTGCGGAAGGGCGGTGACGGATGGCTCGGGTGCTGATCGTCGAGGACGAGCCGCGGATGCGCGTCCTGATCGAGCAGGTCCTCGCGCCCGACGGGTACGACACGGCGACCGCGGGCGACGGGATCACAGCCCTCGCCCTCGCCACCCAGAGCCCGCTGGACGCCGCCGTCATCGACGTCGGGCTCCCCGGTATGGACGGCTTCGAGCTCTGCCGTCACCTCCGCAAGCACGAGGTCAACATCGGGGTGCTGCTGCTCACGGCGCGGGGCGGGCTGACCGACCGCGTGACCGGCCTCGACTCCGGCGCGGACGACTACCTCGCGAAGCCGTTCGAGGCCGCCGAGCTCCGGGCCCGGGTCCGCGCGCTCCTTCGGCGACAGCAGCGGATGCCTGCCGTCGTGACCGTCGGTGACCTGCAGATCGACCCGCTGGCCGCTCGAGCGCGGTGCCGCGACCGCCCGCTCGCGCTCAGCATGAAGGAGTTCGCCCTCCTCCGCACCCTCGCCGTGGACGCGGGGACCGTGGTGCCGCGCAGCACCCTGCTCGCCGAGGTGTGGGGTCCGCCCGAGCAGTTCGACCCCTCCGTGGTCGACCAGTACGTGAGCTACGTGCGCAAGAAGCTCGCCGCCTCCGGCACCACCGCGGTGATCACGACGGTGCGCGGCGTCGGCTACCGGCTCGATCCGGCTGCCTGAGCGCGGATGCTCTCCTCCATCCAGGCCCGGGTCACCCTCGGCAGCGTCGCCATCGCCGCGATCGTGCTCGCACTGCTCGGCGTCGTCGTCGGCGAGCAGCTGCACCGCATCGCCGGCACGTCGATCGCCGATCTCGCGAAGGCGGAGCTGCAGCCGTACATCGCGGATCTGAGGAACCAGCCCGACGAGCAGCCCGACGTGCCGAACCGGGGCGAGCAGGTCCTCGTGATCGGCCCCGACGGCCGCACCGTCGTGGACACCGTTCCGGCCGGCCTGCTCGCCGCTGTGCGGGCGAGCAGTGGCGACGCCGCGCGCGTCCACGAGGGCGGGGTCGGCTATGTGGCCGTGGCGGCCACGGTCACGAATCCGCGCGGCACGTGGCGCCTCTGGGCGGTGCGGAGCAGCGTCGGGGCGGACCGCACGGTGAGCGCCGTCGCCCGCGTGCTGCTCCTGACCGCGCCGGTCCTGCTGCTGCTCGTGGCGCTCGGGTCGTGGCTGCTCGTCCGCGCCGCGCTCCGGCCCGTCCGGCGGCTGCGCACGGCGGCGGATCGCATCAGCAGCGCCGGAACCCCGGGCCGGCTGCCCGAGGAGCGCGGTCGTGACGAGCTCGCCGCGCTCACGGCGACGCTGAACCGGTTCCTCGACGCCCAGCAGGACGGGATAGAGCGCGAACGACGGATGGTCGCCGACGCCAGCCACGAGCTGCGCACGCCGCTCGCAGTGCTGACCACGCGTCTCGATCTCGCCGAACGCCATGTGGGAGATGCCGATGCCCTCGCCGAGGCCGTCCGTCAGGCCCGATCCGACGTCGCGGCCCTCTCGCGTCTCACCACACAGCTGCTCGAGCTGTCCCAGCTCGGCTCGCCGTCCGTCGCCGCCGCCCAGGACGGGACCGTCGGCGGGCTGCTCTCGGAGACCATGGTCGCGGTGGATCGGGCCCGCGCGCTCGCCGGCGACGAGGCGCACGTCGAGTTCGAGATCGGGGGCGACATCGACGAGGCGGCGTGGGTTCGGCTCGACCCCCTGGCCTTCGGACGGATCGTGGACAACCTCACCACGAACGCACTCCGAGCGACGAGCCGGGGATCCGTCGAGGTGCGCATCCAGCAGGAGCACGACCGCCTCGTCCTCACGGTCTCCGACACGGGGACCGGGGTGCCGGCCGACTTCCTGCCCCGGGCGTTCGACCGCTTCACCCGGGCCGCGGAGCGCCGGGCGGCCGGTGCCGAGGGGAGCGGGCTGGGGCTCGCGCTCGTCCGCGCCCTCGCCCATGCGGGCGGCGGAGACGTGACGCTCGCCAACCGTGCCGGCACCGGGGGAGCGGTGGCGACCGTGACCCTCCCGCTCACGCCGCCGCGGTGACCGCCGCCTCAGTCCGGGTGCCCCTGCGGCGGGAGCTCATCGGAGGTCGAGGGGTGGAGGGGGGCGGCGTCTCGTCCCGCCCGCCTCCGCCGGGCGTGCATCGGGACGGCGCTGCACACCAGCAGCAGCAGCAGGGCGAGGATGCCGAGCCGACGAGTTCCGGCGCAGGCCGACCGTGCCGACCGGGTCGTCGCACCGGGTCGCGCCCTCGGCGCACGACTGCAGGACGAGCGGCACACCCAGGATCGGGCCGCCGCCGGTCAGCCCTGCTCCGCGGATCCCGCGATGTTCACGAGCCAGTTCACACCGAACCGGTCGGTGAGCATGCCGAAGCTGTCGCCCCACGGGCTCGCCGCGAGCGGGATCAGGACGGTCGCGCCCTCGCTGAGGCCGTTCCAGTAGCCCTCCAGCTCCGCGCGCTCCTCGCCGCCGAGGGACACGGACACGTTGTTGCCCACGGTGAGCTCCATGCGGTCGGGGGTGTCCGAGGCCATCAGCACGTAGCCGGACGTGGTGACGAGCCGGGAATGCATCACGAGCGACTCCTCGCTCGCATCCTGGGCGGCGTGGAACTCCCCGAAGGTGCTGATCTGCAGCTCCCCGCCGAACACGCTGCGGTAGAACTCGATCGCCTCCCTGGCGGTGCCGCGGAAGTTGAGGTAGGGGTTCAGAACGGTCGACATGGTGCCTCCTGCATCGTTCGCGACATCGTGGCAGTCCCCGCCGACACGCGACAGGCTCGAGGGCACGGTGAATGATTGGGGTCGTGCAGGCGGGGGAATGGGCGACAGAGCTGCCCCACTCGGCGCTCGATGTCATGCCCATCGGGATCCTGCTCGCCGACGCCGCCGGGGTGGTCTTCTACTGCAACCCGGCGTTCACCATCACCACGGGCCATCGAGCCTCCGAGGTCCTCGGGCGCCCCTGTGCGTCGCTGATCGCATCGGACACCGATGCCGCCACATCCGGCCGGATCAGGGACTGCTTCACGGCGGGACGCCCGTTCGCCGGCACGGTCCGGCACCAGCGGAGATCCGGCGAGCCGTTCTGGAGCGATCTGACCATTGCGCCGGTGGGAGAGCCGGGTGCGGTGACGCAGTACGTCGTCCTCCAGCGCGACGCGACGGACCGGATCGACACGCAACGGCTGCTGCACGAGACCGTGCAGCAGCGGGCCACGTATCGGGTCCTGCTCGATCTCGCCCGGACCCTCGCTCAGCACACCAGCATCGCGGCTCTTCTGCAGGCCGTCGCCGACGCGGTCCCGGAACTGTGTGACGCGGATCGAGCGTCCGTCGCCGAATGGGATCCGGTGGCGAAACGCATATCGATGCTCGCGTTGACCGGGCACCACGCGTCGATGCTGGAGGAGGCCCGCGCGTTCAGCGTCACGGCGGAGGAGAGCCCCGAGCTCGAACAGGTCATCACCTTGCACCAGCCCACCCTCCTGAACGAGCGGAACGCCTCCTCGTGGGCGAAAGCGCTGCTGAAGCAATTCGGCGTGAACACGATCCTCACCATGCCGATGCCGTCGGCCGGAGAGCTGCCCGGCTTCCTGATCGCCTCCTGGGCAGAAACGGCGGGGCCCGAGCGGATCGGCCCCGACCTGGGTGCCCGACTGTCCGAGCTGTCGGCGATCGCGGCCATCGCGCTGCACAACGCCCACCTGCTGGAGCAGGTTCAGCAAGCGGCGACCAGCGATCCGCTGACCGGCCTTCCGAACCGGACGGTGTTCGAGCAGCGGCTCGCCGAAGCCCTCCAACACCGGGTGGCGGGAACCGAGGTGGGAGTCATCTTCTGCGACATCGACGAGTTCAAGCGCACCAACGACTCCCTCGGCCACCCCGCCGGTGACCGCGTCCTTCAACAGGTGGCGGCGCGCCTCAAGGCCGCACTCGAAGACGGGGACATCGTCGCCCGCGTCGGCGGGGACGAGTTCATGGTTCTTCTCCCCGAGATCCACGGTCGGGACGAGGTCGACGCCGTCGTGCGCCGCCTCGACCGCACGTTGCAGGAGCCCCTCATCGTCGACGGGAACCATCTGCGGGTCCGACTCTCGACCGGGGTCGCGATCAGCGACAGCGGGCACGCTTCCGCGGAGGTCGCCGCCGAGGAGATCATCCGAACCGCCGACGCCGGCATGTACTGGCGAAAAGGGCGTCGACGTCCCCCGACAGCGGCCGATGGTGTCGCCCCAGAGCAGCGGATCCGAGCCGACCTCGCCGATGCGACCGACCGCGATCAGATCCAGGCCTACTACCAACCTCAACTCGACCTGCAGACCGGCGTGATCGTCGCCGTCGAAGCCCTCGCCCGCTGGGCTCATCCCGACCTCGGGATCCTGGCCGCAGAGGACTTCGTCCCGCTCGCCGAGGCGACGGGTGACATCGCGGTCCTCGGCCGTCACATCCTGCGCACCAGTTGCGTGCTCGCAGCCGAGCTCCGTCGTCATCTGCCTGATCTGGGCATGTCCGTCAACGTATCCGCCCATGAACTGGCCTCGCCGGGCTTCGCCGACCACGTGATGGTCGAACTCGACGCCGCGGGCCTGCCGGCGGGCGCCTTGACCCTCGAACTCACCGAGACACGACTTCCCTCCGACGAGGCTCTCCTCTCGGCGCAGGCCTCCCACCTGCGGCGGCTCGGTGTCCACATCGCCCTCGACGACTTCGGCACCGGCTACACCGCGATCTCCCAACTGCAGACTCTGCCCATCACGGAACTCAAGATCGACCGGTCCTTCGTTCGAACAGATCCTGAAACCGGGGTCGACCTGTCCGCCGCGATCGTCGGCCTCGCCCACGGCCTCCATCTGCAGGTCGTCGCCGAAGGCGTCGAAACCTCCGAACAGCTCGCGCACCTCCGCAGCATCGGCGCCGACCGGGCCCAGGGCTTCGCCATCAGCCATCCGCTGCCCGCCCACCGGCTGCGGCGCTTCTTGGACATGAGCATGGACCGACGCCCGACCTTCTCGGGCTGAGGTCCCAGCAGCTCCGGCGACTGCCAGCTCACCTCGCCTCCCCGTCCAGGGGGTCTTGGCGAGCACTCCGAGCGCGAGCTGCCGGGCGCCACCGGCGAACGTCCGGGTCAGAAGCAGAGCGGGGGATGCGAGGCGTGCTGCTCCCCAACATCCAGCTCTTCAGCGATGGAGAGGGAGAACGGCGGACGGAGGCCGCCAGAGCTCCTCCTGAACGCCGAGAGCGAAATCGCGCAGAAGAGCGATATCGCCTTGCTCCACGTTCCGTTCGCTCGGATCGAAGACGCACAGGACTCCCACGGGGTGCCCATCGCGGCTCATCACCGGATAGCCGGCGTAGAACCCTGCGAGCCCCTCGCGAACAAGCGCGCGCTGCCGAAAGCGATCGTCATCGCGAGCATTGCCGATCAGGAGCCCGCACGGGTGGAGAAGTGCGCTGCCGCACACGGTCTCGAGCTTCGGCATGCGTGCACGGTCGAATCCGTACCGCACTGCGAAGTGCGTGTGCTCCTCGTCGACGACGCTCAGCGCCGCGTACTTCGTCCCGTAGGCGGCGCGGATGTACGAGACGTACCGGTCGAACCGTGCCGTCCACGCCCCGTCTCGCGCCCCCAGCTGCTCAACCGCGGTCTGCCTGACGGCTTCGTCGACCTTCTCATCCGTGGGCCCACATTGCTTGGGTGCGTGAAGGCGCGGCACGAGACCTTTCGCGATCGGCTTCGCCCAGGATCGATAGGTTTCCGAAGGGGTCCGCGCGTGAATCGGTCCGCGTGAATCCTCGAGGTCGATGAAATCCACGGTGCAGAAGCCGGCGGATGACGATCGGAGCCGCTGACTGAAGGCCTGAAGGCGAGAAGAGCCGGGGCTCGTGCGCAGTGGGGGAGCCGCGACGACGATGATCGGCGTCGCGGCGGTGAGGTGATCGCGCAATCGAGACACCAGCAGACGGGTCGAATCCGTGGTCGACGCGGCGACGTGGGGGAAGTCCTGGTAGTTCAGCAGGAGCACCGCCGCATCCACGCGCCGTAGGCGCTGTTCGGTCAGGGTGGGCTCAGCGCCCGGCGAGCTCAGGCTGCTGAGGCCCAGAACCTCCACGTCCACGCCGTGCTGCGTGAGTTCCGCGACCTCCCGCGCGAGCCAGCCTGCCGGTCCGAGATCGTGCGAAGCCACCCCGTGCCCCGCGACCGATTCATCACCGATGAGAAGAAGCCGGTACGGGTCGGCCCCCGAGGCATGCGCGAACGGTGGCCCGCTCGGCAAGACGGGGACGCCGGGAGCAGGAGTCAGCGTGGCGTGCAGAAGCGCGCGCACACGGGTGCGCAGTGAGGTCATCAGCGATGCCTTCTTCGTTCGGGAACCCGGCTGACCCTCTACGGGCCCCGTGGCTTTGCGTCCCCGGCTCACGCCGGGTTTGCCTTTTCGGGAATCTTCTGGAGGCCACCGCTGCCTGCGAACCTCAGGACGGACGCGATCGCGCTGACCGAAGGCTACCGAACCGGTCGGAGACCGCCGCCACCGCCGGCGGCGCGCCGCGCTCCTCGCGCCACAACCGTCAGCACCTCGCCGGGGAGCCCGACTGCTGACAGCGGGCCGCGATTCCGGGCTTCACCGGAGGTCCTCCCGCGTCCACAGCCCGACCGCGTCGGGTTGGAGCGTGCGCTCGATCGCGTCCACGAGATCCGCTCCTGCGGTGTGCGGATCGACACCGCTCCGGATGCGCTCGCCGAACGCGGTGACGACCTTCTCGGCGTCGTACTGCGCCCGGTCGAACCGGCGGTCGACGAGTCGCCGGACGAGGCGCAGCAGCGGGAGGAAGACGCCGGCCGCGGTGAGTGTCGCGAGCGCGACACCGACAGACGGGAGTCTCGGCAACAGCTGCGACAGCAGGACCACCACGCCGAAGTAGACCGCGATGATTCCGAGGCTGACGACGACGTACGCCGCGGTTCTCGAGATGATCCGGTCGATCGAGTAGAGGCCCGTGCGCAGCACGGCGAACAGGATGGAGAGCGGGATGAGGGAGTAGGTGAGGGTGCTGACGAGGTCCCAGGCCCTCGCGACGGCGCCCGCTGTTCCGGGCGTGCTGTCGTCACCGAAGAGCAGGTTCTCGAACCAGCCAGACACGAGCACGCCGACCACGATCGCGAACGCCCAGAACATCCAGCGCAGCTGCGTGCGCTCGGTCGAGCCGGCGTTCCGATAGCGCACGAACAGAGACACGAGGGAGCCGACGCCGGAGGTGCCGAGCAGCAGCAGCGCGACGAGGATCGAGGTCGACGACGGGACATGCCCCCAGCCGAGGTAGGCGGGATTCGGGAGATCTGTGGCGTCGATCCGGCGAGGAAGTACGGCGCCCAGCGCCGAGGCGACGACGATCGCCCCGATCGTGTACCCCGAGAACCAGCGCCACCGCGGGGACGGCAGCCGGCCATCGGGGAAGCGCAGGGGGAGCTGCGTGAGGAGCAGCCCGATCGGCGGGAGCCAGGCCCACACGCTCTGCCCGCCGTACCAGAGCATCCACGCAGCGACCCCCGGCGCGGAGTGCAGCGTCGCGATTCCGACCGCCGCGGTCGGACCTTGCGCGGTCGTGAGCAGCGCGATCGCGAGGAGGATCCAGCCCAGCGCCACCTGTGGTCGCTTCCAGGCCAGGACCCACCCGACCCCGATGATGCACATCGTGAAGACCGCGATCTCCGGGCTCCAGTTGATGAGCTGATCGTGCCGCGGTGTCACGACGACGAGCAGCAGGACCTCCGACCCGAGGCAGATTCCGGCCAGCACGTGGGCGAGGACCGGCAGCCCGCGTGCGCGATCGTTCATCGCGGATCCTCCCTGGTCCAGAGTCCGAGCGCGGTGGGCTGCAGCGTCTGACTGACCGCACCGAGCAGGTCGGCGCCGGCGGTGTGCGGATCGGCGCCGTTCCGGACCCGTCGGCCGAAGTGCTCGACGACGGTCTGCGCGTCGTACTGCGCCCGATCGAAGCGCCGGTCGATGACCCGCCGCACGAGTCGCAGCAGCGGGAGGAACACGGCTGCCGCGGTGAGGGTGGCGATCGCGACGCCGATCGCGGGCAGCCCGGAGAACAGGAGGGACACGAGCAGGAGCGCGCCGCCGTAGACGGCGAGCGTCCCGAGCGTGACGATCGCGTACGCCGCGGTTCTCGAGATGATTCGGTCGATCGAGTAGAGGCCCCGCCGCAGCACGGCGAAGAGGATCGCCAGCGGGATCAGCGAGTACCCGAAGCCGATCGCGTACTGCAGCGTCAGCGCGACCGGGTTCGGCAGGCCGTCGTCGCCCGAGGGGCCGATGACCGCCGCGGCGATCGAACCGAGCACGAGGATCGACGTGGCGACGGTCGCCGCCCAGAACACCCAGCGGAGCTGCGTGCGCTCGACCACACGGGCGTGCCGGTAGCGGACGACGAGGGACGCGACCGAGCCGACGAAGGCGGGCACGAGCACGGCGAAGCCGAGCAGATCGAGGACACCCGTCGCATCCCCGAAGTCGATGTACGTCGGGTTCGGCAGGCCGCGACCCACCTCCCTGCCCTGGGTCATGGCCTCGAGGCACGCGAGCGCGCCCAGGAGGATCGCCGACCGCGAGAACCAGCGCCAGCCGCTCGACGGCAACCGCCCGGTCGGGAAGCGGAGCGGCACCTGGGTGACGAGCAGGATCAGCGGAGGGAGCCAGCTCCACTGGTTGTCGCCGCCCCACCAGAGCAGCCAGGTCGCCGCAGCGGGCGCGGTGTGCGCGAGCTCGGACCCGGCGAACCCGGCGAGCCCCTGCAGCCCGAACAGCAGCGCTATCAGCAGGAGCAGCCAGCCCAGCGCCATGTCCGGTCGGCGCCAGGCCAGCAGCCAGCCGACCGTCAGCGTGATCGCGGTGAACACGAGGATCGGCAGACCCCAGGTGATCGTGTTCGCGGCCGCGCCGCTGGCGACGAGCGACAGGACGATCCCGGCGACGCTGATGACGGCGAGCGCGTGCGCGAGGAGCGGGCGCCTCATCGCCGGTCCCGCCGCACCCAGAGCCCGATGGCCGACGGCTGCAGGGTCTGCCCGACCGCCCCGATGAGATCGATCCCGGCGGTGTGCGGGTCGGCGCCGTTGCGGATGCGCTCGCCGAACGCGACGACGACCCGTTCGGCGTCGTACTGGGAGCGGTTGAAGACGCGGTCGATCAGGCGGCGGATCCAGCGAAGCGCCGGGAGGAACACGGTCGCGGCGGCGAGGGTGGCGAGCGCGACGACGACCGGGGGCGTGTGCTCCTGCGCGCCCGGGATCAGCAGCGAGATCAGGAGGACCACGAGCGCGTAGGTGCCGATCACGACGAGCGTCACGATCGCGTAGGCGGCGGTGCGGGAGATGAGGCGATCGATCTCGTACAGCCGGTACCGCAGCACCGCGATCCCGATCGCGATCGGAATCAGCGCGTACGCGAGCAGCACCCAGCTCTGGAGCCACTCGAGCTCGAACGGAAGCGGCCAGCTCAGGACCAGCGCCGCGATCGCGATCACCACGGCCCAGAGCATCCAGCGCACCTGGGCGCGTCCGAGGGCGTCCGCGTGGCGGTACCGCACGACGAGGGAGGAGATGCAGACCGCGAAGCATGCCGCGAACAGGCCGAAGAAGACGAGCTGCAGGGATGGTTCGATTCCGATCGCCTCGATGTAGACGGGGTTCGGCACTCCGGTGTCGACCGTCTTCGAGCTGGTGCCGAGGTAGAAGATCGTGAGGAGGAGCGAGACGACGGTGACGCGGGAGAACCAGCGCCAGCGCGGCGAGGGAAGCCTCCCGTCGGGGAAGCGCAGCGGCAGCTGCACGAGCAGCAGCCAGACCGGGGGCACCCAGGACCAGGAGTCGACCCTGTCCGATCCGGTGTACCACAGGATCCACTGCGCGAGGCCGGGCGCGGTCGGCCGCACCGCCTCGGCGAGCAGCCCGAGAGGTGCGACGAGGACGAACAGCGCCGGGATCGCCATCAGGATCCAGCCGATGGGGTGGTGGGCCAGCCGCAGGGCGAGCAGCCAGCCGACGGCCAGCGTCACCACGAGCAGCAGGAGGTAGGGCAGGCCATCGGAGAAGGACTCGCCGGACAGGAGCCCGCCGATGATCATGACCGTGATCGAGCCGACCGTGACCGCGGCGATCGCGTGCGCGAGCACGCGCAGCCCGACGGAATCCGCCGTGGTGCTCATGCGACGGGTGAGCTCCGCCGCGGCCGGCGCAGAGCTCGTGTCACGGTGTGCCACACGGTTCGGATGCCGGAGTTGCGCACCACGTTCCTCCAGTGCTTCCAGATCCTCCGGTCGTCGACGCACTCGGTCGTCTGGGTGATCGCCGGATGGTGGACGCCGTGAGCCGCCGCGAGATTCCGCAGGGTGCCGGCCCAGAACCGGTCCTCGCTCGGCTTGATGACGAACCAGCCCGCTTCGAAGATCGGGTCGGAGGTGCGGAGCAGGATGTCGATCCGCGCGCGGGTGCCCGCCTCCGTCTCCTCGGCCGAGAACGTGATCATGGCCGCGAACATGTGGCCCTCCGGCGTGATGAACGTGAACGACACGTCGTCCGCGTACAGCACGAGGATCCCGGTCGTGACCGGACCGGCCTCCAGCGGGGCGACGTCACCGGGCGCGATGCCGGTGAGACCGCCGTGGAACCGCGAGCCGGCCGGCCAGTAGGAGCCGAAGTGCGCCCGCCAGTCGGCCACGAGGGCCTGCGGGCTCACCGTGGGCCCGAACTCGGCGATGCTGATGCGGTGCCACAGCCGGCCGAAACCCTGCTGGGGCCCGGCGACCCGTCGACCCTCGATGTTGTAACCGATCGCCTTCACCTCGTCGGTGACGTGCAGCCGGTCGACCTTCTTCGCCCAGCTCACCGCGTCGCGCGGCTCGTCGCTCATCACGGCCTCCTTCACCGCGTCGCCACTGCGGCGGCGGTGGTGTCGAACAGTCCGATCGCCTCGTCGAGGCGCGTGAGCTCGAAGATCTGCCGGTAGTGGGTGGTCAGGCCGACGGCGGCGATGCGCTGCTGCCGGCGCTGGCCCCGGACCAGGAGGGTGACGAGCATGCCGATGCCGCCGCTGTTCATGTAGTCCATGCCCGTGAAGTCCAGGACGATGACCTTCGCACCGGTGTCGCTCGCCTCCTCGTGGGCGGCCATCAGGTCCTGCTCGCAGGCCGCTGTCACGTCGCCGGCGACCTGGATGACGGCGGCGTTCGGGGGATAGGTGTCCACGCTGAGGCGGGCTGCCGAGAGGGCCACGTCCTGCTCCTAGGCGTCCGCCGGCTGGACGATCTCGATGAAGTCGCTCAGCCGGGTGATCTCGAAGATGTGCACGTAGTGGGCCGTGAGCCCGGTCGCGTGGACGGAGGCACGACGGCTGCGGGCGCGAGCGAGCAGGCCGACGATGATGGCGATCCCGGTCGAGTTGATGTAGTCGACGTCGTCGAAGACCAGCTCGATGTCCGTCGCCGCTGAGGTGGAGGCGGCGACCTCCTCGAACGCCGTGGTGGCGTCTCGGTCGATGCGACCGGAGAGGTGGACGACGATCGTGCCGCCTCGCTCCTCGGTCGCGAAGGTCAGGCTCATGACTCGTTCCCTTCGTGCTCGGTGGTGTGCATGACGAGCCGGACGATGTGCCGGTCGCCGTCGGTGATCTCCTCGACCCGGTCCGTGAGCTCGCGGACGAGGAACAGACCCCAGCCGCGCGGGGCCTGCAGCCCGGCGAGCTTCAGGTCGATGTCCGGGATGTCGGCCTCGCTCCGACGACCCCGGCCGAAGTCCGCGACGTCGACCGTGATCGACTCGGCGGTGCGGCGCACCACGACCTCGACGTCGAGGTTCTGGTCGCCGCGGTTGCCGTGCTCGATCGCATTCATCGCCGTCTCGCTGACGGCGGTCTTCAGGTCCTCGAGCCGCCGTGCGGGGAGGGCGCCCTCGACGATCGCGGCGACCCGGTCCATCACGTCGCGCTCGCCGCCCGCGATGCTCGGCACGGCGAAGCTCACGGTGTCGTGGTAGCCGGAGGAGCGCCCCCGGTGGAGCGTGACGAGCGTGATGTCGTCCTCCTGCTCGACGCCGACGGAGAACGCGGAGAGCGACTCGATCGCCCGGTCGACGAGTTCATCGCCCGATCGGGCACCGGCCACGACCTCGCCGGTGCGACCGAACCCGAACATCTCGCCGGCCCTGTCGTGCTGCTCGGTGATGCCGTCGCTGTACAGCAGCACGATGTCGTCGGGCTCGATGACCGTCTCGACGTCGTCATAGCGGCTACCCGGCATGAGACCCAGAGGCATTCCTCGGGCCGCCAGCTGCACCACCTGACCCGCGCGGCTGATGTACGGGAGGTTGTGGCCCGCGTTCGCGAAGAGCGTGCGTCCGGTGTCCAGCTCGATCACCAGCACCTGGCATGTGACGAACATGTTCATCGGGATCTGAGGGATCAGCAGCTCGTTGACCCGCCGAAGCACCTCGCTCGGTGAGCTCGTCACCTCCGCCGCGGACCGGAGGAGCGCGGTCGTGCTCGCCATCACGAGCGCGGCCGGGATGCCCTTGTCGGTGACATCGCCGGTCACGACCATCACACGGCCGTCGGCGAGCTGGATCACGTCGTAGAAGTCGCCGCCGACGGTCCGCGCCGGGCGGTAGAACGCGGCCACGTGCCAGCCGCCCAGCTCCGGCAGCTCGGCGGGGAGGAACTGCTGCTGGACGAGCTGCGCGACGTGCAGCTCCTGCTCGATGCGCTCGCGGTCGCGGACCTCGTTCTCCTGCTGCCGCATCACCTGCCCGAGCCGGAGGGCCGGGGCTGCGTAGCGCGTGAGGCTGTCGAGCAGCCGCCGGTCGTTCCGCGTGTAGGTGCGCTCCGAGAGCCGTGGGCCGAGCGCGAGCACGCCGACGAGCTCGCCTGAGGTGATGAGCGGCACGACGACCTGGGCCCCCTGCTCCCGCAGCCGGGCGACGGCAGGTGACGTCGGCGGCAGCGTCTTGATCTCGAGGGGACCGGGGGCGTCCTGAAGGAAGGTGAGGAGGGGATCGCCCGGGTCGATGCGGACCTCGATGGTGGTCGCGCGAGAGTCGGTCGGGTTCAGCTCCGCGCGTCGTGCAGCTTTCCGCGCTGCGCGCGCCTCCTTCGCCGCCCGTCGCCGAGCCCCGCGCCGAGGTGCGGGTTCGGTGGCGACGCCAGGTGTGCGGGTCAGCACGACCGGGGGATCGGTCACGACCTTCCCGTCCTCGCGGCTCTCGACCGTGCGGGTCATCTGCGCCTCCTCGATCGCTCGATACGTCGATCCTGCGCAGGCGCCGTTCCGGGATCGTTACGAAGCCTCCCGATCTGCGATCATGCGGAACGCATCCAGAGGTCACCGGCGTTACGGAGGAGCGGTCATGGGCGATCGCACCGACCTCGTGGACCTCCGCCTCTTCGGCACGCCGCGGGTGCTCCGGGACGGTCGGCCGGTGAGCTTCGACACCCGCAAGGCCCTCGCGCTGCTCGCCGTGATCGCCGAGAGCGGTATCGATCACAGCCGCGAGTCACTCGCGGACATGCTCTGGCCGGAGCTGGACGGCACGCGGGCGCGGGCGGCGCTGCGGCGGACGCTGTCGGTGACCTCCGCGATCGGCCCGTGCCTGATCTCGACGCCCTCGACGATCGGTCTCGACCACGGGCTGCTCCAGTGCGACGTGACCGAGTTCCGGCGGCTCGCTCGCGCCAACGGGACCGCGGAGCTGACCCGTGCCGCCGACCTCGCTGTCGACGGGTTCCTCGCCGGGTTCTCCCTGCGGGACAGCGCGGTGTTCGAGGACTGGCAGCTGGCGACCGGCGACCTGCTCCGCGACGAGCTGTCCCAGCTGCTCGCGCGCTTGGTGAGCCGGGCGGTCGATGACGGCCGTCTTCCTGCCGCGCTGGGGTTCGCGCGGCGTCGGGTGCAGATCGATCCGCTGTCCGAGCCGGCCCACGCCGGCCTCATCCGCGTGCTGGCCTGGTCGGGCGACCGTCCCGGCGCGCTTGGCGCCTATCGCGCACTGGTGCGGCTGCTCGACCGCGAGCTCGGGGTCCCTCCGCTCCCGGAGACGCTGGCGCTCCATGACGACATCCGTGGCGATCGTCTCGCCGCCCCCGAGCGCGTCCCCGTCTCGCCCCGCACGCCACCGCCCGTTGCCAGGCGGATCGACGCGCTCGTCGGCAGGGACGCGGAGCTCGCCTCTCTCGACGCCGCGTGGCGGCGATTGGCGAGGACCGGGCGCGCCGTCGGCCTGGTCGGCGACCCCGGCGTCGGCAAGACCGCGCTCGTCCGCCGGCTCGCAGAGCACGGCGCGGCCGACGGCGGAGCCGTGGTCGCGATCTCGGGGCACGCGGCGGAGCGCGGGCTCGCATTCGTCGCGTCAGCGGATCTGGTGCGCAGATTACTCGCGGCACATCCCGCGCTCGCCGACCGCCTCGGCGCCGCGGGCGACCCGTTCGCCGCCCTCGCGCCGATCGTCGACCCGCAGGGCGACCAGGTCATCCGCAGCCCCGGCGACCTCCGCCGCCTCCACGAGGCGGTTCGGGACGTGCTCGCCGAGATCGGCCGCGATCAGCGCGTGCTGCTCGTCGTGGACGACGCGCAGCTGCTCGACGGCCCCTCCTCCACCCTCCTGGGCTACGTCGTCCGGCGGCTGCCCCCCGGAGTCCTCGTGCTCGCGACCTGGTCGCGCGGGAGCGGTGAGGCGGAGCTGCCCCGTGCCATCGCCGAGGTCGGCGAGGTGATCCAGGTCGAGCCGCTGGGCCTGGACTCGGTCGCCCGGCTGCTGGGACCGCGCGCCCCTGAGGCCCAGGAGGTGCTGCAGCGGACCCGGGGCCTCCCGCTGCTCGTTCGCGAGTACGCGGCCGCCGTCGGTGCGCTCGACGAGGGTCGCGGAGTGCGCGACCTCGTCGCCGCCCGGCTCGACGCGGCACCCGAACTGACCCGGCAGCTGGTGGGCGCCGCGGCCGTCATCGCGACGGTCGCCGACCCGGAGCTCCTCCGCGCGGCCTGCGGGCGGGACGAGGCGGAGACGGTCGACGCCATCGAGGACGCGATCGCCCGCGGTCTGCTCGTCGAACGCACCGATCGTCCCGGCTACGACGTGCCGCACGATCTGATGCGCGACCTCGCGCTCACCGGCCTCTCACTTGCGCGGCGCCGACTGCTGCACGGCAGGGTCGCCGACCTGCTCGCCCGCCGCGGGACCGTCGACCCGATCGCCGCGCCGGCCGGTGTGGTCGCCCGCCATCTCGCCGGTGCCGGTCGGGACGACGAGGCCGGGGCGTGGTACCTGACGGCGGCCAGGGCCTCGACCCGGTTGGCCGCCCATGCCGAAGCCCTCCAGCAGCTCGAGGCGGCGCTGGCTCTCGGCCACGCGCCGCTGGAGGTGCGGGAGGCGATGGGCACGTCGCTCGTCCGCCTCGGCCGGTACGCCGAGGCGCTCGTCGCGTTCGACCAGGCCGTCGCGCTCGCGGAGGGGGACACCGTTCGGCAGCGGGTCATCGAGCACGCGATCGCCGGGGTCCACGACCGGCTCGGCGACTGGAAGCTTTCGCGGGCCCACCTCCACTCGGCGCTCGATCTCATCCCTCCCGGCTCCCAAGATCGCCGGGCCCGGATCCTGGCCGATCTCGCGCTCGTCGAGCACCGCATGGGGCATCCGGTGGAAGCCGGCCGCCTCGCGGAGGAGGCGGCCGAGGCCGCGACGGGTGACGGCGATCGGGCCGCGCTCGCGCAGGCGATGAACGTGCTGGGTGTCATCGAGCAGGCGCACCGGCACTGGACCGTCGCGACGGACCGACTCGGCCGAGCGGTCGAGCTCGCGCGCGAGATCGGCGACCGCGACCTCGAGATCGCCGCGCTGAACAACCTCTCGCACGCGGCCTCCGCGGCCGGCGACGCGGACGCCGCGGCCCGCTACGCCCGGGAGGCGTTGGACCGGGCGGAGCAGCAGGGCGACCTCCACCGCCTCGCGGCGCTGCACTCCCACATGGCGGACCTCCTGCACGCGGCAGGGCGGGAGGAGGAGGCGCTCGCGCAGTTCCGGACCTCGGCGAGCGCGTTCGCGGAGGTGCAGGGCGCCGCGCTCCGCCCGGAGGTGTGGACGCTCACCGAGTGGTGACGGCTCCGCAGGGCCGTAACGATGTCGGAGCTATTGCTGTCGACGCCGTGCGCGTGAGCGCGGCGACGCCGGGCCTCACACCGCCATGTCTCGATTGCGGGCAGACGGCACAGTCCGTGACCGTCGCTCCGCAGTCTCGCTATCAGCACATCTTCAGCCCCAAGCCACTGTGCGCCGCATCCTGGGAGCTGGCGTGACCCCCGGTTCTGACGAACGAGTGTTGTCAAAGTGTGGTCATGTTCGGCGCCTTCGCACCGGGCGGCCTGTCGCTTGGGCAGCAGCGGGAGGGCCG
>NZ_JAODBE010000091.1 GCF_025463795.1 Amnibacterium sp.
GCGCGCGGTGCGCGGTGCCGCCGCTGCCGGTGAGGGCGCGGACCGGGGCGAACGTGTCGTTGGTGACGAGGCCGGCCCAGACGAGGTTCCAGAGCGCCTCCTGCAGCGCCGCGTCCTCGGTCGCCCCGACCGTGTCGGCGAGCTGCCGGAAGAAGAACGCGCCGCCGCCACCGAGCGCGGCGAGCACCTCGCGCTCGAGGGGCGAGTGCTCCGCCTCCTCGGCAGCGGGCAGCGTGAGCGGCACGGCGTCGGCGAGGTGCAGCGCCACCCAGCCGTCGTTGCCGGCGATGCGGCCGGCGCCCGACCAGACGACCTCGCCCGTCGCGGTGAGCTCGTCGAGCATCCCTGGCCGGTAGTCGCGCACCCGCGACGGCAGCACGAGCGACTCCCAGGCGGATGCGGGGATCGGCACCCCGGCCAGCTGCTCGACGACGGCCGCGACCCCGTCGACGCCGGTGAGCGCCGATCGGCCCGTGACGTGCTGCCACTCCGGCAGGAAGCGCGCGAACGCCCCCTGATCGACGGGCTCGACCTCGCGGCGCAGCGCGGCGAGCGAGCGCCGCCGCAGCCGCCGCAGCACCTCGACATCGCACCACTCGGATCCGCTGCCGCCAGGACGGAACTCCCCCTCCGTGACGCGCCGCTCGTCCGCGAGGCGGCGCAGCGTGTCGGTCACGACCGCGACACCGAGCCCGAGCCGCTCCGCCGCCGCGGATGCGGCGAACGGTGCGTGGGTCCGTGCGAACCGGCCGACGAGGTCGCCGAGCGGATCGGGCACCGGCTCGACGAACGCGATCGGCACACCGATCGGCAGGGGCACCCCCAGCGCGTCGCGCAGCCGGCTCGCGTCCTCGATGGCCGCGTACCGGTCGCGGCCCGCCCAGCTCGCGGTGATCGCGCGCCGGCTGCTCACCAGCTCCTCCATCAGGGCGGCGGCCGCCGCGGGACGGATCACCTCGCCCTCCCCGTCGTGGAGCCGAGCGGCCACCTCGTCCACCGTGAGCGGGCCGAGCAGCCGGAGGAGATCGGCAGCGCCCTCCACCCCCTGCAGCCGGCGCTCCGGGTCGAGGCGCTGCAGCTCGAGCTCGATGCGCTCGAGCACGGCGGGATCGAGCAGCTCCCGCAGCTCGGCCCGGCCGAGCAGCTCGGAGAGCAGCGTGGAGTCGAGCGCGAGGGCCTGCGCCCTGCGCTCCGCGAGGGGGCTGTCGCCCTCGTACATGAAGGCGCCGACGTAGCTGAAGAGCAGGCTGCGCGCGAACGGCGAGGCGGACGGCGTCTCCACCTCGACGACGCGCACCGCGCGCGACTCGAGCCGGGCAGCGAGCTCCTTGAGCGCAGGCAGGTCGTAGACGTCCTGGAGCACCTCGCGGATCGTCTCGAAGATGATCGGGAAGGTCGGGTACTTCTTCGCGACGTCGAGCAGCTGCGCGGCCCGCTGCCGCTGCTGCCAGAGCGGGGACCGGCGGGCCGGGTTGTAGCGGGGGAGCAGCAGGGCCCTCGCCGCGCACTCCCGGAACCGGGACGCGAAGATCGCGGACCCGGTCACCTCCGTGGTGACGATCGACTCGAGCTCGTCGGGATCGAACGCGACGAGGTCCGCTCCCGGCGGCTCCGCCTCGGTGTCGGGGATGCGCAGCACGATGCCGTCGTCGGCGGCCATCGCACCGCCCTCGATGCCGTACCGCTCCGCGAGCCGGGCGCCGATGGCGAGGGCCCACGGGGCGTGCACCTGCATGCCGTACGGGGAATGCAGCACGATCCGCCAGTCGCCGAGCTCGTCTCGGAAGCGTTCGAGCACGAGGGTCCGGTCGCTCGGCACGCTGCCGGTCGCCTCGGCCTGGTCGCTGACGAAGCGCAGCAGGTTGCGCACCGCGCGCTCGTCGAGCCCGATCCGTTCCGCGATATCGGTCGCATCCGCAGGCCCGGACGAGGCGAGGGTGCGCTGGAAGGCGCCGACGGCACGGCCGAGCTCGACCGGCCGACCCAGGCCGTCGCCCTTCCAGAACGGCACCCTGCCCGGCTCCCCGAATGCGGGCAGCACGTTCACCCGGTCGTGGGTGATCTCCTGGATCCGCCAGCTCGTGGCGCCCAGGCTGAACACGTCGCCGACCCGCGACTCGTAGACCATCTCCTCGTCGAGCTCGCCCACGCGGGCGCCGCCGGACTGGCCGCCGACGAGGAAGACCCCGAACAGCCCGCGGTCCGGGATCGTGCCGCCGGAGGTGACGGCGAGCCGCTGGGCGCCCGGCCGCCCGGTGATCGTGCCCGCGTCACGGTCCCAGACGAGGCGGGGGCGCAGCTCCGCGAACTCGTCGGACGGGTACCGGCCTGCGAGCAGATCGAGCACGGCCTCGTAGGCCGAGCGGGGGAGCCCGGCGAACGGGGCGCTGCGGCGCACGACGTCGAACCAGGCCTCGACGTCGATCGTGTCGAGCGCGGCTGCGGCGACGGTCTGCTGGGCGAGCACGTCGAGGGGGTTGGCCGGCACGCGGAGGGACTCGATCTCGCCCCGGACCATGCGGTCGGCGGCGACGGCCGCGTGGATCAGGTCGGCCTGGTGCGTCGGGAAGACGACCCCGGTGCTGATCTCGCCCACCTGGTGGCCCGCGCGGCCCACGCGCTGCAGGCCGCTCGCCACGGACGGGGGAGCGCCCACCTGCACGACGAGGTCGACGGAGCCCATGTCGATGCCGAGCTCGAGGCTCGACGTCGCGACGACGCAGCGGAGGCGCCCGGACTTGAGATCGTCCTCGATGTCGGCCCGCTGCTCCTTGCTGACGCTGCCGTGGTGCGCTCGCGCGAGCAGGGGGGCTGCGCCGCGGGTGGATCCGCTCTGCGCGGGCGCCGCGACGGCGGCGGGAGTGCCGCGGTCGTGCAGGGCGCCCGCGATCGCGAGCTCCTCCGCCACCTCGGTCTCCTCGGCGGCCTCGTGCTCGAGCCGCTCCGCGTACTCCTCGTTGAGGCGTGCGGTGAGGCGCTCGGCGAGTCGCCGGGAGTTCGCGAAGACGATCGACGAGCGGTGCTCGAGCACCAGGTCGGTGATGGCGGATTCGACGTGGGGCCAGATCGAGCCGGTGCGGGGCGGCAGCGGATCGTCGGGGTCGAACACGGCGCCGGCCGCCGAGCCCTCGCGCCGGCCCGTCTGCGGCTCGTCCTTCGGCCACCCGCTGCCGAGGTCCGGATCCGCCATGTCCTCGACCGGCACGACGACCGACAGATCGAAGGTCTTCTGCGCGACGGGCGCGACGACGGTGACGGGCGCGCGGCCCCCGAGGAATCGGGCGATCTCCTCGACCGGCTTCACGGTCGCGGAGAGGCCGATGCGCTGCGCCGGCTTCTCGAGCAGGGCGTCGAGCCGTTCGAGCGAGAGGGCGAGGTGCGAGCCGCGCTTTGTGGCGGCGACGGCATGCACCTCGTCGACGATCACGGTGTCGACCGAGCGCAGGGTCTCGCGCGCCTGGGACGTGAGCATGAGGAAGAGCGACTCGGGCGTCGTGATGAGGATCTCGGGCGGATCCGCGGAGAGCGCCCGTCGCTCGGCCTGCGGCGTGTCGCCCGATCGCACGCCCACCCGGACCGGCGGGGGAGCGGAGCCGAGCCGCTTCGCGGTCTGCGTGACGCCGACCAGCGGGCTGCGCAGGTTGCGCTCGACGTCGACGGCCAGCGCCTTCAGGGGCGAGACGTAGAGGACCCGGGTGCCGGTGGTCTCCGTGGCGTCACGGTGCGCGAGCCGGTCGATCGCCCAGAGGAAGGCGGCGAGGGTCTTGCCGGAGCCGGTCGGGGCGACGACGAGCGCGTGCCCACCCTTCGCGATCGCCTGCCACGCGCCCGACTGGGCCGGGGTGGGCGCGCGGAACGCGCCGACGAACCACTCGCGGGTCGCGGCTCCGAAGGCGTCGAGCACCTCGTGCATGGTCAGGGGATTGTGCACCACGCCGCCGACAGCGCTGCGCGGCCGACGGGGGCGCTCAGCCCCCGAGGAAGGCGGCGACGTCGGCCAGCTCGGCCTCCGCGACCCCGTGGCCGAGCATCGGGTACACCCGCTCGTCGAACGTCGCGTGCCGTTCGAGCCAGGCACGGGTGACGTCGATCGCGGACGCGGGGATGACCGGGTCGATCGCGCCCCGTCCCCAGAACACGGCGGGCCGCAGCCGTCGGAGCTCCGTGTCCGCCGGCCCGTCCGGCATGGCGACGAAGCCCGACAGCACGACCGTCCTGGAGAACCGCGCGGGAGCGGTGCGCAGCAGCTGCAGCGCCACCGCACCGCCCTGCGAGAAGCCCAGCAGCCGGATCCGCTCCGCACCCCGGCCCGCCGCGGCCTCGCGGTCGAGCCACTCGAGCACCGCCGAGGCGGCCTCCTGGATGCCGAGGCCGCCGCCGTCGTCCGCCGTGCGCTCCGCCCAGGCCCTGCCGCCCTGCCATGGGACGGGACCGCGCAGCGCGACGACCCTGTCGGGGAGGTGCAGCGCCTCCGCGAGGGGCAGCAGGTCGTGCTCGTCGGCGCCGCGGCCGTGCAGCAGCAGGAGCAGGGAGTCCGCGTCCGCAGGGCCTGAGGAGTGCGCAGCCGCGTCGTCGATCCGCATGCCGCGATCCTGCCAGTGCCCTCCGAACGGCCGCTCGGTCCACCGCGACGCGCCCGGGCGGGTAGAAAAGGGGGCGTGAGCACCGTGGGGACCCCTGATCCGAATCCGGGCTGGCTCGGCGACGACGAGCTGGCGCTCATCCGGCGCCGGCTGCCGCTGCTCTACGTCGAGGCCGTCCCGGTACGCGTCGACGGGATGGGCCGGGTCACCGAGGTGGGGCTGCTGCTGCGCGTCGGCATGAGCGGCACCATCACGCGCACCATCGTGTCGGGGCGCGTGATGTTCGGGGAGACGCTGCGCGACGCGCTCTTCCGGCACCTCGAGAAGGACCTGGGGCCGATGGCGTTCCCCCAGCTTCCGGCGAGCCCCGTGCCGTTCCAGGTGGCCGAGTACTTCCCGACGCCGAGCATCACCCAGTACACCGACGACCGGCAGCACGCCGTCGCGCTCGCCTACGTGGTGCCGGTCACGGGCACCTGCGATCCGCGGCAGGACGCGCTCGAGCTCACCTGGATGACGCCGCAGGAGGCGGCGAGCGACTCGATCGTGCGCGAGACCGAGGGTGGGCGCGGCGCGCTGGTGCGGGCGGCGCTCGCGTCGGTCGGCGTGCTCGGCTGACGTCGGCGGTTCACGGCCCGGCCGTCGCGCCGGAGTCGGTAGGTTCGGCCGCCGTGCCGACCCTTCAGCAAGCCTTGATCCAGGCCGCCCCCGTGATCGTGCTCCCGGTGGGGGTGCCGGTGCTCGCCGTGGCCGGCGCGGCGCTCGCCGTCGTCGACGCGGCGTTCCGATTCCGCAAGGCGGGCGGCGGGGCCGCCCTCGCCGTGCTCGAGCTCGTGCTCGGGCTGCTGCTGTTCGTCGCCGCGTTCGCGCCGGTGCAGCGGTTCGTCTCGACGTCGATCCCGCTGCTGTACCTCGCCGTGCCGCTCGAGGTGGTGCTCGTGGTGCTCGTGCTCGTGAAGGGCTCGCGCAAGGGCGGCCTCGTCTGGCTCACCGTGCTGGCGATCCTCGTGAACGGCGCCACGGCCGTGCTCGCCCTTCTGAACCGCTGACGCGTCAGGCGGCGTCGTCCGCCGACTCGGGCGGCAGCTCGTCGAACGAGGGAGCGAGCTGCTTGAGGCGCAGGCCGCGCCACTGCCACAGGGTCCATAGCCCGGGCCACATCGCGGCGGTCGCCGGCCCGGCGTCGAACTCGAGCCGGTCACGGTAGAGGGTCGCCGTCGGGTCGTCCGGATGGGGCGACACCGCCATGCGGTGGTACCAGGTGCGGAACACCGACGGCAGGCCCGCCAGCCCCGAACCGCTGTCGCGCACGATCCGCACGCCGCGGTGGCGCTCGGTGTCGAGGCTGATGCCGAGCTCCTGCACACCGACGGGCACGGCGCCGGCGGCGAGGAGCTGCACCGGATGCACCCCGTCCTCCCAGACGGCGGGGAAGCCGCCGTCCTCGAGCGACGCGTAGCCCAGCCAGGGCCCGGCCACCTCCCGCATGACGGTGGGGGAGCGGAGCGCGCGCCAGGCGGCCTCCGGCCGGACGTCGAGGCGTTCCTTCAGCATCACGGTCATCCGCATGGGGGACAGTATCGACGGCTCGCCTGGCCGCGCGGGCCACGTGCGGCCGCCCCGGTCGTTCCCCCGGGAACACGGGCGCGCAGGACGCGTTGCACCCCTCGGGGCCGAAGCGTCCCGCGGAGGAGAGGTCTCGGATGAAGGCACTGCTGGGGAACACCGTGATCGCGGAGGCGCCGAAGGAGGACCTGCTCTCGATCGAGGGCAACTGGTACTTCCCGCCGTCGAGCGTGAAGAGCGATCTGCTCGAGAAGAGCCCGACGCCGTACACCTGCCCGTGGAAGGGCGAGTGCCAGTACTTCACGGTCAGCGTCGACGGTCAGCGGCTGCAGGACCGCGCGTGGAGCTATCCGCACCCCTACCCGACGGCCTTCGACCGCGTCGGCGCCGACTTCAGCGACTACGTCGCGTTCTGGAAGGAGGTCCGCGTCACCGACTGACGCGGATCCACTCCCGGCACCCGCCGTCGCGGCCTCCGCTCCCGGCGGTGCGCCGTTCCGGCCGTAGGCCGATGTCCGGGCTGTAGGCCGACACGCCGCCCGCGCGCCTGCACCCGGCACATTCCCCTACACGCGGCAGGGGGCGGCGCGAACCCGCGCCCTCATACCGCTGCCCCGACCTCCCGCCGCCGCCACGTGATCAGCGCGGCCGACGAGAACCGCCGCGTGCAGACGCCGCAGGAGAGCGGCGCGCTCGGCCGCCGGAACCGGTAGTGCTCGTGCCCCGCCGGGCAGCTGCCCACCCAGGGTGCCTGGTCGTCGGCGATGGCCCTGTCGTGCAGCCGCCGGCCTGTGTAGCCGATGCGTCGCCCGACCGCCTGCCACCGGGGGCCGTGCGCGGCGCCGGATCCGGCGAGCGCGTGCGCGACCTCGTGCAGCAGCACCTGCCGCACCTCCTCGAGCGGGGCGCCCGCGACGAGGTGCCGCGAGACCGTGATGCGTCGCCGCGCGTAGTCGCAGGCACCCGCCCTGCGCCGCGCGTTGTCGAGAGCGAAGCGCCAGCCGCCGCCGGGCAGATGGGCCGCGAACAGCTCCGCGGCCAGCCGGGCGACGTCCTCCGCATCCGTCATGGGCGGAACCTTAGGACCCGCCCCGGACGGCCGCGCGCATCACCGTTCGAGGAACAGCCCGCGGTCGGGTTCGGGTGAGCCGGTCGCGGTCGCGTCGGTGACGACGGGTGTGCCGCCGATCAGGGTGGCGAGGGAGTCGCCGTCGACCGCCTGCGCCGGATGCGGTCCGGCGGCGAGCAGGCGCGGCAGCCAGCCGAGGGGCCTCGGCCGCTCGGAGGCGACGATCACGACGTTGCCGAACCGTCGTCCTTTCAGCACCTGCGGCTCCGCGAGGGCGACGACCGCCGGCAGCACCGCGCGCACGGTGGCGAGCTGGCTCCGTGCGAAGGGCAGGCCGGCCCCGTCCGCGACGTTGACCGCGAGCACCCCGTCCGGGTTCAGCAGCCTCGCCGCGAGCCGGTAGAACTCCACGCTCGTGACCTGCGGCGGGATCCGGGCCCCCGCGAACACGTCCACGACCACGAGATCCGCCGCCCCCACGAGCCCCTCCGGTAGGCGCTCCGCGACCTCGCGCGCGTCGCCGTAGCGGATCCGGATGGACGCCTGCTTCGGCAGCGGCAGTCGCTCGCGCACCAGGTCGACGAGGGCCCGCTCGAGCTCCACGACCTGCTGCCGCGACCCGGGACGCGTCCACGCGACGTACCGGGGCAGCGTGAGCGCGCCCGCACCGAAGTGCACCGCGGTGATGGGGGAGCCGGGCTCCCCGAGCGAGTCGATGAGGTGCCCGATCCGGGCGATGTACTCGAACGCGAGATCCGTCGGATCGGTCGGGTTCACGCTCGACTGCGGGGTTCCGCCGACCACGAGCTCGTACCGGTCGGGCTGCCAGCGGTCCCGCTCGATGGTCGCGACGAGCCCGCCGTCGAGCAGCACGGAGTCCGACGTCGCCACGCGCCCAGGCTAAGCGAGCCCGCGCGGCGGAACGGGCGCCGGGTCGGTCGGCCGGACTATCCGCGACGCGCGCCGCAGGAGCGGCGGGGGTCCGGGGGGTGTGCTGGGTCGGGAGGCCGGGCGCTCGCGCGCGGCCGGCCGGACTATCCGCGACGCGCGCCGCAGGAGCGGCGGCGCGCAGAAAACAGGGAACAGCCGCCCGTGGTGCGCGGTTATAGCCCATGTATGGGAACCGGGTCAAGCACCGCGCTGGACACGACGCGTTTCCATGCCTATAGTTGTCCCTTGCGCTCACTGGTCGGCCCTTGCCACCAGTCGACTTCTCGCCCTCATATTGCGGTCGGCGATCCCGTGCGCCCGCCCCTCGTCCCCTCGAGGCAGGCCGGTGCCCGGATGGTCTCGAGTGCGCGGACACGCCGCTTCTCCTAACCGACACGACAGGAATCAGGATCGCGCAGCGCGCTCGGTCCTGACCGAAAGGTCCAATCTCCTTGGTCTCTGCGCCTGACGCCACCACTCCTCTGAACGGCCGAGGGGCGTCCCGCCTCTCCTTCGCCAAGATCACCGACACACTCACGGTCCCCGACCTGCTGGCCCTCCAGACGGAGAGCTTCGACTGGCTCGTGGGCAGCGACGCCTGGAAGGCCCGCGTGGCCGAGGCGGAAGCCGCCGGCCGCACCGACCTCCCGGCCCAGAGCGGCCTCGAGGAGATCTTCGAGGAGATCTCCCCCATCGAGGACCTCAGCGAGACGATGCAGCTGAGCTTCACCAACCCGTTCCTCGAGGAGAAGAAGTACACGCTCGAGGAGTGCAAGGAGCGCGGCAAGACCTACGCGGCCCCGCTGTACGTCGAGGCCGAGTTCATGAACCACCTCACCGGTGAGATCAAGACCCAGACGGTCTTCATGGGCGACTTCCCGCTCATGACCTCCAAGGGCACCTTCATCATCAACGGCACCGAGCGCGTCGTCGTGTCGCAGCTCGTCCGCTCGCCCGGCGTCTACTTCGAGCGCCAGCAGGAGAAGACCTCCGATAAGGACGTCTACTCCGCGCGCATCATCCCGAGCCGCGGTGCCTGGCTCGAGTTCGAGATCGACAAGCGCGACCAGGTCGGCGTGCGCATCGACCGCAAGCGCAAGCAGTCCGTCACCGTCTTCCTCAAGGCCCTCGGTCTCACGACCGAGGAGATCATGGAGCACTTCAACGGGTTCGCGTCCATCGAGCTGACGCTCGAGAAGGACAACATCCTGACGAAGGAGGAGGCGCTCAAGGACATCTACCGCAAGCTGCG
>NZ_JAODBE010000153.1 GCF_025463795.1 Amnibacterium sp.
CCGCAGCGCGGCCGCCGCCGCGAGAGCCGGCACCTCGCCCGCCGCGGACGGCCCGACGACGGGCGCGACGACGAAGGGGCGCGACAGCAGCCATCCGAGCGCCACGGCGGAGGTCGGCACCCCGCGCTCCCGTGCGATCGTGCCGACGGCCTCGACGACCTTCAGCCCCCGCCGGCTGGCGTGCGCCGCGAGCCGGTCCGCGCGTTCCGGGTCCAGGTCCTTCAGCCGCTTCCGGCCGGTCCGGCTCGTGCTGGAGCCGGTGAGGAAGCCGCCGGCGAGCGGTGACCGGGGGAAGCAGCCCAGCTCCTGGGCGGTGACGGTGGGGGCGAGCTCCGCCTCGTAGGGCAGCCGCTCGAGCACGCTGTAGACGGGTGACACGGCGACGAAGCGGGGCAGCCCGCGCTGGCCGGCGGCCACTCGGGCCTCGATGAGCCGCCCCGCGCTATGAGCGCCGGCGGCCACGGCGCCGATCCGCCCGGCTTCGAGCAGGGTCGCCAGCGCCACGAGGGTCTCCTCGAGGCTCGTGGCGCGATCGTGCACGGCGAGGGTGAGCAGGTCGATCCGGTCGGTGCGCAGCCGGGTGCGCAGCCGCTCGACCGCAGCGGTGAGCGCCGCGGCCGAGGACCCCGGATGCTCGTCCGGCACCCCGACGCGAGCGAGCACCGCGGTGCGCTCCCGTCGCCGACGGGTGGCGAGCCACGCGCCGACCGTCTCCTCCTGCCGCCCGCTCCGCGAGTCCTGCACCTCGATCGCCGTGCCGCCGATCTCCGCGTGGGCGTCGAGGATGCGGTGGGCCTCGACGGCGGGCACGGCGGTGCCGAAGCGGCCGGCGGACACGACGACCGGATGGACGGCGAGGCCCGTCCCGGGGACGGGCCGGAGCCGGTACGGCGCGGACGGCTCGTCGAGCAGCGGGAGGGTGGGCTGAGCCGCCAGCGCCTGCTGAGCACGCTCCACGATCGCGATCGCGGCGTCGACGACCGGCTCGTCGGCGGCGTGCCTGCGTCGGCGCGGCGGGTGCGGCGACGGCGCTGGCTCGTCGGCCGGATCCGTCATCGCCGCTCCTTCGAAGACCGCCCCCACGGCGGTGCATCACGATAGCGGCGGGACGAGCCGATCGCGGGGTGCGACACCGCGGGACGAGGAGGTCGGGGGCTGCTGCGCACGAGGCGCAGCAGCCGCCCTCCTATCCCCGAAGAGATGTCACTCGCCCCCCAGCGGGTGACTCAAGGTGTCCCGTCGTACCGTTCCCAACGGCGGGCGGAGCCCTGACCTGGACGAGTCCAGCGTAGGAGCGCCTCGAAGGTCAGGAAAAACCCAGTTCGGGGGGCGTCAGGAGTCGGTGACGTCGTCGAGCCGTGCGAGCTGCTCCGGGGTCAGCGTGATGTTCGCGGCCGGCATGAGGTCGGCGAGCTGCCTGGCCGTCGGGACGCGCACGACGGGAGCCGCGACGTTCGGCTTCGACAGCAGCCAGGCGAGCGCGATGCGGCCGACGTGCTGGCCGACCTCGTCGCTGATGTCGTCGAGCACCGCCAGCACGGCGGCGCCCCTGCGGTTCACGTACTTCAACGCGCCCGCGAAGATCGGCGAGGCCGGCTTGTCGTGCCGCGATCGGAAGTCGCCGCGCAGGAAGCCGCTCGCCAGCGGGGTGCGGGGCAGCACGCCGAGGTCCTGGGACAGGGCGATGGGCGCGATCTCCCGCTCGTAGGGCTCGCGCTCGAGCAGGTTGTACTCCGGCAGCAGCGTCGTGATGCCGGGGATCTCCAGCCGGCGCGCGACGCGGATCGCCTCGCGCAGGCCGTCGGCGCTGAAGCCCGACGCGGACACGTGCCCGACCTTGCCCGCGAGCACCAGCTCGTGGGCGGCGGTGAGCGTCTCCTCGATCGGCACGTCCGGGTCCTCGTGGTCGAGCCCGAGCAGGTCGACCCAGTCCGTGCCGAGCCGCTCGAGGGAGGCGTCGACGGCCCGCCGCATCGCTGTCCGCGAGAGCCCGTGCGCATCGGGATGCTTGCCGACCTTCGTGGCGACGACGAGCCGCTCGCGTGACGCGTGCCGGGCGAGCCAGGAGCCGATCATGATCTCGCTGCGGCCGCCCGCGTAGTGGTCCGCCGTGCTGATCAGGTCGCCGCCCGCCGCGTAGAAGAGGTCGAGCGTCGACGAGGTCGCCTTGGCGTCGGAGGCCCAGCCGAAGACGCTGCCGTCGAGGGCGATGGGGTACACCGCCATGCCCGTGGCACCGATCCGCCGGGAGACCGGTCCAGGAGCAAGACTCGTCACATATCCCCCGTCACGTCAAACTGAGCCTCAGCAGTATTCCATATCCGGAATTCCTGCGAATCGGGGTTGACAAAAGGCCCCCGTTCCCGGAGGAACGAGGGCCTTTCGTCTCACATGTCGAGTCAGACGGTCGCCGGCTCCTCGACGACGGCGCGCTGGAGCTTGGAGCGGAGGCCCTTTCGGGCCTCCGCCGCGACGCCAGCGCCGAAGGCCGTCTCGGCCGTCGGGACGTCGAGTCAGACGGTCGCCGGCTCCTCGACGACGGGCGCCAACGACAGCTTGCCGCGGTCGTCCATCTTGGTGATCTCGACCTGGATCTTCTGGCCGACGGCGAGGACGTCCTCGACGTTCTCGACCCGCTTGCCGCCGGCGAGCTTGCGCACCTCGGAGATGTGCAGCAGGCCGTCGCGACCGGGCAGGAGCGACACGAAGGCGCCGAACGCGGCGATCTTCACGACGGTCCCGAGGAACCGCTCGCCGATCTCCGGGTTGTGCGGGTTCGCGATCGCGTTGACCGCCTGGCGGGCGGCCTCGGCGGACGCGCCGT
>NZ_JAODBE010000180.1 GCF_025463795.1 Amnibacterium sp.
CCACGACCAAGCTCGCCGCCGCGCTCGCCGCGGTCGGCTGACCCCGCTCGAAGCCCGCTCCACCACCAGCGTCCAGGAGGACCCGCATGCCCGTCGCCGCCACCACCCCGACCCCGCTCGGCCGCACGCTCATCACCGGGGGCGCCTCCGGTCTCGGCGCGGCCGTCGCCGACGCGGTCGCCGCCGGGGGCGGCACCCCGATCGTCCTCGACCTGAAGATCGACGGCAGCCCGTACTCCGCCTACGAGGGCGACGTGACGGCGACCCGCGACGTCGAGGCCCTCGTCGCGCGGATCGTGCAGGAGCACGGCGGCCTCGAGGCCGTGGTCACCGCCGCCGGCATCGACAAGCCGGGGCGGCTCGACGAGATCCCCGGCGAGGTGTGGGAGCGCGTCATCGCCGTGAACCTGCTCGGCACCGCCGCGGTCGTCCGCGCCGCCCTGCCCGCGCTCGAGGCGAGCCACGGACGGGTCGTGACCGTCTCGTCGTCGCTCGGTGTGCGCGCCGTGTCGGACGCGACCGCCTACTCCGCCTCGAAGTTCGGCGTCATCGGCTTCAGCCGGGCGCTCGCCGCGGAGACGCGGGGCCGCGTCGGCGTCACGACGCTCATCCCCGCCGGGATGAAGACCCGCTTCTTCGACGGGCGCACCGCCCAGTACGCGCCGGGCGAGGACGCGAACCTGAACGACCCGGCGAACGTCGCGAACGCGGTCGTCTTCGCGCTCTCCTCGCCGCGCGGGTCCGAGATCCGCGAGCTGTCGGTGATGCACGAGGAGGAGCCGTCCTGGCCCTGACCCACGGCGAGCCTGACCGGACGATCAGGATGGCGACCTAGCGTCGGAGCATGCTCCTCCAGGCGACGCTGAACGGCTCGATGACGAAGGCGGACCACCCGGCCGTCCCCGTCTCGCCGGCAGAGCTGCGCGCCGACGCCGAGGCCTGCGAACGGGCGGGCGCCCGCGCCTTCCACGTGCATCCGCGGGACCGTGCGGGTCGCGAGCAGATGCATCCCGACGTCGTCGACACGGCCGTCGCCGCGGTGCGGAACGGCACCCGCTGGCCGGTCGGCGTGACCACCGGCGCCTGGATCGAGGGTGAGACCCGGCGTCGCGTCGCCTGCGTGCAGCACTGGCACGAGCCCGACTACGCGTCCGTGAACGTCGCCGAGGCGGGCGCGTTCGACGTCGCGCACGCCGCGCTCGGGGCGGCCATCGGCGTGGAGGCGGGCGTCTGGAGCGTCGAGGACGCCGAGGCCCTGCTGGCCTCCGGTCTCGCCTCCCGGATCACGCGGGTGCTCGTCGAGCCGATCCGCGGCGAGGCCGACGAGCAGCTCGCGGTGGTGGCGGCCATCCACGAGGTGCTCGACCGCGGCCAGGTCGAGGTGCCGCGCCTGCAGCACGGGGACGGGGCGGCGACGTGGGCGCTGCTCGAGGACGCCGTGCGGCGGCGGGTCGACACCCGCATCGGCTTCGAGGACAGCCTGCTGCTGCCGGACGGATCCGTCGCGGCGGACAACGCGGCCCTGGTCGCGGCGGCCCGCGCCCTCGGCGCCGGCGAGCCCGGCGACTGAGCCACCGGCGCTTCCGCCGTCTCAGGACCTCCGGCGCGACGCGCCGCGCTCACCCGTCCGGAACGGCGGACGCCGCTCCTGAGAACGGCGGACGGCCGGCCCTAGGCCCCGGCCAGCAGCGAGCGCACCTCGCCGAGCACCGCCTCCGGCTGGATGTCCGTGAGGAAGGAGGGATCGTGCGGGCAGCGCTCGGCGGTCCAGCCGACCTGCGTGACGTCGGCACCGCACACCGGGCAGCGCGTCGCCCAGCCGAGCAGGATCCGCTGATCGCCGCGGGCGAACGGGGCCGCGTTCACCGCGTTGCCGAACCAGAACAGCCCGACAGTCGCGGTGCCGAGCGCCTGGGCGATGTGCCGAGGACCCGAGTCGTTCGCGAGCACCACGTCGGCCTCCGCCAGCACGCCGACGAGGCCGCGCAGATCGAGGGTGCCCGCCGCGGCGCGCACCCGCCCGCGGTGCGGCTCGGGCAGCGCGGTGTGGGCCGCGCGCACGATCTCCTCGGCGATCGACCGGTCGGAGCCGTCGCCGACGACGACCACCGCGACGCCGCGTTCGGCGAGGGCCGCCGCGACCACGCCGAAGCGCTGCGCGGGCCACCGCCGGCGCGGGTCGGTGGCACTCGGGTGGATCACGACGGCCGGGCCCTCGCCGAGCAGCGCGCGCCCGGCCACCCGCTCCTCGGCGGTCGCGGTGAGCGCCGGCTCGAGCGCCACGGGCAGCGCGCCGGCGAGCCCCGCGACCTCGAGCCAGCGGTGCACCTCGTGCTGGTAGTAGCGGTACGGGATGCTGCGCTCGAGCGGGACCGCGTCCTCGGTGCGTGTACCGACCGTGTGGCGCGCTCCGAGGCGCAGCACGAACGGGTTGGAGTTGCGGCCGCCCCCGTGCGCCTGCACCGCCAGGTCGAACCGGCGCTCCCGCAGCGCGGCGCAGAAGGCCTCGACGGCGTCCGGATCCGTCTCCCCGTCCCGCACACCCGGATGCGGCGGCAGCACGACCACCTCGTCGACGGGCGAGTCGGGCCGGCCCTCGAGCAGAGCGGCGTGACCCGGCATGCCGAGCAGGGTGATCGCGGCGCCCGGATACGCGGCCCGCAGCGCCGCGAGCGCCGGCAGGGCGCCCACCAGGTCGCCGAGGCCGCCGCCGCGCAGGACGGCGATGCGAGCGACGTCGTCGAACGGGTCGGCGGGGCGGCCGATGGAGCGGCTGATCACCTCCGCATTCTTCCTGGCGGTCGTTCCGGGTTCCCTCAGCGCCCGCCCAGTCCTGCCTGCCGAGCCGTTCCTAGGCTGGTTCCGCCCTGACCTGCATCCGAGAGGCCGATCACCGCATGACCCTCGACACGGCGCCCGACACGCGACCCTCCACCGGCACGATCCGCATCGTCGACCCCGCGACCGGGGAGCCGGTCGGCGAGCACGCGGCCGCCGGACCGGCCGAGGTCGCCGCCGCCGTGCGCCGCGCCGC
>NZ_JAODBE010000181.1 GCF_025463795.1 Amnibacterium sp.
CGACCCGGTCGAGGGCGGCTTCTTCCGCTACGCCACCCGGCGCGACTGGAGCGAGCCCCACTACGAGCGGATGCTCACCGACAACGCGCTCCTCCTGCCCGCCTATGCGGCCATCGGCGACCGCGCCACGGCCGCCGGCATCGTGGCGTTCCTCGAGCACGTGCTGCGGCGGCCGTCGGGCGCCTTCCGATCGGCACAGGACTCCGAGAGCGTGCTCGACGGGCGGCGGAACGAGGGCGGCTACTACCGGCTCGACGCGACGGCCCCCGCGCGCTCGGCGCTCGCGCCGGGCGACTTCGCCGGGGCGGCCGCCGAGCTCGCCGGCTATGAGGACCGCACCTACGGCGGCTTCGGCGGCGCGCCGAAGTTCCCCGTCGCCCCGGTGCTCACCACGGCGCTCGCGCTCGGCCGGTCCCCGCTCCTCCCGGACGGCGACCGGTCGCGGATCCGCGGCGTCGCGGAGCGGGCGCTCGTCGCGATGCGCGACGGGGGCCTGCGCGACCCGGTCGAAGGCGGCTTCTTCCGCTACGCCACGCGGCGCGACTGGAGCGAACCCCACTACGAGCGGATGCTCACCGACAACGCGCTCCTCCTGCCCGCCTACGCGGCCGTCGGCGACCGCGCCACCGCGGCCGGCATCGTGGCGTTCCTCGAGCACGTGCTGCGGCGGCCGTCGGGGGCGTTCGGATCCGCGCAGGACTCCGAGAGCGTGCTCGACGGGCGCCGGAACGAGGGCGGCTACTACCGGCTCGACGCCACGGCACGCGCGGGCGTCGAGCCGCCGGCGGTCGACGGCAAGGTGCTCACCGGCTGGAACGGGCTCGCCGTCGGCGGACTCGCGGAGGCCGCGGCGCGCTTCGGGGAACCGGGGTGGCTGCGGCTCGCGGAGGACGCGGCCGACGCCGTGCTCGCCCTGCATCGCAGCCGGGGCGTGCTGCTGCGGGCCTCGCTCGACGACCGGCCGTCGGCCGCCGTCGCCACGCTCGAGGACTGGGGCGGTCTCGCGGACGGGCTGCTGAGCCTGGCGCTCGCGACCGGCAGGCCCGACTGCGCCGTGGTGGCGCGCGAGCTCGTCGACGCGTGCCTCACCGACGGCGGGTTCGTCGTCCCCGGCGGCGGCGATCCCGTGCTGTCGGCGCAGGGCGTGCGGGCGGACGCGGATCAGGGCGAAGGCGCCTATCCCTCCGGCACCACGCTGATGGCCCGCGCGGCATGGCGCCTGCATCTGCTCACCGGGGAGGAGCGCTACCGGACCGCCGCCGCGGACGCCGTCGGCCCGCTCGCCGCCCAGGCCGCCGCCCGTCCGATCGGCTTCGGCGGCCTGCTCGGGCTCGCGCTCGCGATGGCGGAGCCCGTGCGGCAGACCGTCGTCGTCACGGACGAGCCCGCCGGGCCGCTCGCCGCGGCGGCCCGCGAGCTGCCGTCGTCGGTGACCGCGATCGTGTCGCTCGCCGCGGCGGCCGTCTTCGCCGACGCCGGGTTCGAGCTCTTCGCCGAGCGGGGCCTCGTCGGCGGCGCTCCCGCCGCCTACCTCTGCGAGGACTTCGTCTGCCGGCTCCCGGTCACGGATCCCGCCGCCCTCGCCGGAGCACCCCGATGAGGCGGCGAGCGCTCCGCGGAGCGCCTGGCGGGCGGTTTCGGGCCCAGCGGGGCGTCATCGGACGCCCGCCGTGCCCGAAGCGGCCCGCGCGGGCGGCGCCCGCTCAGGCGAGGCCCGCGGCGCGCAGCGTCCGGACGACCCAGAACGCCACGACGACCACGAGGACTCGGAGCCAGAGCTTGGGCGGCTTCACCCTTCGACCGTAGCGCCTGCCCTCCGAGCGCCCCCTCGATGCGCAGGGTCCGGGAGTCAGCCGCTGAGGGACAACGCCGCCGCGAGCGCCAGCGCGTTCACGAGGGCGTGCGTGACGATGCCGGGACCGAGGCGCCCGGTCCTCGTCGCCAGCCAGGCGACCACCAGCCCGATCGGGAAGATGCCGAGCACGAGCGCGACCCCGGTCACGAGGTCCGGCGCCTCGTGCAGGTGCAGCGCGGTGAACACCGCTGCGGACAGCAGCACGCTGACGTCGACGGCGAGGTGCCTTCGCCCCTCCGACGGCTCGGGCGTGCGTCGCACGATCGCGGCCCGGATGGCGCGCATCAGCATGCCGCGGGTGACGAGCTCCTCGACGGCCGGCGCGATCAGCACCGCGACGACCCCGAGCACGACGTTCCCCGCCGTCGAGCCGGCGAGGTGCACGTTCGTCGTCGGGCGCGCCGGTGTCGCCTGTGCGAGCACGACGCCGGAGATCACCCGCACGATCTCGACACCGATGGCGGCGAGCACCCCGATCCCGAGGTCGACGGGTCGGATGGCCAGCCCGTAGTCGCGGCGCAGCGAGCCGAGCCCGAGGCGTCGCGACACGACGACGGCGTAGACGACGGCGAGCGCGTAGGCGGCGAGGCCGATCGCCAGGCCTCCCGTGGCGGACAGGTGCACGCCGAGGGCCGCGAGCCACACCGGGACGAGCGGCTCGAGCGCGAAGAACACGACGACCGCGACGGCGGCACCGAGGCCCCACCTGAGCTCCGGCGGCGGCCGCCACAGCAGCGACCGGTAGTCGCCCGGATCCGTGGCGGTGCGGAGCGTCATCGGCCGGCCCGGCGGGTGCCGGGCCGGCGTCGGATGCTCAGGAGGGCTACTCGCTGATCGCGCGCCGCGGCGTCGCGGTCAGCTCCGTGGTGCCCGTCTTCAGGGCCGCGAGCCGCGCCTCGATCTCGGTCTGCGTGCCGAGGTCCTCGAGGCTCTCGAACTGCGTGTCGAGGCTCGAGGCGGCGAGCTCCTGCTGGCCCATCACCTTGGCCTCCTCGCGGCGCACCTTCGCCTCGAAGCGGCCGAGGTCGCTCGTCGGGTCGAGCACGTCGATGCTGCGCATCGCGTCGTGCACCTGCGACTGCGCGGCAGCCGACTTCGACCGGGCGATCAGCTCGTCGCGCTTCGACGTGAGCTCGCCCAGCTTCTGCCGCATGCCGTCGAGGCCGACCTTGAGCTTCTCGACGACCTCGTTCTGCGAGGCGATCGTCGGCTCGGCGGTGCGCGCCTCCTTCTCCGACTGCATCTGCTTGCCGATGGCCACCTTCGCGAGGTTGTCGAACTTGTCGGCGTCCGAGGCCTTGCCCGCGGTGCGGAACTCGTCGGCCTTCGCGCTCGCCGCGAGCGCCTTGCGGCCCCAGTCGGAGGCCGCCGTGACGTCCTCCTCGTGGTCCTGCTCCAGCAGGCGGAGGTTGCCGATCGTGACCGCGACGGCGTCCTCGGCCTCCGCGATGCTGTTCGAGTAGTCGCGGACCAGCTGGTCCAGCATCAGCTGCGGGTCCTCCGCCTGGTCGATCAGCGAGTTCACGTTCGCCCGCATGAGCTGCGAGATCCGTCCCAAGATCGATTGCTTCACCATCGCCTGATTCCTCCTGAAGTCATGGTCGAGTCTGCCTGTCAGAATCCGCCGCCGCCACCGGAGTCGCCGCCACCGAAGCCGCCGCCTCCGCCGTCGAAGCCGCCGCCGCCGCCGATGTCGCCCCCCCAGCCGCCGCCGCCCCAGCCGCCGCCACCCCAGCGATCACCGCCGAGCGCACCCCCCAGCACGCCGCCGAGCAGCGCCCCGGTGAGGAAGCCGCCCCCTCCGCCGCCACCGAAGCCGCCTCCGCCGAACGGGCCGCCGCGGAAGTCGTCGACGTCCTGCTGGGCGAGCTCGTACGCCTCGTTGGCGAGGGACTGGGCTCGCAGCGCGGCCGCCAGGGCCGACACCGGGTCGTCGTGCTGCCCGGCCGTCGCGGCGTCCAGCTGCCGCTGCGCCTCGACGATGCGCGTCCGCGCATCGGTGCCGACACCGCCGCGGCGGGTGTCGATGTAGCGGCGGGTCGCCTCCACGGACCGCTCCGCGCCGTCGAGGACGCGGGGGAGCGCCTGCACGGCGCGGCGCTCGCGGTCGGTGCGGTCCTGCACCCGGTCGAGCACGGTGTTGAGGTCGGCGTTCGCCTGCTCGAGCGCCGGCAGCGCGGCGTTCGGCGCCTGCCCGCCCGCCGCGTCGACGGCCGAGTCGGCCTTGCGGATGGCCGCGTCGAGCGCCGCGCGGTCGTCGCCGGCCCGGGGCAGCAGCCGCCTGGCCTGGTCGGCGTCGCTGCGGGTGTCGGCGACGGTCGCGTCGAGCCGGCGCTTCGCCGCCTCGAACTCACCGGGAGCGGCCGTGATGCCCGCGAGGAGCGTGCCCGCCTGACCGAGCGCCTGCTGGGCCCCGCGCAGGGCGACGGCGCCCTCACCCGCCTTGCCGGCGGCGGCCGCGCCCGCCCGCATGAGGGCCTGCTGCGCGAACCCGAGCAGCGAGCGGGCCTGCGCGAGATCGTCGGCGCTGCCGCGCGTGGCCTCGTCGCCGTAGCGGGAGCGGAGGGAGCCGAGCGCGCTCTCCGCCGCATCGGCCTGGGCCGCGATCCGGGCCCGGTCCGCGTCGGCGGCCCGCACGCCGTCGGGCAGCTGCGCCTCGAGCTTGCGGAGCGCGTCGAACGACTCCTTCTGCGCGTCGAGCTCGGCGTCCGCCTCCTTCGCGAGCTGGATGATCCGCTGGGTCATGGTGCGGCGCTGGTCCGGGGTCTCCGGGATCTCGTCGTCGAGCTGCTGCCGGATCCCGAACGCCTCCTTCGCCTTCGCCCGGGCGTGGTCGAGCGCGACGCGGAAGGGCTGCGCCGCGTCCTCGCCGAACTCCGCCTCGGCGAAGCCGAGCTCCTGGTCGCTCGTCGTGACCTCGTCGTCGAGCGCGATGAGCGCCTTCGCCGCCTCGGCGTCGAGCGCCTTCTGGTCGACGGGCGGGGCCATGGGCGGACCGACGGGGGAGGGTCCGGAACCCGCCGTGACCGCGGCCCGCCGGCGCCGCAGCACCCGGACGACCACGATCACGACGATCACGAGGACGGCGAGCAGGAACAGGGTCAGGAACACGGAGCCTCCGCTCGATCCGTTCGACGTGGCCGCCGACGAGCCCCCGGACGACCCGGAGCCCAGCCGGTCGTCCAGCGCCTTCGCGAACGACACGGTCGCGTCCGCCCACTGCGACTTGGCCAGGCCCGGGCGCAGGTCCGAGGTCACGAGGTCCTGCACGTCCGACTTCGCGAGCGGGTAGTCGGTCGACCGGGCGAACCCGTACTGCCGCGCCTGCACCGCGATCGCGACGAGCAGGTCCCCCGTGCCGAGGCCGCTCTGCTTCGCCGACGCGATCGCCCAGTCCTGGTCGTTCGCGGGGTCGCTGAACGTGTCGACGAACACCACGGTCAGGCGCGTGCTCGTGTCGCCGGCGACCCGGTCGACCGCGGCCCGTGCCCGCGCCTCGTCCGACGGCGACAGGGCGTTCGCCTGGTCGACGACCGACGAGCCGCCGGTGTCGACGGGCGACGTGGCGGACGCGGCGGTCGCACCGCCGATCGCGAAGAGGACGCCGAGCACGAGGCCCGCCGTGATCCGGCGCAGACGCATCGCGCATCCCTCCTCGTGGAACGAGCATGCATCGTATCGACGTGGGCCGACCCGCGCGCGTGCGATCCCGATGGATCCCCTGTGGGCCGGGAATCGCCCCGGCCCGCTGCGGAATACTGGAGGGCAGCACCGCAGAGACGGAAGTGGGAGGACGCATGAGGTTCCCGGAGTCGTTCGTGTTCGGATCGGCCACGGCGTCGTACCAGATCGAGGGGGCGGCCGACGAGGACGGCCGGCGCCCGAGCATCTGGGACACGTTCAGCCGCACGCCGGGCAAGGTCGTGAACGGCGACACGGGAGACGTGGCCGATGACCACTACCACCGCCTCGATGCCGACCTCGACCTCATGGCCGACCTCGGGCTGCAGGCCTATCGGTTCTCGGTCGCATGGCCGCGGATCGTCCCGGAGGGACGTGGCGCCACGAACCGCGCGGGCCTCGACTTCTACTCGCGGCTGGTCGACGGGCTGCTCGCCCGCGGCATCGCCCCGGTCGCGACGCTGTACCACTGGGACCTGCCGCAGCCGCTCGAGGACGCGGGCGGCTGGACCGTGCGCAGCACCTCGGAGGCGTTCGCCGACTACGCCCGGGTGGTCGGGGAGGCGCTCGGCGACCGGGTGCAGACCTGGACGACCCTCAACGAGCCGTGGTGCTCCGCCTACCTCGGCTACGCGTCGGGCGTCCACGCACCCGGCCGCACCGACCGGCTCGCGAGCCTGCAGGCCGTGCACCATCTCAACCTCGCGCACGGCCTCGCCCTCACCGCGCTCCGGAACGTCGTCCGTAACGACCCCCAGTACTCGGTGACGCTGAACCTGCACGTGTTCCGGCCGGAGGGCCCGACCGGTGAGGCGGCGCAGCGCCGCGTCGCGGCCCTCGGCAACGCCGCGTTCCTCGGACCCATGCTCGAGGGCGAGCTGCCCTCCGACCTGCTCGAGGTCACGAAGGAGATCACCGACTGGTCGTTCGTCGCCGACGGCGACCTCGAGGCGATCCACCAGCCCATCGACGTGCTCGGCGTGAACTACTACTCGACGAGCCGTGTGCGGCTCTGGGACGGATCCGCGCCCAAGCAGCAGGCCGACGGCCACAACCCCTCCGCGGCGACCCCGTGGCCGGGCGCCGAGGACGTCGAGTTCCTGCCCCAGCCCGGTCCGTACACGGACATGGGCTGGAACATCGAGCCGCAGGGCCTCGCGGACCTGCTCACCGCGCTGCACGAGCGCTACCCCGGCCTGCCGCTGATGGTGACGGAGAACGGCGCCGCCTTCCCCGACACGGTCGAGGACGGTGCGGTGCACGACGCCGATCGGATCGACTACGTCCGCCGGCACCTGCAGGCGGTGCTCGACGTGATCGACGCGGGGGTCGACGTGCGGGGCTACTACGTCTGGTCGCTGATGGACAACTTCGAGTGGGCGTGGGGCTACACGAAGCGGTTCGGCATCGTGCGGGTCGAGTACGACACCCAGGAGCGGATCCTCAAGGACAGCGCGCAGTGGTACAAGCGGCTGATCGCCGAACGGGCTCTGCCCGAAGCCTGATCACCGAAACGGAACGGGCGGATCCCGTCCAGGGGTCCGCTCTCCCGTGTGAACGGGCCGAATTCGGAGCCCCTCTCGAATTCGCGCAGAACAAGGGCTGACGGAGATTCGGGAACCCGTCCCGAATCGATCGCCTTTGTGGGCGTTCTGCCAGGTTCGGCTACTTGCCGTGCACCATCCCGCTCCTATCTTGCGGATCGTCCACGACGGACCGCGACCCGCGGCCGCCGGGGCGGTGCGACATCCCGTCGCAAACCCGATGACAGGAGAACCCCCGAATGTACGAGAAGCGATTCCTCGCGGATGCGATCGAACGCAGTGCGGAGACGGCGGTCGACCGCCGCAGGCTCCTCACCCTCACCGGCCTCGCCGGCGCCGGCGCCGCAGCGGCCGCGTTCCTCCCCGCGGCAGCAGCCTCCGCGGACACGGGGGGTGTCAGCGACGGTGCCGTCCTGAACTTCGCGCTCAACCTCGAGTACCTCGAGGCGGAGTTCTACCTCCGCGCCGCATACGGCGAGGGCCTCTCGGACAGCATGACCTCGGGGAAGGGCGACCGCGGGCACGTCTCCGGTGGCCACACGGTGCCGTTCCGCTCCAAGCTCGTCAAGAACTACGCGCACGAGATCGCGAAGGACGAGAAGCAGCACGTGGAGTTCCTCCGCGCGGCGCTCGGCAGCGCCAAGGTGGCCCGCCCGTCGATCTCCCTCGACGCCGCGTTCACCGCGGCCGCGGTCGCGGCCGGCGTCATCAAGAAGGGCCAGAAGTTCGACGCGTTCGCGAACGACACGACCTTCCTGCTCGCAGCGTTCATCTTCGAGGACGTCGGCGTGACCGCGTACAAAGGCGCGGCCCCGCTGATCACGAACAAGACCTACCTGGGGGCGGCCGCCGGCATCCTCGCGGTCGAGGCCTACCACGCAGGGCTCATCCGCGGTGCGCTCTACGAGCAGGGCTTCCAGACCCCGAGCGTCTTCGACACCGTGCAGAAGATCTCGAACGCGCGCGACAGCCTCGACGGCAGGGGCGACGACGACCAGGGGATCGGCAGCCGCAGCTACTCGAACATCGTGCCCACGGACGGCAACAGCATCGCCTTCGGTCGCACGACCGGCCAGGTGCTGAACATCGTCTACCTCAACCCCGGCAGGGTGTCGAAGGGCGGGTTCTTCCCCAACGGCGTGAACGGCGCGATCCGCACCAGCGCCTGACCCGTCCGGGCCGGATGCGGCCCCGTCGTCCTCCCGGGGTCCCCGGCGGCGGCGGGGCCGCTGCCCTGTGCGGGGCCCGCAGACGGGTTCGTCAGCAGAAGGGGAGCAGCTCGCGCGCGAGGGGGGCCAGCCGCTCGCCCAGCGCGTCGGCCTCCTCGACCGTGCACCAGCGGGCCTCGGTGATCTCAGCGGCCGCGGCGACCGGATCCGCCACCTCGAGCCGGTAGACGTGCGCGACGAGCAGGTGCCCCGGCTCGTTCGCGGCGTCCGTCTCGAAACGGCCGAGGTCGTCGAACGCTCCGGGCTCGATCGTCAGCCGCAGCTCCTCGGCCAGCTCCCTGGCGAGCGCTTCGCGGAGCGTCTCGCCGGCCTCCGGCTTGCCGCCGGGTTGCATGAAGCGGTCGGTGCCCCGCTTGCGGACGAGCAGGAGCCGTCCGGTCGCATCGGTCACGAGCGCCGCCACCACGGTGATCACGGGTCGTGGATCCTCGGGCACCGCCGCAGCCTAGGCATCCCTCCGGACCCTCGGGCGGTGCCTGTCCCGCAGATCGGAGGCCGGGCGCTCTCCCGAGGCGGGAACGCCGCCTCGGGGCCCAGCGCGGCCGGCGACGTCTTCGACGCGTGTGCGCGCCGAAGACCATCCGCGCTGGAAGGCTTACCGACATGGAGGGACGACGGGCCGAGCTCACCTACCTGGCGGCTGCGGTCCCGATGCGCTTCGTCTCCGGCGGCGCCGGAGTCGCGCTGGCGCTCGCGGCGGCGATCCAGCTGCACGACGTCGGCCTCGGCGGCGCGCTGATCGCCGTGCTCACCGCACCGAGCGTCGTCGCCGCACCGCTGATCGGCGCGCTGCTCGACGCGACGCGGTCCCCTCGCCGCACGATGCTCGCCGCCTCCGTCGTGCTCGCCGCGGTGCTCGTGCTCTGCGCGTTCCTCGCCGTCGTGCCGCTGCCGGTCGTGTTCGGCGCCCTCGTCGTCGGCGGCGTGGTGATGCCCGTCTTCATGGGCGGCCTGTCCGCGTTCGTCGGCGAGGTGCTGCCGGGCGACGCCGCACGCGGGACAGCGGTGGACGCCCTCGCCTACAACGTCGCCGGCATCGGCGGTCCGGGCCTCGTCTCCGTCGCGACGGTGCTGCTGTCGCCGAGCGGCGCGCTGATCGCGCTCGCCGTGGTCGCGCTCGCCGGGGGTGTCGTGCTGCAGGCGCTGCCGCTCGTGCCCCGGGGCGGCTCGCTCCGTCCTGCCGCCCTCGCCCGCGGCATCGGCGGTGCGACCCGCCACCTGCTCACCCACCATCCGCTCACCCGGTCGACGACCGCGGGCACGATCGTGCAGGTCGGCGGCGGCGCGCTGCCCGTCGTGGCGGTGCTGCTCGCTGTGCAGCGGGGCGCCGCCGAGAGCGGCGGCGGGTGGCTGCTCACCGGCTTCGCGATCGGCGGGGTCGCAGGGGCCCTCGCGATCACGGCTCCCGCGGTGACGTCGTGGCTCGGCCGCCACCCCGCGAGGCGGATCATGGCGGCCGGCTTCACCGCGACCGGTCTGTTCACCCTGCTCGCGGCCGTGGCGCCGACCTTCCCGCTCACCCTCGTCGCGCTCACGCTCGCGGGACTGCCCGACGCACCCGGAGTCGCGGCGATGCTGCGGATCCGGCAGGAGGAGAGCCCGAGCGAGGTGCGGGCGCAGGTGTTCATCGTCGGCGCCGGACTCCGCTCGGCCGCCGCCTCGATCGGGGCCGCGATCGTCGGCCTCGTCACGCACGTCGACCCGGCGATCCTGCTCGTCGTTCTCGCGCTGCCGTGGCTCGCGGCCGCGCCGATCCTCGGCCGTGGTGCGCTGCTGCCGGCGCGGCGGCCGACCGCCTGACGGTCAGTCGCGCCGCAGCACCACCCGGCGTGCGGCGAGCCGCAGCTCCATCTCGTGCAGCACCATCGCGGCGAGGTCCTCGAGGATCGCGACCTCGCAGTCGGTCATCCTGCGCGGCTTGTGGTCCATGATCGTGAGCGATCCGAGGTTGTGCCCGTCGGGGGTGAGCAGCGGCACCCCGGCGTAGAAGCGGAGGTTGCGACTCGCCGCCGACTCCGGGTAGGCGCCGATGCGCGGATCCGAGGCGATGTCCTCGATGACGAGGGTGTGATCGTGCAGGCCGCCGCTCGTCGACAGGCCTCGACGGCGCTCGGTCTCCGACACGTCGACGCCGTAGTGGGACTTGAACCAGATGCGGTCGGCGTCGACGATCGAGACGAGCGAGATGGGTACGTCGAAGATGCGGGCCGCGAGCGAGGTGATGCGGTCGAAGGCGCCGTCCGGGGGCGTGTCCACGAGGTTGTACCGCTGCACCGCCTCCAGCCGTGCCGTCTCGGCGTCGTGCGGCGCCGGCGCGGGTCGGCGCCCGCCGATCTGGTCGACGATCACCTCGCGCAGCGCGATCGCCACCTCCGCGGTCGTCGGGCGGTCGCCGGGGCTGCGCTCGACCATGGACCGCAGCACGGCGGCGAGCGGCGCCGGCACGCCGGAGGGGACCTCGGGCTGCCGGTCGAGCCGGGCGAGCGCCGAGTCGACGACCGAGCCGGGGTAGACCACCCGGCCCGAGACCGCCTCGATGAGCACGAGCCCGAGGCTGTAGACGTCCGTCTCCGGGCCGAGCTCCGCGCCCTCGACCTGCTCCGGGCTGAGGTAGGCGGCGGTGCCGGTGGTGAACTCGCTCGGCAGCACGCCCTGGGCGCGCAGCATGGCGATGCCGAAGTCCGCGAGCTTCGCCCGCATGGGCCGTTCGACGCCGCCGTCGAACAGCAGCACGTTGGCCGGCTTCATGTCGCGGTGCACGATGCCGTGATCGTGCACGTACTCGAGCGCTCCCGCGAGATCGAAGCCGATGTACGCGACCTGGTGCGGATCCAGCGGGCCGCGCCGCAGCCGCTCCCGCAGGTCGAAGTCGCGCACGAGCTCCATCACGAGGAAGACCTGCGGCGAGTCGATGTCGGTGAAGTCGATGCCGGCGTCGAAGAGGGTGACGAGCCCGGGGTGGCTGAGCGCGCCGAGCATGCGCGCCTCGGCCTCCTGCGCGCGGAGGTCCTGCGGATCCGCCGCCCGCGCCGTGAACACCTTCACGGCCACGTCGCGGCCCAGGAGCTGGTCGCGGGCGCGGTAGACGATCGACGCGCCACCCTTGCCGATGACGGGACCGAGCCGGTACCGGCCCTGGAGGACGGGTGGGAGCGCCGCGGTGCGGGCGTCGTCCGTCATGCTGTCCGTCCTCGCGGGCGGTGCTGCCCGTCGTTGCGGGACATCGTCGTCCCATCGCGCACGGATTCCCCCGTACCGGGCCCGAGTGTACCGTGATGACTCGGTTCTGAAGGCAATCGCCTCACCCCTCTTGCGCCGCGTCGCGAGGGCCGCTAGACCGGCCCTGCTTCCTGGACGTCCGCCCGGCCGATGCCTGTACCGTGACGGCCGAGAGGCGGTGCGATGAGCGACGTCGAAGCAGCGGTCGAGCCGCTGGAGCTCGTCGTGGGCGAGCTCGATCCGCAGGCGACCGCGATCGTGACGGCGCTGCGGGCGTTCGACGACGCCGAGCTGCGGATGCGGTCCCGGTTCCGGCGGCTGCTCGGCGTGGGGACCACGGACCTCGCGGCGCTCCGGTTCATCCGGAGCCGCGAGCGACTCGGCAGCCCGGCACGCGGCACGGATCTGCGGCAGCGCCTCGGCGTCTCGTCGGCCACCGCCACGACGATCACGAACCGCCTCACCGTGGCGGGCTTCATCGAGAAGCCCCGCGACCCCGTCGACGGCCGCGCCAGGGTGCTGCGACTCACCCCGGACGCGCGCGCCCGCATCGACCTCGTCGTCGCCGACACGGAGGCGCGGCTCGACGACGTGCTCACCTCGATCACGCCCGAGGAGGCCCGGCGCATCGTCCAGCTCGTCGACGCCGCCACGAAGGTGGTCGAGGACGCCGGACGCCCGGACCCGGGCCGCGGCTGACCCAGCCCTGCCGTGCTCCACCTCGCCGTCGTCGCGCCGAGCGACCGCAGCGCCGCCGTCGTCGACGCGCTGCGCGAGGAACCGGGCGTGACGAACCTCGTCACCGGCGAGGGGTCCGTGCTGAAGCCTCCCGGTGACCGCATCGAGGCGGACGTGGCGCGGGAGGCCGCCGACGCCGTGCTCGACCGCCTGCACGGCCTCTGCATCGAGCACGGCGGCACCGTCACGATCAGCGAGGTCGACGCCGCCTTCGGTGATCCGATCGACGCCGCGGAGCGGGACGCACCCGGTGAGGGCGTCGACGCGGTGGTGTGGCGGGAGGTCGCCCAGCGGACCGCCGCCGACGCGACCCTCTCGTCCACCTTCCTCGTCTTCCTCATGGCCGCGACGCTGATCTCGTCGGTCGGCCTGCTGACCGACAGCTCGGTCCTCGTCGTCGGCGGCATGGTGCTCGGCCCCGAGTTCGGGCCGCTCGCCGCCGTCGCGGTGGCCCTCGTCCAGCGGCGGTGGAGTGCCGCCTGGCGGTCGCTGACCGCCCTGCTGATCGGGTTCCCCCTCGCCGTCGCCGTGACCGCCGGCGCCGTGGTGCTGCTGCGGTTCACGGTGGGCCTGCCGGCCGGCTACATGGCGGGTCACCGGCCGCTCACGTCGTTCGTCGCGCATCCGGACGTCTTCAGCGTCGTCACCGCGCTGATCGCCGGCGCGGCAGGGATGGTGTCGCTCACGTCGTCCAAGTCGGGCGCCCTCGTCGGCGTCTTCATCAGCGTGACGACGATCCCCGCGGCGGCGAACATCGGGACGGCCCTCGTCGCCGACCATCCCGAGGAGGCGGGCGGCGCCGCCATCCAGCTCGGGGTGAATGTGGTCTGCATCCTTCTCGCGGCCGTCGTCACGCTGCTCGTGCAGCGGGTGGCCCTCCGCCGCCGGTCGGCGCGCCGGCCCGAGGACCGGTGGAGCGTGATGGACCGCGTCAGCGCACCGCGGCGGCGAGACGCTCGGCGCGGCTCGAGCTGAGCACGTCCTCGAGCCGGAGCGGGCGGCCGTCCGGACCCGAGAGCGGCACCCGCCAGTTGGGGTACTCGTCCCGGGTGCCGGGCTGGTTCTGGATGCGCCGGTCACCGACGAGGTCGGGCAGCGCGACCGAGATCAGTCGAGCCGGCGTCAGCGTCAGGTAGCGGTGCAGGGCGATCACGGTCGCCTCCTCGTCCGCGCCGTCGGCGAGCAGCCCCCGCCGGCGCAGCTCGTCGAGCCACACCTCCCGCTCCCGGCGGTCGGCCTCGAGCTCCTCGTCGAGCGGCCGCGGCAGCAGACCGAGCGTCGAGCGCAGCCGCACGTGCTCGCCGTCGAGGTAGCCCGCCGTCGGCGGCAGGTCGTGCGTGGTGACCGACGCGAGGCACGCCTCCCGCCAGCGCTCCGCCGGGAGGGGGCCGCCGGATCCGTCCGACTCGAACCACAGGATCGACGTGCCGAAGACGCCCCGGGAGGCGAGGTAGGACCGGGCGTTCGGGTCCACGACGCCGAGGTCCTCCCCGACGACGACCGCCCCCGCCCGCTGTGCCTCGAGCGCGAGGATGCCGACCATCGCCTCATGGTCGTAGTAGACGTAGGCGCCCTCGGAGGCGTCGGTGTTCTCGGGGACCCACCAGAGCCGGAACAGCCCGATCACGTGGTCGATCCGGATGCCGCCCGCGTGCCGCAGCACGGCGCCGAGCAGGTCGCGGAACGGCGCGTAGCCGCTCTCCGCGAGCCGGTCCGGCCGCCACGGCGGCTGCTCCCAGTTCTGGCCGAGCTGGTTGTACGGGTCGGGCGGTGCGCCGACGGCGATGCCGCGGGCGTACGCGTCCTGCAGCCGCCAGGCGTCCGCGCCGCCGGGATGCACGCCGACGGCGAGGTCGTGCATCGTGCCGAGCGCCATCCCCGCATCGACCGCGCGGCCCTGCGCCCGCTCGAGCTGCTCGTCGAGCAGCCACTGCAGCCACTCCGTGAAGGCGATCTCCTCGGTGTGCGCGGCGGCGAACGCCGCCACGTCGGGGCTCCTCGGGTCGCGGTACTCGGGCGGCCAGGTGCGGGCGTCGTTCCCGTGCTCCTCGGCGAGCACGCTCCAGGTGGCGAACTCGGTGAGGGCGTCGCCGCCCCGGAGCCGGAACATCTGCAGGTCGACCTCGCGCTCCGGCGTGCGCGGCACGCGGGCGAGGACCCGGAGGGCCGCGCGCTTGGCGTTCCACGCGGCGTCACGGTCGATGACGTCCGAGTCGTCGAGCCGGGCGTGCACCTGGTCGGCGAGCTGTGCGACGACGCGGCGGTGGGACTCCGACAGGTCCGCGTACTCCGGCACCGCCTCGATCCGGAGGTAGATCGGAGCGAAGAACCGGCGGGAGCTCGGCAGGTACGGCGACGGCTCGAGCGGTGAGACGGGCTCCTGCGCGTGGAGGGGGTTCACGAGCACGAAGTCCGCGCCGAGCCGGCCGCCGGCCCAGACGGCGAGGTCGCCGAGGTCGCCGAGGTCGCCGACGCCCCACGAGCGCGCCGACCGCACGCTGTAGAGCTGGGCGGCGACGCCCCAGCCGCGGCGGCCGAGCCGATCCGGCAGCGGCAGACGTCGCGGCGGGACGATGAGCGGGGCCTCCGCGGTCGTCCCGCCCGACCGGGCGACGAGCACGTGGTAGCCGACGGGCAGGTCGGCGGGCAGGGCGAACGTGGCCTCGCCGACGAGGGCGCCGTCGACGTCGCGCGGGTCGACCCAGTGCGGCACCTGCTCGAGCGCGCGCTCGCCGCCGGTCTCGAGCCGCACGGCGAGCTCCGCCGGGTCCCCGTGCGGCACGTGCATCCACACCCACCGCGCCTCGCCCGCCATGGCGACGACGCAGGGCGGCAGCATGCGGCGCCAGGGCGCCAGCCAGTGGTCGTGGAGCGCCCTGACCGGGTCGCTCGTGTCCACATCCATGGCCCCGAGCACCCGGCGCACGGTCTCGGCCGAGACCTCCACCGTGCGGCCCCGCCAGTCGGTGAACGACGTGGCGACGCCGAGGGCGTGGGCGAGTTCGGCGAGCTCGGGGGACAGGGTCGAGGTCACGCGCCGATCATGGCGCACACGATCGGGCCGCGCCCGAGGATCCTCCGGGGATCGGCGTCAGGGCGTCTGAGCGCCGCGGACGGCGACGTGGACGCTGTAGAGCGACGACGTGGCGGTGAGGAAGAGCCGGTTCTTC
>NZ_JAODBE010000199.1 GCF_025463795.1 Amnibacterium sp.
CGCCGATCATCCCCGGGGCGGGCAGCTGCGCGCGGATGCGCCAGAGGAAGTCGTGCGCGCGCTCCTCGGCCGTCGGCGCCTTGAACGCGTGCAGGTGCACGCCCTGCGGGTCCATCGCGCCGATCACGTGGCGCACGATCCCGCCCTTGCCCGCGGTGTCCATCGCCTGCAGCACGAGCAGCACGGAACGCCCCCCGCCCTCCTTGCCCGCGGCGTAGAGCCGTTCCTGGAGGTCGGCGATGTCGTCGGCGTGCCCCTGCCGCTTGCGCACCGCCTCGCGGCGGTTCGCGATGCCGGGGGTGGACGACGGATCGACATCGGCGAGGTGCAGGTCGGCGCCGACCGGCTGGGGACCGCTCATCCCCGAAGACTAGGACCCCCACCCGCGGGTCGGTCCCGGAGGTAGGCGTCGACGAGCAGCGGCCCCCGCACGTCGCGGAGGCGGTCGACGACCCGGTCGACGAGCCGGCCGGACACCCCCGCCGCCTCGACGTCGAAGGGCCCCAGGGGGGCCAGGCGGCCGGTGCGGATGCGGACGACCTCCCATCCGGCGTGCCGAAGCAGGCGGTCCTTGCGGGCGTCGATCTGCTCGCGGCGGCCGACGTGCTCCAGGCCGTGCCGCCCGGTGGTGTCGTACTCGATCGCGATCCGCAGGTCGCCGAGCACGAGGTCGGGCCATGCCTCGAGGTGCTCGAAGAACGGCTGCCCGAGCCGCACCGCGTTCTGGTCCGCGTCGAAGGCGAGGCGCTCGAGCAGGGCCGCACGCAGGGAGCCCTCGGCGGCGGACGCGGGCGCGGGGGCGCACGCGCTCACGAACGGCTCGCCCACCGGCAGGTCGGGCGTGACGGGGCAGAGCTTCCGAGGCGCCTTCGGGCGCTTCGGCGGCGGGACGGGCCGGGACGGCGCGACTGCGGGGTCGACGGCGCGAGCGATCGGCGGCCGCATGGGCACGGGGCGCGGCGTGCGGCCGAGGGCGAGGTCGGAGCACGTCGGGCACCACGTGGACCGCCTGCGCTCCCGGCCCGGCCGCATCCGCTGCTCCTCGGGCGTCGCGATGAAGCGGTGCCCCGAGTCGCACTCCCAGAGCAGCCACACGTCGGCCGCGAGCGGCACCTGGCTGAGCGCGATGCCACGGTTGAGGTCGGGGTGGTACTGCTTCACGAGCAGCGGGTAGCGGGCCCACTCGCCCCGGTAGCTGCCGACCGGATAGGGCACGGAGCGGCCCGTGGACGCGCGCCGGCGCTCCCACCACGCGTCGACCGGCTCCGGCATGGCGGCACCCTACGTCGGCCCACCGTCGCCGGTCGCCGACCGGGGTGATCCCGGTTGCCCCCGTCGGCGCCCTCGGCTTGCATGGACCGATGACCGCCGCGTTCGCCCCCCTCCGTCCCTCCGCGCTGCACGTCGGCGACACCGTGGCCGTCGCCGCGCTCTCCAGCGGCCTCGAGGAGAGCGAGCGGGCGGCGTTCGACGACGGCGTGCAGGAGCTGGAGCGGGCCGGCTTCACCGTCCAGGTGTCGCCGCTCGTCGAGCTCGGGCGCCACGACTGGTGGTCCGCCGCACGGCCGGCGGTGATCGCTGCGGAACTGAACCGGCTGCTGGCGGACCCCGAGGTGCGCGCGATCTTCGCCCTCACCGGGGGCCGCACGACGTTCTCCTACCTCGACCTCGTCGACCTGGACGCGGTGCGGGCCGATCCGAAGCCGATCGTCGGCTTCAGCGACATCAACGGCCTGCAGCTCGCCCTCTCGGCCCGTACGAGGCTCGTCACGGTGCACGGCGACCTCGTCACCCACGGGTTCGGGTACCGGCATGAGCTGCCGGAGCCCGAGCGCGCCCGTCTCGCGGACGCCTACCGGCTGGTGCTCACCGGCACGCATCCGGCGGGCGCGCTGCCGGTGCACGAGGCGGCGGCGACGTGGCGGGCCGGTCAGGCGGAGGGGCCGCTGCTCGGCGGGATCCTGAACCGGATCGTGCGGCTGCAGGGCACCCCGTTCGCGCTGCCGGCCGAGCGGTTCGACGGCGCGATCCTCTTCCTCGAGGACGTGGGCGCGTCGACGTCGGGGCTCTGGAACGACCTCCACGTGCTCCGCCTCGCAGGGCTGCTCGACCGGATCAACGGCCTCGTGTTCGGACCGGCATCGACCGTCGAGGTCACCGAGGACGGACCGGGCCTCGCCGAGGTCGTGCTCGACGTCGTGCCCGGCGTGCCGGTGCTCGGCGACGTGAACATCGGCCACGAGCCCCCGAACCTGCCGCTGCCCGTCGGCGTGCGCGCGGCGCTCGACGCGGGCGCGCGCACCCTCGCCCTGCTGGAGCCGGCCGTCCGCTGACCTGGGCCGTCGTCAGCGCGGCGGCGGGCCACTTCGGACACCCTCGGGCGTCATCGGACGCCCGTCCTGCCCGAAACCGCCCGCCGGGTGGTCAGGACTCGGCGTCGCGGGATTGCGCCGCCAGGGCGCGGTCGACGCGCGCGAGGTTCTCCACCACGATGCGGCGCAGCGGCGTCGGCTCGGAATGCGCATCGAGCCACCGGCGGGACGCGACCGCGAGCGGGACGCTCGCGAGCGGTGCCGGGTAGAGGCCGCGGGCGAGCGCCTCCGCGATCGCGAAGTCGCGCTGCGCCCACAGCTCGTCGATCTCGGCGAAGTACCGCTCGACGTACGGCCCGAGCAGCGCGGGCGAGAGCACCCGCGTGAAGCCCGCCGTCGTCGCCCGGACCTGCGCGTTCGGCAGCGCGGCGGACTCGACGACCGACGCCCACGCGGCCGTCTTCCCGTCCGGCGTCGGCAGCGCGGCCCGCGCCTCGAGCGCCGACTCCCGCCCCTTCGCCGTCCCGTCGCGCTCGAGCGCGGCGCCGATCTCGGCCTCACCGGCCCGCCCCCCGGCCACGAGGGCGACGAGCAGCCCCCACGCGAGGTCCGTGTCCACCTCGAGTCCGGGCAGGGCCGCCGAGCCGTCCGCCAGTGCCTGCACGGCGTCGAGCTGCGCCGGCGTCCTGGCGACCTTCGCGAAGGCGGTCGCGAACTGGAACTGGGCATCCGATGCCGGCTCGGCGGCTCGGGCGAGGCCGAGCAGGCCGTCCGCGAGCTCCTCGAGCGCCGCCGCCCGCCGATCCGGGGCGACGTAGCTCCCCGCGGCGAGCACGGCCTGCTTCAGCACGATCGCCCGCGTCGCGGACACCGTCTCAGCGCCCGCGTGATCGAGCACGAGCCGCACGAACCCGGACGCCGGCAGCTCGGCGTCGCGGGTCGCGTCCCAGATGGAGCCCCACACGAGCGCGCGGGCGAGCGCATCGTCGATCCGCGACAGCGAGGCGCGCGCGGTCGCGAGCGACGCGGGGTCCATCCGCACCTTCGCGTAGGCGAGGTCGTCGTCGTTCACGAGCAGCAGGGCGGGCGTGCGCACCCCGTCGGGCACCGGCACCGCCGTGCGCTCCCCCGCCACGTCGAGCTCGATGCGGCGGGTGCGCACGAGGCGCCCGTCCTGCTCGTCGTAGAAGCCGACCGCGAGCCGGTGCGGGCGCAGCACGCCGTCGGACGCGGTCTGCAGGAGGTCGAGGCGCACGACGGCGTCGTCGCCTGCCACCGCGAGCTCCGGCGTCAGCGTGTTCACGCCGGCCGTCCGCAGCCACGCTCGGCTCCAGGCGTCGAGGTCGCGGCCGCTCGCCGTCTCGAGCTCGGCGAAGAGGTCCGCGAGCGTCGCGTTGCCCCACGCGTGCCGCCGCAGGTAGGCGCCGACCCCCGTCAGGAACGGCTCCCGGCCCACGTAGGCGACGAGCTGCTTCAGCACGCTGGCGCCCTTCGCATAGGTGATGCCGTCGAAGTTGACCTGCACGGCCTCGATGTCGGGGATCTCGGCCTCGATCGGATGCGTCGAGGGCAGCTGATCCTGCTCGTACGCCCAGCTCTTCTCGTCCGCGTCGAAGGACGCCCAGGCGTCCCGCCACTCCGTCACCTCAGCGGTCGCGAGGTACGACACGAAGGTCGCGAACGACTCGTTCAGCCACACGTCGTCCCACCAGCGCATCGTCACCAGGTCGCCGAACCACATGTGCGCGAGCTCGTGCAGCACGACCATGGCGCGCGACTCCCGCATGGCGTCGGGAACGTGGGAGCGGAAGACGAAGTCCTCGGTGAACGTGACGGCGCCGGCGTTCTCCATGGCGCCGAGGTTGTACTCCGGCACGAAGAGCTGGTCGTACTTCTCGAACGGGAACGGCACGCCGAAGGCGGCCTCGTAGAACGCGACACCCGCGGTCGCCTTCGCGAACATCTCGTCGGCCTCGAGGTAGGGCTCGAGCGACGTGCGGGTGAACGCACCGAGCGGCACGCGGCGGCCGTCGGCGGACGTGAGCTCGCCGCGGCGCACCGCGTAGGGACCGGCGATCAGCGCCACGAGGTAGCCCGCGATCCGCGGTGTCGGCGCGAACGACCAGCGGGCCGCCCCGTCCTGCAGCGGCACCGGCGCGGGCGTCGGCTGGTTCGAGACGACCTGCCAGTGCGCCGGCGCCGTGACCGTGAGCCGGAACGTGCTCTTCAGATCGGGCTGCTCGAAGACCGCGAACACGCGCCGGGCGTCCGGGACGGCGAACTGGGAGTACAGGTACACCTCGCCGTCGACCGGGTCGAGGAAGCGGTGCAGACCCTCGCCGGTGTTCGTGTACCGGGCGTCGGCGACGACGACCAGCTCGTTGTCGGCCTGCAGGCGCGGCAGCGTGATCCGGACGCCGTCGCTCACCTGATCCGGGTCGAGGTCCTCGCCGTTCAGGCGCACCGCGTGCACGCGGGCCGTGACCGCGTCGACGAACGTGGACGCGCCGTCGACCGCGGAGAAGCGGAGCGTGGTCGTGGATCCGAACTCCTGCGACCCGCGCGTGAGGTCGAGCTCGATCTCGATCGAGTCGACGGTGAGCAGCGCGGCGCGCTCCGCCGCCTCCGCTCGGGTCAGGTTCAGACCGGGCACGGCTCCTCCTTCGTAGGGCGTCCGCCCCGCCACAGCATGCTGGCCCCCGTGCGCCGTTCCCTGGGAAGTCGAGGCCCTTCGCTTCCGCCCCGGCCTGCCTCCCGTGCCCGGGTGCGCGAGCAGGCGGGGAGCATCCGAGCGGACGGCGTGCGGGCCACGAGGCCGCGGACCCGCGGCCCGCGGCGGAGCAGTGCGGCCGCCGCGGAAGCGGGGTGCCGCTGCCCGGGGCCGCTCCCCGGCGCCTGCAGCAGGATGGTCGGGTGACGTGGGGCAACATGGGCAGCCTGAAGGCGCTCGACGGGAAGCGGGACGAGCTCGTCGCGATCCTGACGCGCTACAAGCCGGAGCTCGAGGCCTGCGGGTGCCTCGTCTACGAGGTCGGCACCAACCCGTCGACACCCGACCGGGTGTACGTGCTCGAGGTGTGGGACTCCGCCGAGTCGCACCGGGCCTCGCTCGGCCAGGGCTCGGTGCGCGAGGCGCTGCACGAGGCGCTGCCGCTGCTCGACGGCGACATGGTGAGCATGAAGTTCGACATCGCGGGCTCGCCGCTCACGTCGTGACCGCTCCGCGGTATCCAGGACTTCCGGTGCCACCCGCCGCGGTCGTCATCCGTTCGCCCTGAGTTCGGTGCGGATCCTGAGCACGGCGGAGTCGATCAGCCGCGCGGGGGTCGCGCGGCGTGCCGGTCGTCGGGCTCGCCCGCGAGCGCCAGCGCCTCGGCGCGCGCCGGGCCCGTCTCGTAGGCGCCGCGGGCGGCGAGGGTGACGACGGAGGTGCCGGGCAGGCGGCGCCCGCGCAGGGCCACGCAGTCGTGCTCGGCGGTCAGCACGACGAGCACGCCCGACGCCGCCAGGCCCCGCGCGACGGCGTCCGCGATCTCGTCGGTGAGCCGCTCCTGCACCTGCGGCCTGGCGGCGAGCGTCTCCACGACTCCGGCGAGCGCTCCGAAGCCGGCGACCGATCCGCCGGGCCGGTAGACGATCGTCGCCGTGCCCGCGAAGGGCAGCAGATGGTGCTCGCAGGTCGAGACGAACGGCACCGCGCGGAACGCCACGGGGCCGGCCGCGGACACGTCGGCGACGGCGGCCGCGGCGAGGTCCGGCACCGGATCGACGCCGACCCCGGCGAACCGCTCCGCGCCGAGCTCGGCGACGCGCGCGGCGGTGGCGGCGAGCGCCGGACGGGTCGGATCCTCGCCCATCGCGGCGAGGAACTCGGCGACGGCCGCCGCCGCCCGCACCCGGTCCACGGTCATGCGGGGCGCCCCAGCGCGGCGAGGAGGTCCCGCACGGGTCCGCGGCCCGGGAGCACCGCCTCCGGCTCCACCTCCAGCCACGGCGCGAGCACGAAGTCGCGCTCGTGGGCGCGCGGATGCGGCACGGTCAGCCCCGGCTCGTCGATCCGGAGGTCGCCGTAGGCGACGAGATCGAGGTCGAGGGTGCGGTCGCCCCAGTGCTCGAGCCGCTGCCGGCCGAACACGCGCTCGATGCCGAGCAGATCCCCGAGCAGGGCGCGCGGCTCGAGCGTGGTCTCGCCGACGGCGACGCGGTTCACGTAGCGGGGCTTGTCGGGATCGGGCCCGGCGACCGTGAGCGCCACGGTCTCGATCGGCCGGGACGCGGCGGTGAGGGTGAGGCCGGGCAGCCGGCCGAGCGCCGCCACCGCGGCGTCGAGGGTGGCCGCCGGATCGCCGAGGTTCCCCCCGAGGGCGATCACGACGTGGGAGCGCCGCAGCAGCCGCTCGGCCGTGCGGTCGACGCGCACGGCGACGTCGCCGAACGGCAGGCCGATCGGCGCCTGGGGCTTGTGCACCGTCACGATCGCCCGCTCGACCCGCTCATCGGCGAGCACGAGGCGGGCGACGCGGTCGGCGACGGTCTCGATGAGGTCGACGGGGTCGCGCTCGACCGCGGCGACGATCCCGCGCGCCAGCTCCCCGTAGTGCACGGTGCCGAGCACGTCGTCCGTCGCGACGGCGACGCCGAGCGGCACCACGAGCTCGACGTCGACGACGAAGTCCTGGCCCTGCTCCCGCTCTTCGGCGTGCACGCCGTGGAAGGCCCGCACGGTGAGCCCGGTGAGCAGGATCCGGTCGCCCGTGGTCATGCCACCAGCCTCGCGACGACCTCGAGCGCGACCCGGGTGGCGGCCACGTCGTGCACGCGGAGGCCCCACACGCCCCGTTCGGCGAGGAGCGCCGAGAGCACGGCGGTGGGCAGGTCGCGGGCCTCGGCGGGCGCGCCGTGGGGCGCGAGCGCCGCGAGGAACCGCTTGCGGGAGACCCCGACGAGCAGCCGGATGCCGTCGATCCGCAGGTCGTCGACGGAGGCGAGGAGCGCCCAGTTCTCGGCGGCGCCCTTCGCGAAGCCGATGCCGGGATCGAGCACGAGGCGCTCGTCCGGGATGCCGGCCGCCCTGGCCGACGCCACCCGGCGCTCCAGCTCGGCGCGCACCTCCGCGACGACGTCGGTGTAGCGCGGCGGGGTCGCGGCGGCCCCCCTCGAATGCATGAGCACGAGCTCGGCGGCCGAGCCGGCGACCGTCCCGAGCATCCGCGGATCCGCCGTGCCGCCGCTCACGTCGTTCACGATCCCCGCTCCGGCGGCGATCGCCTCGGCGGCCACCGTCGCGGACCGCGTGTCGATGCTCACGCGGATGCCGTCGCCGACGAGGCCCGCGACGACCGGGATGGTGCGGCGCAGCTCCTCGGCCACCGGCACCGGATCCGCGCCCGGCCTCGTCGACTCCCCACCGACGTCGACGACGTCCGCGCCCTGCGCGACGAGCGCGCGGCCGTGGGCGATCGCCGCAGCGGCGTCGAGGTAGCGGCCGCCGTCGCTGAACGAGTCGGGCGTCGTGTTGAGCACGCCGAGCAGCAGGGGACGGGCGGGGATCATGGGCTCGGCCAGGGTACCGAGGCTCGGCAGGAGGTCGGGCGGCCTGCCTGGAGCACGACCGCCCAGCCGGACACGGACGGTCGGGCCGAGCCGGGTCAGGCCTGCGCGACCTGCTCCGCCGGCTCGACCCCGCCGGTGACGCCGAGCTCGCTGCGCACCACCGAGGTGAGCAGCCGCATCCGGTCGATCTCGGAGTGGTAGCCGACCAGCGAGTAGGCGTTCACGCCGTCGATGACCGCGAGCAGCAGGTGGGCGACCGTCTCCGGGTCGGCAGGCAGGAAGTCGCCGGAGCGCACGCCGCGACGGATGACGGCCGAGACGAAGGCGTGCCAGGCGCCCTCCTCGGCGCGGACGGCGGCGCCGAGCGCCGGGTTGCGGCGGCCGAGGCTCCAGGACTCGAGCCAGACGGAGTCGACGTCCATCCGCACGGGCAGCGCGAGCGTCTCGAGCAGGGCGGAGAGCTGCACGGTCGGCGCCGGGTGTGCGAGCACGACCCGCTTCACCTCGGCGAGCTCGGCGCCGACGATCTTCTGGAACACCTCGGCGATGAAGGCGGCGGTGTCGGGCCGGTGGTGGAGCACGACCTTCGGGGTGGTGCCGGCGCGCGCCCCGACGCTGTCCGGCGACACCGCGTGGAGGCCCTGGTCGAACGCGACCGCGACGGCCGCCTCGACGAGCTCGTCGATGCCGACCTGTGCGGGTTTCCGCCTCATGAGTCCTCCGCGGATCGGGAGCACGCGGCCGCCCTCTCGCCGGGAATCGGCTGGACGACCGGCGCGTCGAACGTCGGTTCTCGCACATGGTCCACGCCGCGGACCGCATCCGGTGGGAGGCGGGACCGCGAGTCGCGGGTGTACGGCTTCCGATCCTGCCGCGGAACAGCGCCCTCCGCGCTCCCCCGTTCAAGCGCCGCGGGGATCCGGGGGTCAGCCGGGTGCGAGGCGGAGCAGCCCCTCCGTGAACCGCGCCGCTCCGCCCTGCGCGGGGTGGCGCACGGCGACCGCGTCGACGCCGGCGTCGGCGAGCGCCGCCTCCGCCTTCCTGCCGACCGCCACGACACGACGGACACGCAACGCGGCGAGCAGCTCGAGGGCGACGGGCGTGCCGTCCCGCACCTCCGACGGGCGCGGGGTGCGGTTGCCGGCCGGGACCCCCGGGGGGAACGGATGGTGCGGCACGATCGGCCAGGAGACGGGCAGCGGCCGTCCCCACCGCGCCAGCGCGGCCCACACCACCGCGGAGGACGCCTCCCAGGCGGGCGCGGGGCCCTCCGGCACCGCGAAGCCGTCGCCGGCGGGGTCGCCGGTGATCCGGCCGGGCCGGGCCGTGAGCTCCCGGAGGCTCATGAACGGCACCCCCGTCACGGTCGCGCCGCGGTGGCCGGGCGCCTCGGCGATCAGTGCCGTGTCGGCGTCCGCCACGAGCTCGAGGTACCGGTGCAGGTTCGCGAGCCGCAGCGCGCCGCCGGGCCGGCCCGCGTCCCAGAGCGCCTCGGCGTCGGGTGCGACCGGCACGGCGGCCAGCAGCTCGAAGAAGCGCGCGAGGTCGGGCTGGATCAGCGCGGCCTCCCAGCTCGGCGAGCGCGAGCGGCCCGCTGCGGGAGCGAGGGGAGCCACGCGCTGGTGCGGGGACGCTGCGGTCGGGGCGCGTCGTTCCGGAGCTCCGCGGCGAGCTCGGCACCGAGGACGGCGTCCCCGACGGCCGTGGGGTGATGGGTGGCCGGATCGATGATGTCGTCGACGTCGTCGGCCGTGAACCAGCCCTCCCGCAGCGGAGAGATGTAGCGCACGCCGAGGTTCGCCGCCTCCGCTGCGAGGGTGTCGTCCACCTGACGCTGCACCCCGGTGACCGGCCACGGGTCGGGCCCGGGGCCGAGCAGCACCACCGACGCGTGGGGACGCACCGCCTGGATACCCGCCACGGTGCGAGCGACCGCGTCCGGCAGCGTGCTCAAGTCCGACTGGACGTCGTTGCTGCCGCCCTGCACGATCACGAGAGCGGCGCCCGGGCCGGCGGGGATCCGGGTGGCGCGCTCCGGGTACGTCGCGGTGCCGGGGGGAGCGACCAGGTAGCCGGATCCCGATTGCCCGTCGACGTCCGCTGTGGTGCCGAGATCGTCCGCCGCATCCTGGATGAGCGCATGCGTCGGGTCGGCGTAGAGCCCGGCCGCCCACGAGTCACCGATGGCGTAGATCGGCTGAGGATGGCTCGAGGGGGTTGCGGGCAGCGCGACGGCGCCGACCATCGACGCGGCGACCGAGACGGCCGTCACGACCGGGGACAGCTGGGGCACCTCGTCAGACTGCACTGCGATCGGCATGCCCGGTGCCATTCATCACGAATTCATAACGATGGCGAGGATCCGCGAGGATGACCGCATGGCCGACGCCGCGCTGCCCGCCCCGCGAACCCCGGACCCCGCCGACGCGCCCTCCCTGGGCTGGGGCGTGCTCGGCCCCGGCGAGATCGCCGGCGACTTCGTGGACGCGCTGCAGCGGCACACCGGCCAGCGGGTGGTCGCCGTCGGCTCCCGGAGCGCCGACCGCGCGGAGCGCTTCGCGGTCCGCTACGACGTTCCGCGGGTGCACGTCGGCTACGAGGCGCTCGTCGCCGATCCCGAGGTCGACGTCGTCTACGTCGCGACCCCGCACCGCGAGCACGCCCGCAACGCGCTGCTCGCGGTCGCGGCCGGCAAGCACGTCCTCGTCGAGAAGCCCGTCGCGGTGACGGCGGCGCAGGCCCGCTCGATCTTCGCGGCGGCCGCCGCGGCCGGGGTCTTCGCGATGGAGGCGATGTGGACCCGCTTCCTGCCGCAGACCGACGTCGTCGCCCAGGTGCTCGAGCGGGGCGGCCTCGGCCCCGTGTCGCTGGCGACGGCCGACTTCGCGGGCGGCGGATCCGCGGATCCGGCGAGCCGGCTGCTCGATCCGGCGCAGGGCGGCGGAGCGCTGCTCGATCTGGGCGTCTACGTCGCCTGGTGGTCGCACCTCGTGCTCGGCCCGCCCGACCGGGTCACGGCCCGCGGCCTGCTCGGCGCGACCGGCGTCGACGAGCAGGCCACCCTCGTGCTCGAGACCGGCGCGGCGCAGGGCGTCGTCACCACCGGGTTCCGCGGGCGGACCGCCTGGCGCGCGACCGCGGTCGGGGCTCGGGCCCGGATCGAGGTGGCGGCACCGTTCTGGGCGGCGAGCGGGCTGACGCTCGTCGGCGCCGACGGGACCGTGGCCGGCGCGTGGGAGGACCCGTTCGGCCGGCCGTTCCGGCAGGGCCTCTGCTACGAGGCGGCGGCGGTCGCCCGGGCGATCGCGGAGGGGCGCTCCGAGCACCCGGACCACCCTGCGGCGACCGCGGTCGCGGTGCTCGAGACGATCGACGCGGCCCGGCACGAGCTCGGGTACGCGGATCCGCCCGGCTGGTCCGCATGACCGCCGACGACGAGGCCCTCGCAGGCGCCCGGGCGCTCGTGCAGCGCACGGCCGCCGAGCTCGCCGCCGCCGGCGCCCGCTTCGACCTCGTGCTCAACGGCATGGGCCCCGACGGGCACACCGCCTCCCTGTTCCCCGACCACCCGGTCCTGGACG